>DIYZ01000190.1:25471-33026 GCA_002427845.1 Chloracidobacterium sp. UBA6041 | reverse complement strand
TCTCGTTTCCGCCATAGTGATTAGGGCGCTGATCTGGGCTGTTCCGAATAGACCGGTCGTCAAACCGATGACCGTGCTGGCTGCAGTTGCCCGCAGTGAGTTCGTCGGCGGAGCAGTTCCCGCCAAGCCACCGGGCACACCAAAAGGGTTGGGTCCGCTGTTGGTTCCGCCAGGCAAAGTTGAGACGTTAGCTAAGCCGCCGCGGCCCAGGTTTACCACTGCTGCTGAGAGCTGCGCACCAAGATCGCGGCTGAAGTTATGGTTAGCGATGACGATTCGTGTTTCAATTTCCACTTGCGGCTCTGGTTGATCGAGAATCGCAGTGAGCTGGCGAATTGCTTCGATGTTTTCCTTAACGTCAGTCACTATGAGCGTGTTGCTGCGCCCATCGACCTCGATTGAGCCACGACGTGAAAGCCTGCGGGAGATAATCGGCAACAGGCCCTGGTCGCCACTTCCTCCTGTTGCGTCACCACCGGCGCCTCCACTGAAGCTAAGGTTTGTTGCGCCACCTGAGAAACCCCCGGTAGAGCCCGCGGCCTGCGCCAGTGTTCCCGAAGCGCGAGCGTAATTTAAGCGGATAAACTCTGTGACCAATGGCGAAGCGTCGAGTCGCGAATCGTTAATCACTTTCTGGATTTCCGATTCTTTCGCAAGCACTTCAGTGGTGGCCACGCGGAGGATGTTGCCACTGGATTCAATGCCCAGGCGATTCGCTTTAAGGACTGCCTCCAATGCAACGTTCCAGGGAACGTCCTGGACGTTTACAGTTACGGGCACAGCTCCGACTGAAGAGTCGATCACAAAGTTCACGCTGTACTGCTCGGTGATGTAGTTGAGTATGTCGCGAATGTCCGCGTTGACCACGTTCAGATTGATCGGTTCACCAACAAAACCCGGCTGACCATATTGTCGCCCCTGCTGAGACTGCGACATTTTATCTGTAGCCGGCGTTATGACCGCGCTCGGTGTAGCCGCGGGCGAAGGTGATGGTTTTTGCGCCGGCACCGGTTCGTCAGGCTGGGCAGTGGAAGTGGTCGAACTGCCAGTCATGATTGCTTTTGAGTTATCGGGCGCAGCGAAACTGCTGATTCCACAGAGACACAAGAATGCCAGGACGAGCGTAGTCCTTCTTGTGGCATTTGTGATTCGAGACTGATAAAGCATCTTTCCCTCCTTAAGGGAATTGCGGGACGGTTACCGCCACACGCTACGCTCGTTGCTGTTTCAGCCTAAAGCGCGCGCCGCACAACGCGGCATCGTCCGGGGTTGATTGTCAAAGTGCGTAGCCTATTTACAGACGGTGTTAATGGAACAACTACGCGTGGAAAGGTTTCGAAATTGCTACCGCTCGGGCATCGAACCCATGCGAACTTAAGGCTTGTCGGGGGCGGGTTTCTGTTCCGACGTTTTCTCGGATGGTGCCGCCGCGGAATTAGAAGGGGCCTGCTTTACCGCCGCTAGGATGTCGACAGTGTTTGGCTGCCTAAGAGGTTTCATTTCTACTGACCGTTCTCGTCGACCATCGGCAAAAACTGTTTCCCTACGAAATACAAGGCGATTGTCTTCGATAGCGACTAACTGACCGTCGTAGAATCGCTCACCAGGATAAATGACGTAGGCCAACTTGATTGGGGACGCTTCCACGATCGCTGCGTAGCCGCGTGGCGATCTGGAAATCCCAACGACCTGTAACTCACTCAGAAGAAAAGCTGTGGTAGGTTTAGGTGGTGTCACGTGCGCAGTCATCGCTGACACCTTCTGGGCTTTGTATTGCTCGATACGCTCCTGAATGGAGGGAGGACCGACCAAGCCGCTTTTCTTTGGTGCTACTCGCGGCGGTACGTACTTGCTAAACGGATCACGACCACCTCGATTGGAGCGGCTCTTTACGGCCTGCGTCTCGGTCTTTTCCTGACCGAAAGCTGTCGCACTCGAGCTACCGAACCCGAAGCCCGCGGCGGTCAGAAGAATTGCGAGTCCGTATCGAAGAGTTTTCGTTAGATGCTTCATGGTGATTATTTTCCCGAAGAACTTTGTAGTCTGAACTTAACTTACTTTCCGGGCTGCGTTACCGACGCAGCTGGCACCTGGCCGGATCCGGCAGGCTGAGCACCTGCGGGCTTCTGAAGTTTCTCAGCCGATACATAATAGGCAGTCAAATCAAACGTCGCGTCCACAGTCATTGACGCTGACTGCTTTTCCAGTTGGTTGAGCCGAAAATTCGTTATTGAGACGATTCGCTGATAGTGCGCCAGTTGTTCGAAGAAGGAACGGAGCGAGGCAAAAGAGCTGGTGACACTCACTTCAATTCGCTTCCCACTATAGTTGTCTTGCTGTACGTCGTCCTTAGGAGTGAATTTCCGCAGCACCAGGCCGTTTGAGCGAGCTCGATCCTGAACGCCTTGCAATACCATCGTTATTTCTCGTTGTTCAGGCAACAGGGCCTTCAATTCTTCGTATTCCTCTACCCTCGCACTGTACACGGCGCGAAATTCATTGAGTCTTTGCGAAGCGATTTGCGCTTGTGCATTTCGGGAAAGAAGTTGAGCGACCTCAGCATTAATTGACTGAGTTTCGCTGCGTGTGGGCCGAGTGATGAAATACCAAAAGCCTGCATACATCACTCCTGCAACCGACACGAACATCACCAGTCGCAGGTACCAGGGCAGTGATTGAAGATTACCAATTTTCATCTGTTTTAGTTCCTTCCCCCATCATGGTGGCGGGTCCGGGCAGGTGTCGCTCGCAGTTACTTCTTGGCCACCTGATTTGAGGTTGAGGTCGCGGCGGGTTGGGCCTGAGATTTTGCTCCATAGCTGCATTTGACCGTAAAACCGATGACTTCCGCAGGTGGAATAGTCGTGCCATCAGGCGACGGCGATGAACCCTTATCGCTCGCTTGGCCCTGGACCACTTCGCGCTGCGTTTCGATATTCAAGTTCGTAAATAATCCCGACGAAAACTCCAGACTCTGGCCGAATCGCGTAACTGAAGACTCGTTAGGCGAGATGCCTTTGATTGTTAGCTCGCCGTCCTTCTGCTCGAGACTTCTCAGATATAACCCGGGCACGTTGTCAAACCGCGTCTTGATCTCACGAAGAACTGCACTCGGTCCCTGCTGAGATTCGCGCAACTTTTTGATCGCATCAATTCGGCTCTGTATCTCCTGGGCCTTTTTCTCGAGTTCTGCCTGTTCCTTGTTCACCGTCAGCATCTGCTGGTTGATGCGTCGCTGATTTTCAAGCTCATGCTGAGCAGCTTCGTGAGCTGACTTGGAACTCACAAAATCATACCCTGCACCAAGGATCAGGAGACCAAACACCGTGAGCGCCATCAGAACCGTCTGCACCCGGGGGTTGGCCACTCTGGCTTCAACCATCGCCGCACCGGTGGGCCGATCTGTAATTGATTCGAGTAAATTGATCTTGATCATGCCGCTTCCACTCCTCTCAAGGCGAGACCGACGGCAATTGCCATATCTGGAACGATCTCTTTCATGTAGTCCGGATCAAACTTTCTGCCGTCAACCTGTATCTCGCGAAAGGGATCAAACAATTCAACAGGTATTTCGAATCGCTTGGCGAGAAATTCCGGAAGCCCCGGAAGTTTTGAACCGCCTCCAGAAACTAGAATCTTCTGAATTGCTTCCTCGCTCTCTTCAGCTGTTGCCCGGTAAAAATCCATTGTCTTGCGTATTTCTAACGCGAGAATATCGGAGACGGTCTCGATAATCGGCTGGATTGGCCGCGACTCGATCCCCTCGGGGAAGGGATAACCACGCTTGACTGCCTCCGCCTGTTCGAAAGTCAAACCAAGTTCTTTCTGAAGCAAGCTTGTGTACTGGCTTCCACCTACTGATGCGTCGCGCGCAAAGACTGAGCGTGTGCCATTGAGTATGTTGATATTCATTGTCGAGGCGCCAATATTCAGTAAAGCCACAACTTCACCGACCTTCGGCTGATAATTCAGCTCATAGCAATTCTGGAGAGCGAACGCATCAACGTCGATTACCACCGGCTGTTTACCTGCCAACTGAATTGCCTGTTTGACGTTTGCAATTTTGTCGCTTTTGCATGCGGCCATGAGCACGTTAAGGGCGTCCGAAGAACTGCTTGTAACTTGATAGTCGAGATTCACATCTGAGATATCAAAAGGTATGTGTTCTTCGGCGTGCCAGCTAAACGACTCTTGCAGTTCGTCCTCGCTCATCTGCGGCAGCACAATATTCTTAACGATTACCGAGTGACCACTTACACCCGCAGCAACTCGGGAAGTCTTGATCTGGTGCTCGTTGAAGATGCTCGTAATGACATTTGAAACGTTGTTGAGCTCCATAATCTGCCCATCGACGACCGTGTCAGCCTGAAGATTCTCGAATCCCAGGTTTACCAGTTGAAGGTTGTTGCCTTTCCTTTGGAGCTCAACCGCCTTAACTGAACTCGAGCCAATATCGAGGCCAACCAGATTCTTCTTGCCCATGCTTTTTTTGAACATGATCTATTTATTCCTCACGACGAAGTGGGAGCGAATTTTATGCTGCTGACGAAGACGAGCTCGAGCTTTCATTGCCCGTGATAGTCGGCCCTTTGGTAACTTAGCGGTAGGAGGTTGCTTATCGTTTTTCAAGACTAGGATCCTCGGCGTGCCTTTGAGATTCAGAGTCGGGAAAGTTCGGGATGGAGCGCGTGGGTACGCGCAACTTTTCGACTAAAATCAGCTATTTGTTTCGCGGGTGAATTGGCCTTCCGAATCAGCGAAGGCGAGTGAAAACCGGCATGAAAAACAGAAGCAAAATTAAGGGAGAGCAGCATCCTCACTGCCATCGGATAGGAGACTACCGTACCGACTAAACAATGTCAACTTCTATTTTGTATTGTTTAACTTTAGTCTTTCTTAAGATTAAGCGGTGCCCGCCCCCCTAGGTTTGTTCGATTTTCGGCAACTTCCTGGAATGATCTTTTCCCTTTCCAAAAGCGCGCACAAGTTCTAATGGTTGCGTACGCTCGGACGGGCCAGTAGGATGCGCGCGATGATACGAATGAGACCTTTTTTTACTGTGGGGTTGCTGTGCGCCTTATTGCTGGGTGGATGGCTATGGTGGGTAAAGCCGAAAAAAGTCGACATGGCCTCGTATGCCCCCGCCAACTCCCTGCTCTATCTCGAAGCGAATCGGCCTTTGGACGTTATCGAAGCGTTGTCTGGAACCGATGCCTGGAAAATCATTGATACGGTGACAGGCCACCGTGATGTTCCCCGCCAAAGCCCCTGGATACAGGGGCTCATCGGGTGGACAGGAATTGGTCCAATTCAATCGGTTATTCTCGCCAGAGTGCAAGTCGCTATTGTCGTTACCGATTTTGGGACCACAGAGGAAGGAGATACTCTCAGAATAAGGCCTGAGGGAGCGGCGATTATCGAAACGCACACGTCGGAAAACCGAATCCGGTCAACGGTGGAACAGGCGCTAAAAAGACTTGCTGAAATTACCTATGGCAAGCCAACCTTCCGAAAATCAACTATCGACGGAATTGAGCTCATTCAATGGACGGCACCTGAAGGCGGTCGCCAAATAGTCGCAACCATTGTCGGCGGTCTAGTAATTGTTGGAAATACCGAGCGCGTGGTGCGAAACTGTCTTGCAGTAGCTCTTCACCACCAATCTGCTCTTAAAGAGGATCCTGAGTTAGATCGCATGCGCCTCGAACTTGGCGGAGAACAATCCCTGACTTTTGGCTACGTTCCATCAGCAAGCAGCCCCCGCCTATTATCGACCGGGGTGCCGCTGATCATGGGCCAAGCGCCTATTGATTCAGCATTGCAACGTCTTATCGCGGCCAGCGCTCCAAAAGTGCTTGGCAGCTTGGGCTGGAGTTCGCGGCCCTTCAAAACGGGTATGGAGGATCGATATCAAATTTCCCTTCAGCCGGCTATTGTCGCTCACCTCAAACCAGACTTCATCGCTCGGGCCAGCAACGCTTCGCTTTCCGAAGTTCTTCCGAATGGAGTTCAGTCGGTGACATATTATAGATTCGAGAACCCGGCGGGCGCTTTGCAAAACTTAAAAACAGCAGTTTCGTCTCAGATCGACGCGCTTTCGGCAGTTGTCTTTGCGTCCCTCTTAAAGTCGGCACTCCTTCCGTACGGAATAGATGAACCCGAGAAATTTCTCGAGGCAGTGAACACCCACCTTTTAACGATGCGCATCGACCAGACCAGCGAACGTTCAATGTTGATTGCCGGTGTGCGCGATCAGCCTGCATTGCGTCAACTCATTAACAAGGGCTTGCTCAAACACGCTCGAAGCGCTCGCACCGGAAACATAGACATATTCGAAGACTCTGAAGCTGAAACCGCCGTCGCATTTATGGGGGACTTTGTTGTTATGGGATCTCCGGAAGATGTACGACGCTACACCGAACCTCCCAAGACCACGGTGGCATTGAATGACGCAGAATGGCGGAGGATCACTTTCTTTGCGCCAATCTCCAGTTCAGCCAATGTTCTTACGTATACAAATGACGGTGATCGCGTGCGAAGTTTTGTCTCGTCCTTATTGGCGTCGCAGAACACCCAGCCAACCGCATCGGCGGTTCTCGAACAAATGGTTGCCGGGTTACCGTATTCAGCCACTGAAACAACTTTGGGCGAACGAGGCCTCGAACGAACGACTCGATCTCCGCTCGGCCTCTTCAGCACACTTCTCCCGCTCCTGGATCCGCAACACAATAGTCCCCCTAGCAGCGCGCCGACAAAATAACTATTAGCATGATTAAGAAGGCCCGTTTAGAGCTTTTGATTGCAACCGGTAATCCCGGGAAAATTCGCGAGATACGGGAGTCCTTGGAGGCATTGCCCATAAAGCTACGTTTGCTACAGGAGTTTTTTAACGTTTCGCCAGTCAAGGAAACAGGTCGCACTTACAAAGAAAACGCGATCCTAAAAGCACTGACCTATTCCAAACAAACGGGAGCTTTCGCCTTGGCCGACGACTCTGGATTGGAAGTGGATCTACTCGGGGGACTGCCGGGAGTAAATTCAGCTCGGTTCGGCGGCGAACACGGTTCGAACGATGAGCGCATAGCCAAACTTCTGGCAGAACTTTCCCACTACCCAAATAGGAAACGAACGGCGCGCTTTGTTTGCTTCATGGCACTAGCGGGCTGGAAACGGGACGGTGCGGGGGCACAAAGCGATGGCGCCGACTTACTAAATGTTACCGAAGGCAAATGCGAAGGCGCGATCACTCATGAATTGCGCGGAGACAACGGATTTGGCTTTGATCCCGTGTTTAGGCCAAGAGGTTATGATGCGACGTTTGCTCAACTGCCTTCCAGCGTCAAAGGAATTATTAGCCACCGAGCCAAAGCTCTTGCGGCGATGCGAGAGTTCTTAGAACACTGGATAAACTGAAACTTGACCGGTCATCACATAGCCCCATAGAATGCTTACCTGCCTATTTCAGCGAGGCACGAAGTCGGGGCGTAGCACAGCCTGGTAGTGCGCTCGGTTTGGGACCGAGAGGTCGGAGGTTCGAATCCTCTCGCCCCGACCA
>DIYZ01000190.1:0-25256 GCA_002427845.1 Chloracidobacterium sp. UBA6041 | reverse complement strand
TGGAAGAAGGATCAAGCCTCGTTGCCTAAACCTATCCACAACTGCGAACAAAATTTCGTTTGGATAGCTAAAAAGGCTCGCCGTTGAGACGAGCCTTTTCTGCGGAGTAATTCGTTACGATTCATCAACTCATTACAGATTGCCTGTGATATCGCCCTCGTTGCCGCCTTTGTCCGCGCTTGCGTTCTTCCAATCGCCGTTCGGGCCAGCGTTGTAGTTGAGCAGAAAAGACGGAACATCGTAAGTTGCAGTTGTCCCAAACACTACAGTTACGAATTTTGCCGTCGTATCGCAAGTGGTGGCCGTAGCGTAGCAGTTTGCATTTGGATCATAAACTCCGTTGCTAACAATAACCGTAAACTTGCCCTGCATTTCGCCTGAAATACCAGCCCCCACAGTACCACCAGCCACACCCTTCGGGTCACAACCACCAGGACTACGTCCGGCGAGCGTAATAAATGACCCTCGCTTAAACTGCTCAGTTACGGTATAGGTGCTGTTACTGTTCGGAGTCGTCATTACATGGAAATAACGGTCGAACGTATCGTTGGCCCAGACATTTCCGCATGTGCCGGAATCAGACGACGTACTTGCAAACGGCCCGTAAATACGTGATGCCTGCGCTTGTGAAATACTGAACGTTACCAACAATAGCAACGTCGCTAGAATAAGTGCTTTCATTAATTCTCCCTTTCAGATTTTTACCCTCGGTCAGTTTTGAGATAACCGTGCAGGCGAGAACAAAATTCAACGCCAGCGGGGCCTAATTGTTGAGGACGTGGATTGGGAGCCGAGAAAGCTAATCGTGGAGCCTCAATTCGTCCGAAACACCACACCCTCGGGTGTCCGCACCTAAGCCCGGGCAGTGGGCAAATAACAACCTGGTTAGATTCGCGCGGAGCCTATGCTTTTGCCGGTAGCGCGTCAATAATCAGTTCGCATCATTTATCTGATTAGAAAGTCCAAATGAGGTCCGAAGAGATCAGGAGAATGGCTGAAAGCACGTCGGACGCGGCCTTTGCTGTCGATGGTGAAGGTTTAATCGTGGCATGGAACCGGGAGAAGCACCAAAGTGGTCACTTAGACCGGGCAAATTTGTTGATCAACTCGCGCAGAGCAGCTTTCCGTTGCGACGGGCCGGATGTAGAAACAGCAACGCCCCGAGCCTTTCGACTCAGGGCGAATGCCGCGCTTAACAGATCGATTGCTCGATCAATGTTGGGGACACCTTACTACACTTAATCACTACCGGCAAGGCGGGGTGTTGCCCTGTTCTAGTTTAGAAGTTCCACCGCCTGCGAAGTCGTGGAGTAGTTAGGCTGTAACGCTGCTGCTGCCTGATTCAATGCTTGCCGCCTGATATGCGAGTAGTGCTTCATCATCGCGGGCGAGACGTGGCCAACCTGGGCCATGATCGTTAGGTCCGGCAAGCCCGCTTCTGTCATCGTGGTTACGGCAGTGTGGCGGAGGTCGTGAAAGCGAGCCTTGATACCAGCCTCACGAAGAATCGAACGCCAGGCAGAACGCCAACCGGCCATCGGTCGCGTTGGATCTACTGCCCCAGTTCCACCTTGCCACGGGAATACATAATGCTCCGGGTCTGTAGCGTTAATGAGCCTGGCAGCCTCATACAAGCCCGCTAACACTTCCGTGCATACTGCGTTGAGTGTTTGGCGTTCTCCAGCCTCCGGGCGTCTTAGAGCGCCGTATATCGAGGAGGCTGGCGCCGAAGTCGACGTCTTTCCACTGAAGGCCTTTGATCTCACACTCTCGCATACCGCAGTAAGCACCCAGGACAGCCGCGGCGTGCGCGTACTGGCAATCAGTGCGGTTTGTATATAGCTTGCCATCCTTGCCCAGCTTCTTGATCGGCGCCGATCCGGGCTTCCACATGGCGGCTGTCTCGAAGAGTCGCCTTTGCTCCTCGGGGGTCAACGCCCGGCCAATCGGCGGTCGCGTGTTCGGCACAGGCTTGTAGTCCTGGGCGAGTCGGTACCATAGGCGCGCGTGCTTCAAGAGCTGGCGAAGGACCGAGATTTCGCCGGTGATTGTTTTCGGTGCCCGCTTGGCATCAAGACGCGCGTTCTGGTAATCAGCGATGTGACCGGGCGCGATCTTCTTCAATGGTAGAGTCTTGAAGTGCAGAACCAGAGGCTTCGATTGATCGTTCCAGTATGCAACCATGCGCTTTGAGACCTGAGCCCGACGCTCTGCCACGTAAGCTTTCATCGCGTCCTCGATCGACAAATTTCCGTAATTCTTGCTGCGCTTCTCCGGGTCCGGTGCGCGTTCTTTTAATTGGGTTACCCGTTCGCGCTCCAGAGTCTGCGCCTTGCGCCAGTCACGAGTCTCCAAGAGGTTCACGGTAGCGAATGCCGTTTACGGTGACGTCGGTCCAGTACCACTTTTTGCGTTTATAGAGGGCCATTATTTTGCCCCCTTTCTCGTCGTGCTATTCTTTTTTTGCATCTGCATATCCTTTCTCTGTTAAAGGGTTGTAGGTGAAGGGCCAATTCAGCGTTTCGGCACTGTCTTGGCCCGCTTCGTTATGCGGCTTCTTTTCTTGGCTTCTAATTCTCTGTGCGCCTCTCGCAGGGCTCTCTCTATTCGAGACCGCTTGACCCTGCGATTGTTAGCACATGTACGCGGAGGCGGGCAGGCCACCATTTTAATCCTTCCGGCCCAGAAAACCCGGTTACATTCGGGGCAGACCTTAATACGATCAGCCTTGATGTCTTCAGTCGCTACAATCCGCGAAAAGAGATCCTTGTCCTCTCCCAGGAATCCGTCCGCGTCGACGTAAAAGAATCTGAAACCCGAGTCTAGTCCGAGGGAGGGCAAGTTGACCGCCCAACCTCTAACCTTCGAGCCGGCTTGTTGCTCCCGAACGACCTCAGGAATGGCGTATAGAGACGCGCGAGCGGCATAGAGGCCTTGCCAGCGGCGCCACGCCTCAATGTCCTTTGCCCAGACGTCTGTTTTTCTCGGCCGCAGGAGATCGCCTAGTGCTCTCGGCAAATCCAGACGTCGCAACCGTCGCGCAACTAACTTAACGGCGCGCGACGCATCGAAATCGCCGGCCAGGTCAGCTTCAATTCTCACGGGGTTTAGCAAGTGAAATTCGCCGGTATTAGGCAGTGGGAGGCAATTAACCAGATCGATCAATTCGCCTAACCTCTGCGGTCGCGGCGCCAGCCTATTAATCATCATGAAATGCCTATCGGGCTCAATCTACCAATAGACTGGGGATTTATGTCTTGTCAGGCATTGCGTGGAAGAGTATACACGAACTGCCATGCAGTGCCTAATAATTTTTGACGGAGGTGTTAGATGTTGAGCGAAAGCGACCGGGAAAGACCGGACAAGATGCTCTACAGCATTCCGGATGCGGCCTGGGTGTTGGGGAACGTCTCCCAGAACCACGTCAGGGATCTGCTTAACGAGGAAGTGCTCGATCGGGTTCGAATCGGCCGGCGCGTGATGGTGACGGCGGAGTCCATAAAAAGGCTTCTGGACACGGGCGGAACCAAAGGATCGGAGTGAAGACAAAGCAAGCCCCAGTCACGGGCCTGCTCGAATTGTCTCTTGGGGAAACGGAATGGACAGCCGCGCTGTAAGCCAACAATCAAATCAAGTCAAAGGCGCCGTTTTTGCGTTCCTGATCGATCATTGTCTCAGTCTGCGCGCAGCCACAGCGGCGGATATCGAGCGTGCCTGGCAGATGACAACGGAGGCCGCCTATGAAGCCGGGATTCGTTCTTGCCCGACTGAAATTGAAAATCTGATCGCGTCCGGGTCATGCCGTGATCGATTTGGCGACGAGGTTCTGAAGACGATCGACAGGTTCTATAAATTCGATCGTCTGGGCTCGGAGTGTTTGTGTCTTGAGTGGCGTCGCGACTGTGTTTGCCACCTGCAGACCTGGCGATTGGACATCGATCCCGAACTCGCCGATCGCGGGCTTATCGTTCCGGCGCGCGAAGCCGGCAGAATCATTTTTTTGCAGGTCTTTCGCCACGCCCGAGACTTGCATCCATTTCGCTTTCGGCTCAGGGAGGCGGCATGACGCGCCCCAAAATCATCGACGATCTACTTGCGGAGCGGGAACGGGAGTTCCTGGGGCGCGCGCGAAAAAAGTACGTTGACGAAAATGGGAACGGCAATTCGCAAACACCCGCGAAAGAATGGGAAGAGCCTGCCGCTTTTTATGAGCACAATCTGCCGACATTTCCTGTTCACGCTTTCCCTGAGTGGTTGGGCGGATATACCCAGGACTTGGCCCATGAGACGCAGACCCCGATTGATCTCGCCGCGATGCAATCGTTAGCAGCTTGTTCGGCCGCGGTCGCAGGGCACGTGAGAATTCAGGCGCGGCCGGGATGGGTCGAGCCGGTCAATATCTACGTGGTAGTCACGCTGCCGCCGGGCAATCGTAAGTCGGCAGTGTTCGCGGCAGTTTGCGAACCTCTCGAAGAACTTGAGTCAGAGTTGATTGAGTCTCAACGAGAAATTATCGCCGAGGCTGCGAGCGAACGGCGGATTCTAGAAGAAAGACAGGTGCGTCTCGAAAAAGAAGCAGCTCGAGCTGAAGACCCCGAAGAGCGAAGGGTCAAAAGGAATGAAGCGGTAATGGTGGCCCAGGAACTCGCTGCTTTTAGAGTCCCTGCGGCACCTCGGCTTATTTGCTCGGACGTCACGCCGGAGGCACTGGCCACGCTGCTCGCTGAGCAGGGCGGCCGGATATGTGTCCTATCGCCAGAAGGGGATTTATTCGAGATGTTGGCGGGTCGATATAGCAATGGTGCGCCAAACTTCGATGTGATCCTGAAAGGCCACTGCGGGGACACCCTCCGCGTTGATCGACGTGGCCGGGCTGAGCATGTAAATCGTCCGGCGCTAAGCATCGGGCTCTGCGTTCAACCGGATGTGATTCAGGGGTTGGTGGACAAACCGGGCTTTAGGGGCCGCGGCCTGATCGGCCGATTCCTTTACAGCTTGCCCGCGAGTACGCTCGGAAACCGTGAGATTGCACCTGTGCCGATGTCGCAGGTGGTTCGTGGCAAATACGTTCACGCCATCAAGACCTTGGCCCGACTCGAACCAGCCCGCACCGCAGCGGGCGATCCTGCGCCGCGACTCCTGTACCTGACAGCCGAAGCCGATTCCCTGCTCAAAGAATTTGAGAGAGAGCTTGAGCCGCAACTCGGCGGCGATGGGAAGCTCGGGGCAATGTCCGACTGGGCCGGAAAGCTGGCTGGGGCAATTGTGAGGATTGCGGGAATTCTGAGCTTAGGAGAAAAAGTTGAAAATCTCATACCTTTTCCCGAGTGGATAGATCGTGAAGTCATGCAACGGGCGATCGATGTCGGGCGCTATCTCATCCCCCATGCGCAAGCTACGTATGCGGAGATGGGGGCAGACCCGCAAATCGAAAATGCCAAAAAAATTCTGCGATGGATTGAAAAAAACGGACAACTCACGTTCACTAAACGGGAAGCCCACCAAGCCAACAAGGGAAAATTTAAGAGAGTCACCGACCTTGAACCCGCGCTTGAACTGCTGGAACAACACGGCTACATCCGGCCGCAGTTGGATGAGTCAGACCGAGGCCCAGGGCGGAAACCAAGTCAGGTCTTCGAGGTGAATTCTTTTCTCTTTACTATGTCTCACAATTCTCATAATCCTCAGAATTCAGCGCCGACGGGTAATTGTGAGGATATTGAGAATTGTGAGACAGGAGCTAGCGAGAATTTTTCCGTTTTTTCCGCAACTTCCGAAGACGGAGAAGGCGCGGCTGAACAGCATGAACATGAATTGCGCTACCAGCCCGATCCGGAGGTTCAGAGCGACGATGACACGATATTGCCCGACGAAGTTCACGTCCCGGCATCAACACCGAACACGATCGACGCGATCGCGGCCTGCATCGATGCGCAGCGCGTGCCGCCGGGGAGGCCGGAGCCACTGCTCCTCCTTCCGCTTCTGGACAAGATGCGAAATCCACAGATGAAGGCAGGTGAAGGCAGCTGAAAGGGCACGGCGAAAAACTTAGCCGCAGGCAGGAGCAAGCAATCGCAGCGCTCCTCTCAGCTACGACGATTAAGGCGGCAGCTGAAACCTGTGGCGTGTCTGAGGTCAGTTTGTGGCGCTGGATGCAGAAGCCAAAGTTTCAGGCCGAATATCGGTGCGCGCGCAGGCAGGTAGTCGAGCACGCTCTTTCGCAGTTGCAGGCGATTACGAGTGAAGCCGTAGACACGTTGCGCCGCAACATAACCTGCGGGACTGCCACAGCCGAGATACGCGCCGCTCAAATCATCATTGAGCAAGCAATCAAAGGCATCGAACTCACGGAACTCCAAGATCGGATCGAACAGTTAGAATCAAAACTGAACAGTTAAATGGAGGCGAGGGATGGATCTGAAAACGCAAGTGAAGCGACTAGAGATTCGCGCTCGACAAATGAGCGGGCGCAAATTGTGCTCGCACATGCCACCAATAATTCGGTGGCCCAATGGCACGGTAGAGAACGGCGAGACCCACAAGTGCGCCAAGCCCCGGCTTGTCATTTCTCTTTGTTACAGCGACGGTACCGCCCCACGGACTCAGCAAGCGGCTATCGATCATTTCGAAGAGGAATTACTAAGAGGCAAAATTCCGCCCGACATGCTGCTGGAGTTAATAGTCGAAAACTATCCCCTAACCCCAGAAACTCACGCCGCCTTGCTTGAGAAGGTAAAAGAACATGAAGCGCGTGCTTTCAGCAACAACAAAGAGGTCGCTACGTAACCTATAAAGGTTGCCGGCCACTGAGTGACCGACGAAGTATCTGCCGAACTTGTCGTTGCCCTCTACGAGAATCGTAATCTGGGTTAAGTGCTTCGCATGATATTCTATTGAACAAAACGAAAAGTCCTTTTCAGTCAGATGGAAACCCAATAAGCAGGTTATGACTTTCAACGAAGAAGATGTCTCTCTGCTTCTCAAGGCGGTAAAATTCTCGGCCGAGAAGCACAAGACACAGCGCCGCAAAGGTGCGGAAGGTTCTCCGTACGTTAATCATCCTATTGGCGTGGCGGAAACTCTGTGGAGAGTTGGCGGTGTGCGCGACATATCTGTGATCATCGCGGCAATTCTTCACGACACGGTTGAAGATACCGAGACTACGCTCGCGGAGATTGAAGAGCACTTCGGACCAGTAGTGTGGTCGCTAGTTCAAGAGGTCACTGACGACAAGAGTTTACCGAAGCCTGAGCGTAAACGTCTTCAGATCGAACATGCGCCGCACCTTTCAATAGCGGTGAAGCGATCCCGCTTCTGAATGTATCAAATGCGGAGTGGTCAACGACAAACTGAAAGCTTGTCGGCCTGTGGTAATGGACGCAGATCGGTCTGAGAACAATGGTAGGCAATCGCTTTGTGAATAGGATAGCTCGCATCATCACAGTATCTCTCTGCACGCTCTTCTGTGTTACTTCGGTCTGTGCGCTCGGCCAGACGCGCTACGTGGAGTTCGCAGCCACGCCAGGTTCGGTACGCCTCGCAAGCGACGGCGCCGCGACGACGATTCTCACGGACTCGCAAGATTACCCCGGCGTGCTCCGCGCCGCGCGCGATCTTCAAACAGATATTAGCCGTGTAACGAGCATCCGGCCGCCGATGATCAGCGACGCACCGGCGCCAGCGACAGAGGTAATTGTCGTGGGCACGCTGGGAAAGGATCGTCTGATCGATAAGCTTGTAGGTGAGGCCAAGCTCGATGTCGCGGCGATCCGCGGGCGTTGGGAGTCATTCATCATTCAAGTTGTTTCCCAGCCGTGGCCCGGAGTGAAGCGTGCCCTGGTCATCGTCGGCAGCGACAAACGGGGCACTATCTATGGCCTCTACGATGTGTCTGAACAGATTGGCGTGTCGCCCTGGTATTGGTGGGCTGACGTGCCCGTGACGCATCGCGATCAACTATTCGTCCGCGCCGGGCGTTACGTGCAAGGCGAGCCGGCCGTGAAGTACCGCGGCATCTTCATCAACGATGAAGCGCCCGCGCTCAGCGGCTGGGTGCGAGAAAAGTTCGGTAACTACAACCACCAATTCTACGAGAAGGTGTTCGAGCTGCTGCTGCGCCTGAAAGCGAACTACCTCTGGCCGGCGATGTGGAACAATGCTTTCAACGATGATGACCCGCTGAATCCGAAACTCGCCGACGAGTACGGCATCGTCATGGGCACGTCACATCACGAGCCCATGTTGCGGGCGCAGCAGGAATGGAAGCGCTACGGCAAGGGTGCGTGGAATTATGAAACGAACGGCGACGTGCTGCGTGCGTTTTGGACCGAAGGTATACGGCGCAATCGCGATTACGAAAGCATCATCACCCTAGGGATGCGTGGTGATGGTGACCTGCCGATGTCAGCGGAGAGCAACGTCGCGCTCCTTGAGCGGATTGTTTCTGACCAACGGCAGATTCTTAGTGAGAACCTGAGCACCCACCCCTCCGCTGTTCCTCAGCTCTGGGCGTTGTATAAAGAAGTGCAGGACTATTACGAGAAGGGAATGCGCGTGCCCGACGACGTCACACTACTTTGGTGTGACGACAACTGGGGAAACATTCGCCGCTTGCCGACTGTTGAAGAACGCAAGCGTTCGGGTGGTGCAGGTGTCTACTACCACTTCGATTACGTCGGTGGCCCGCGCTCTTACAAATGGCTGAATACCACGCCCATCACGAAGATTTGGGAGCAAATGAACCTGGCGTATCGGTACGGGGCCACGCGCATCTGGATCGTTAATGTCGGCGACATCAAGCCGATGGAGTTTCCCACTGAGTTTTTTCTGAACTTTGCCTGGGATCCGGGGCGTTGGCCCGCGGAGCGCCTCGCGGAATACACGCGGCTTTGGGCCGAGCGCGAGTTTGGGCCAGAGCACGCCGGAGAGATTGCCGAGATCATCGCCAGGTACACGAAGTACAACGGCCGTCGTAAGCCAGAGTTGCTGGAACCAACGACCTATAGTTTGGTGAACTATCGCGAAGCGGAAACGGTGCTGGCTGATTATCAACACCTAACACAACAAGCGGAGCAAATCTACAACGGTCTGCCAGCCGAAAAGAAAGACGCTTTCTTTCAGCTTGTGCTGCATCCCGTCAAGGCCTGCGCCGTGCTGAACGAGTTGTATATAACCGTCGGTAAGAACCGCATGTCTGCAGTGCAGGGGCGGGCGGCGACCAACGACCTTGCCGACCGCGCGCGCGAACTGTTTCGCGAAGACGAACAACTGTCTCGTTACTATAACGAGACGTTGGCGGGCGGCAAATGGAATCACCTGATGGACCAGACACACATCGGCTACACCTTCTGGAACCAACCCGTCCGCAATGCCATGCCGGCTATTCAGGAAATCCAGGTGCCGGCGCAGAGTGAGATGGGCGTGAGTGTTGAGGGCTCTGAAGCAAGCTGGCCTGACAACCCCAGGGAAGCGGTACTGCCGCCGCAGAACGTCTACGATCAGCAAACGCGCTACTTTGAAATCTTCAATCGCGGACAGGCGCCGTTCGCCTTCACAGTCGAGGCGAGTGATGCGTGGCTGCACGTGAGTCCTTCAAAGGGCACGGTGACGCGCGAACAGCGAGTCTGGGTGAGTGTTGACTGGAACGTCGTGCCGGCAGGCGCTAGTCGAGGATCGATCACAGTCAGCGGACCTAATGATCGCAAAGTCGTGCTGACTGTTCCGCTGGTGAACCCGGCAGATCTAAAGCGTGAATCCGTCGAGGGATTTGTGGAGACCAACGGCTGCGTCTCGATTGAAGCCGAACATTTCACGCGCGCCGTCGAAACGAAGGCAGTTCAGTGGAAGAAGATACCCGACTTTGGCCGCACGCTGTCGGGCATGACGACCTTTCCCGTCACGGCAGCGAGTCAGACCTTATCGCCGGCCTCCGCACGTCTCGAATACCGCGCGTATCTGTTTCATGATGGCACGGTCGGCGTCGACGTATATCTCGCGCCGACGCAAAAATTTCAGCCAGGCGCCGGCTTTCGCTATGGCATCTCGTTTGATGATGAAACACCGCAGGTTGTAAACATGCACGCGGGCTATGCGCAGGCCGATTGGGAGCGTTCCGTGAAGGACGGCGTTCGCGTGCTGACATCGAAGCATACTCTGGCGAAGCCGGGCTATCACGTGCTGAAGTTCTGGATGATCGATCCGGGCTTGGTGCTTGAGAAACTCGTGGTTGACACGGGCGGTGTGCGGCCGAGTTATCTTGGCCCACCGGAAAGTTTTCGAACGTAACGCAAGCTGTTAGCTTGCGCGGTCGCAAACTAACAGTTTGCGTTACATGGAAACCAAAATGAATATCAGGAAATCTCCAGGTCTGTCCTTAGTTCTTATCCTGCTCCTGACAACGGGCCTGGGCACAACTGTCGCGCAGACCCTTCGCGACGATGCCGACAAGAGAAGGATACTGGTTGGGGCAGCCGTGAACCCTGCGCTGTTTGCCGAGGTTCCTTATGCGTCTACTCTCGCGCGGGAGTTCAACATGGTGGAGCCGGAGAACGTAATGAAGTGGGGCGCTATCCGGCCCGCGCAGGACAAGTTCAACTTCGGGCGTGGTGACGAAGTGGTTACCTTCGCAAAAGCGCATAAGATGAAGGTGCGCGGGCACTGTCTCCTATGGAGTGAGTACAACCCGGCCTGGCTCTCGAAGGGAAAGTTCACGCCCGAACAGTTGTCAAAGCTCCTACAGGAACACATTACTACGGTAATGAGGCACTATTCCGGAAAAGTGTTTGCGTGGGACGTGGTTAACGAATCGTTTCTGGAAAACGGCAACATTGAACCTTCGATCTGGTACGACAGTCCGGGTATCGGCCTTGCTGTTTTTTTTGGCCACGTATTGGCCACTTGGAAATTGGGGTGAGCCCTCCCCGGGTCAGTCACATTCCGGTTGAATACTTACCGCAATTATTATGTGGGAGATTGGATTCTCGACCGTACGGCCGCTACGCGTCTCGCCCTGCACTCATTTTGCTGTGTTCATAGAACGTTGCTAGCCAGAACCAGCCGATCAACATCGATCGCAACCACCGTTTCCGGCCAGCAATGAACAATGAGCCCCCCAAAACGCGCCAGTTGCTTTTGAGAATAAACTTCACTCAATCGGCACCCCGATAGGCCATCGTCAGAATACTCGATGTAGTCGTAGATTCCGTGAAGCTCTCCGCAATCTGGACAATCATAACGAATGTAGTAATTGGCCATAACCCCAGGTCCCTGATAGATAGAAAGACCTCTAGCGTCGAGTTTTGAGCAAGCCAGCCGACTCGGCATAAACTGACGCCTAACGCTTCAGTTCTGTCGCCCTACCGTTCACTGAGAAGCGTCCTTCGACAAACCCGGTGGTTGCGGCATCGGCGGTGCCGGTGAAACCGGGTTGCTTCCCGCCGATTGTCACCTTGAACTGGCCCGGCTCAACTACCGTGCGGCCGTCGTTTGTGATCACTGCCAGTTGGCGCGGATCGATGGTGAATCTCACGACTCGTCGCTCGCCCGGCTTCAGATGTACGCGCTCCATCCCGGCGAGTGAGCGAATCGGCACGCGCACGGAGGCTTGGACGTCGGTGAGATAAAGTTGGACCACTTCATCGCCTTCGCGACTTCCTGAATTCTCCACTGTCGCACTCACCATCACAGAATCTCCTGGTGCCACGCGGGGCGATGAGACATTGAAACCAGAGTACTTGAACGTTGTGTAGCTGAGACCGTGGCCAAACGGATAAAGCGGTTGACCGGAGAAGAAGCGATACGTCCTGCCGTCCATCGCGTAACTCTCGAAGGGCGGCAACTGGTCCACCGATTTGTAGAACGTCACGGGTAAACGCCCTGCCGGGTTGTAATCGCCGAAGAGTACGTCCGCAATTGCGGCGCCTCCTTCTTCGCCCGGATACCAGGCCTGGACGATTGCCGCCACGTGTGTATCGGCCCAGTTCACTGCCAGGGCGCTGCCGGACAGCAGCACGAGCACGATCGGTTTGCCAGTCGCGGCCACTGCCTGAAGCAGTGCTTCTTGACGCGCGGGGAGTTTGATGTCCGTGCGATCGCCGCCGAGGAAACCGGGTTCACGTACATTCATCTCCTCGCCTTCGAGTTGCGACGACAGTCCAAGAACGAGCACTACCGTGTCTGCCTCCTTCGCCAATTTCACCGCGTCGGCATAGGGTGAGCCGGAATTGACGACAGGAGGTTGCCAGACGAGCTTGGCCACAGCCCCGATCTGACTCTCGTAGTATTCCATCTTCACGTCATAGCTTTGGCCGGCTTGCAGTGTGACTTCCGCAGTGACAGTAGTCGGAGCGTGTTCAGTCCAGTCTTCTGCGATCAATTTCCCATCGAGATAGATGCGGACGCCATCGTCGGCAATTGCACCGAGGCGGTACTTTCCCGAGACAGTAGGCGTGAGTTTCCCGGTCCAGCGCGCCGAGAAATTGTCAGCCGGTAGTTCGGGTGCAGGCTTCCCTAGTCCCCAATCGAAGTTCACCGATTCATCGACTCGCCTTAGCGCGGGAGCGCCCTCAAGGTTCTTGTTGGCAAAGTATTCAGCACTGAGACCTGGCTTGCCTCCCGGTTGGCGTAAGGCAGAGGCAGGCACAGGCACTACCGAAACTTCCGTAAGAGTCGTCCCCATTGTATGGACCACCTTCGTGCCTGGCGACACGTGAGAACGAATGCCGGCGAGCGGCGTTGTCGCGCGCGAGGGTTGACCGTTGTAGTTGCCCAGCAGCACTGGCACGCTATCAGCGTTGGGACCAATCACGGCAATCGACTTGAGGTCCTTCCGCAAGGGCAAAACATTGTTCTCATTCTTAAGCAGCACTATCGATTCGCGTGCCGCCTCAAGGGAGAGCTGGCGATGAGCGGACGAATCGTTTGCGGAGAATGGGATTTGAGCATAAGGCACCATCTCAGGCGGATCAAACATGCCGAGGCGGAAGCGCGCCGTGAACAGTCGCTTAAGAGCCTGGTCGATCTCGGACTCTGAAATCAAACCCTGCTTCACCGCGTTGACGAGCGATTTGTAAGTGTCGCCGCACTCGAGGTCAGTGCCTCTCTTCACCGCCAGTGCTGAAGCCTCTTCGGCGGTTTTCAGAAAATGGTGCCGCTGATAAATGTCATCGATCGCTCCGCAATCAGAGACGACGTAGCCGTTGAAGCCCCATTCGCCACGCAGCAGATCGCCGAGTAGATGCGTATTAGCACAAGCCGGCTCGCCATTCAGGCGGTTGTAGGCACACATCACCGATCCGGCATGCCCTTCTGTGACGGTCGCCCGGAACGCCGGCAAGTATGTCTCGCGCAGATCGCGTTCAGTGATCGCGGCATCGAACCGGTGCCGCTCAGGCTCGGGCCCGGAGTGGACAGCGTAGTGTTTGGGGGTCGAGACGACTTTCAGATACTTAGGATCGTTGCCCTGCAGTCCCTTGACGAACTCGACTCCGAGCCGGCTGGTGAGGTAAGGATCTTCGCCGTAGGTCTCCTGGCCGCGGCCCCAGCGCGGGTCGCGAAAGATATTGATGTTTGGCGACCAGAAGGTGAGACCATTAAACCGGCTCCGATTCCCTTGCCTCTGCGCCTCGTGATACTTGGCGCGTGCTTCTTCCGAGATGACAGTCGATACGCGGCTGATCAGTTGCGGGTCGAAAGTTGCTCCAAGACCTATGGCTTGCGGGAATACTGTCGCGATGCCGAAAGCGACGCCATGCAGCGCTTCGTTCCACCAGTCGTACTCGGGGATGCCGAGACGGGGAATCGCCGGTGCGGCGTTCATCATCTGCGAGACCTTCTCTTCGAGCGTCATGCGCGAGACGAGATCGTCGACGCGCTGGTCCAACGAGAGCGACGTGTCGAGGTACGGCGGCTTTGCTTGTTGTTGAGCGGCGGTTGAGCCGGCGATCAGCAGGCTTAGGGCAAGTGCAATGACTTGTTGACTCGCGCGGAACGTCATTTTTTTGTTTGCTCCTTTGGTTGCTTCTCAATGACCGCCGAGTTCTCTTCGGTCTCTGTCATACATCTTGCGCAGGCTTGCGCGATATTATGGTGCTTCTGAGCGGAACGTGAACCGACTCAGACGATTCAATCTCGAGGCTCCGTATTTCATTCGCTCCTTCACAGCCGGCGCCTGACATGCACCGAAGCAGCTCTGCCCTCATACTCGACAGTGACGTCAGGCACCGAACTCAGCTCTTTTCCTGCCCCATGTCCATCTCTGACAATCACAACGCGGAAAGTCCTGCGCTTGATCATTCCAGGGAAACTGCCGCGACGATTTCCGATTGTGAGCCGATTAGCGTTGTCGTCCCAATGTATCGGAATCTCGGAGTAGGCTCCATGTTCATAGTCGTAATTGTCGCCTTCGTCTTCATACAACGTGAAATCCACATTCGCTCCCGGATAGATGCGTAGATCAATCGGGTCTGGTTTCGCTGAACTCGATTCCGCGGGCGGGCCAAAAGGAATGATCGAGCCAGCCTTGGCAAAAATTGGAATCTTGTCGAGAGGTGCTTTCGCAATAATGCTTTGACCGCCGCTAACGCGTTTACCAGTCCAGAAGTCAATCCAGTTGTTGCTCGCGGGAAGATAAAGCGCACGCTGCGTCGCTCCTTCTTTTGTTACTGGACTAATCAACAGAGCTGGACCAAACATGAACTGGTCGGACACTCTGCGCGCTCCGGGATCGGAGAAGAATTCCAGAGGGAGTGCGCGCATGAGTGTGTCGCCATTCTTCGATACGCCCCACGCGGCAGAATAAATGTAGGGCAGCAGACGGTATCGCAATTCATCGTACTGAGTGAGGATATGCTCGACTTCTGAACCGAAATTCCAAATCTCAGCATTTGACTGGTACCCGTGGACGCGGAAGATTGGACAGAACGCGCCGTATTGAAACCAACGAATTAGTAGTTCGTGATATGCCTCCGACGTGTATTGATCTTTCGGACGAAAGAACCCGCCGACATCTGTGGTCCAATAGGGAATGCCTGACATGCTGAAGCTCAGTCCTGCGGGAATTTGTCGTCGCAATGTGACCCAGTTCGCGGTGATGTCGCCTGACCACGAGGCCGCCGCATTTCTCTGTTGCCCGGCAAAAGCCGAGCGCGTCAGAATCACGACCCGCTTACGGTCTGTGGTTGCGCGTTGACCTTCATAGATGGCCTGCGTGACGTACAGCGGATAAGCATTCCGTAAATAGTTTCCATTGCCCAGAGAAGTCTGTTTGTCTTTAAGCGCATCGTACTCAGGCTCGGAAGCGTCCATCCACCAGCCATCCATTCCGTCGCGAAAGATTCCGTCCTTGAGTTCGGACCAGAAGGCGGCTCGAGCTTGCGGACTGAATACATCCATCCACGAGTCTCCCGGAATGAGAAAAGATCTATTCTTCATTCGCTTATAAACGTCTGTGTTTTCTCCAAACTTGGACCAGACTGAAATCATCATGTGCAGGTCACGGGCATGAAGTTGATCCAGCAATTCTTTGGGTCGTGGGTAACGGTCCTCGTCGAACTTCATTGCGTTCCAGCCATACTTGCCCCAGTACAACCAGTCCTGCACCAGGACGTCGACGGGAATCTTTCTCTTCCGGAAATCAGCCGCGGTGTCCAGAATCTCCTGCTGGCTGTGATACCGCTCGCGACACTGCCAATACCCATAAGCCCACTTTGGAAACAGCGGTGCTTCGCCTGTTAGGCGACGATAATCAGAGATGACGCGATTCAACTCGGGCCCGTAGAAGAAGTAGTAATCGATTGCCTGGCCCACTTCGGAACGAAACGTTGTCGTATCGTCGGGGGGCCTAACAGCCAGTTGAACTCCTCCCTTGCCGCCACGCGCCGAAACTTCGTACTCCTTGTTCCCATCCAACTCGACAAAGCCCGAAGCTGTTGTCGGAGTCCAAGTGTTCTGCAAATCGATCACGCGTTGTCCATTCACTTCGAGCACGAGTTGATCGTGGTTGTCGCTGGTCAGCACGAAACCATAGACGCCTTTCGCACCCGTCGTGAACTTCCCCTTACCAGTACTCGGATCAATTGCGATGGATTGGTCAGCAGGATTGAAGTCGGTCAGCGAGGCGTTGTTCCAAAGGATTCCGTATCCCTCACTTGACAACAGAAACGGAATTGAAATGTTTGTGTTTGCCTGGCTCAGGCGAATTGGGACTCCGCGAAGATCAAAGATTCCTTCCTGATGCTGGCCCAGACCGTAAAGGGCCTCGTCGGACGACGAAAGAAAACTCTGTTGCACCTGCCAGGTCTTCGTTTCAAACACAGATGGTACATCAAAGACCTTGCCGCCTTCCTTTGGTTCGGTCAACACAGGTCTTCCGTCTTTGGAGAAGAAACTCACCGCGCCCGTCGCGGCGTCGATGATCACTGTAACCGCCGCGGTAGAGAGTCTGGCCTCCTTTTTCCCAACCTTGAACTGAAAGTCGCTATCCCGACACGGCTGCGTAACCACCGGGACCTTGGGACTTGGGATTTCAGATGTGGGGCTGGCGACAACGTGTATAGCGCGATCGCCACAGACTTCGATCCGCATGGTCCCAGCCGCAGTGCGGAAGGTGACACCATTCGAATCTCTGCGAGACTCCTTAATCGCAAATCGAGGTTCGTTGGCTGCCCACACCAGGGAACTGGCAAGCAGTAAGAGCAGAACAGTACCGTATCTTTTGATCATGATCCCCTTCCGGCGTCTTCAGCTGTGCAGAAAGCGCTCGTTCAACGAGCGGTGCCCGCGTACATCCTTCCAGTTTGCAAACTGAGGCTGAACATAGTTCTGCGGCGTCCACCCCCAGAAGCCGCACGCGATGGCATCTTCGACCGACCACTTTGCCCAATCGGCCAAATCCAGAACACGGTCGTAATTGGCGAAACTCCCCCCTGGCCCATGCCGCAGCGCGAATGCAACGTCTCACATGGCCATGGTCAAACGCCGTGGTGTGAGATCGTTACGCAGGTCATATCCACGGAGCGCTTCGGCGGCCCGGCCGGCTCTCGCTAAACGTTCAGGCGATCGATGACGCTTCCGTATTCGGCTGCACAGCGCCAATGGAGATCGAGTATTGTTCTTCCGTAATCATCGGTTCACCCGCTTCCGACCATGCTCAGATCCCGGTCTTTCAACTCGAAGAGCACTTTCTTTGATTCGTGTAATTTCAGATGCGCGCGCTTTGAATCCGCGCAGCGGCGCTCCCGGGATCGGGCTCTACTGGCAAGAGCCATTCTTGAAACAAAGGTTCCGGCTGAAAAATGGCAGCACATGATTCTGAAAACGATCAGCCACCTTACTGGTGTGAGTGCCTTGGTACAGCTCGAAGCTGTTGGCGATGCCATACTTATCAAGCACATCGTGCAGCTTGCCTGAATCGACTCGCAATCCGTCCTGGTCGCCAACATCGATCGAGATCCCGCGGTATTGGCGAAGATTTCCCACGTATTGATCAACGAACACCAGGGGCGCGTTCGCGGTCCATCGTGCAAGGACGTCAGGTTGTGTGACGCCGTCCTTCATCGGCAAATCAAGATAGAGCGGTGGATTCTTCGGATCAGGTGACCAGGCTGCGGCACTGGCAAGCGTGGCGCGAGCGAAGAACGGTAACTTCGCCGAGTCTTCGGCCGTCTTCACAGCCCCTAAGGTCTTTTCCAGTTCCGGGTTTGGCGGGCCCGGCGGCCGCGGTGACAAGCAACAGGGGCTCATGATGTACAGACTGCCAAACACGTCGGCATGCTTCATGCCAATACGCGTGGCGCCGTACCCTCCCATGGAATGGCCGACCAGGCCACGGCCAAGCCGGTTTGGAATCGTCCGGTAGTGCGCGTCGATGTAGGACACCAGATCATGCGAGATGAATCGCTCGAAATCTCCAGTGGTCACCGAACTTGAATACATTGAACCGTTGTGCAGGGTCTTGGAATCGGGTAGCACAACGATCATCTCATTAGCACCCTGAGCAAAAGCGCCTTCGATGGTCTGCGGCACGTGGATTTCACCGCTCCATTGCTGGGCGCCGATGGAATACCCATGCAACGCATAGACGACCGGATAGCGGCGCGACTTTTCTTTGGCGTAGCTCGGCGGCAGAAATACGATCACGTCCCGGTCGATGGCGTCACCCTCAAGGTTGCCTTCGAGGGCTGGCCCGTGGACCTTAATATGCTCCACCGTCACAGGCTTCGCCCCGGCCACCACTGGAGGTACTACGGTTTGCACTTGTGCCGCAAGCTGAGCCGCGAGAGCAATAGCCACCGACAGAGCCATAAAACAAACGAGCTTCGTATTTGTCATCGATTTTCCTCCTAAACAGGGGCCCAAGTATCAGTTCATTGAACCGCGCTCAATGAGCGATTCTGTGAAGATTGCCATCCAACGTGATTGGCTTGTCACGCCGAGTTTCCAGGTTAACTGTGTTGTCGCCATACCTGATGCGGTACTTTGCGGCACGATCGGACCGCACTCGTAATTCTGTTAGCCGGCCGCCGTTCCAAACGATGTCCACTTTGCCGCCACCCCGAACCCGCACTCCCTTCAAACTACCACTTGACCATGGATGTGGCAGGGCAGGCAGGACAACGATTTCGTTGGGAGTACTTTGTACCAACATCTCAGTGATCGCGGCCGTACCGCCGAGGTTGCCGTCAATCTGAAAAGGCGGGCCCTGATCGAACATGTTCGGCAGCGTCCTGGTCGTGATTAGAATCTTCAGATTGGCATAAGCACGTTCCGGGTTTTGCAGTCGTGCCCAAAGAGCGGTCCGCCACATTGTTGACCAGCCGCTCTCGCCATCACCGCGCAGTTCGAGGCTCTTCTTCACCGCGGCCGCCAATTCGGGAGTGACCTTGAGGCTGATGTCATGCCCCGGGTAAAGCGAGTAGAGATGTGAAACATGGCGATGTTGCGGCTCATTCTCGCCATATTCTTCAATCCATTCCTGTAGTTGCCCGCGCTTACCAATCTGCAAAGGTGGCAGGCGCTTTTCTGCCCGATCCAGTGCGGCGCTGAACTGAGTGTCCGTTCCCAGGATTTCAGCCGCACGGCGGCAATTCTTGAAGAGCTCTCGGATAAGCTCAATGTCCATGGTGGGGGCGTAGCTCAAGTAATGACGTTGGCCATTGAGAAGATATTGGTTTTCCGGCGAAGTTGAGGGATTCGTAACCAGCCGGCCTGCGAATGGTGTTCCGGCCGGGGCCTCGACCAGAATGCCGAGCGCGAACTCTGCGGCTTCCTTCATCGCCGGATAACCTTCGCGCCGCAGGAAATCCCGATCGCCACTGAACTCATAGTGGTCGAACATCTGATTGGCAAGCCAGATGCCTTCGACAGGCCAGATGCCCCAGGAACCATCCACCGGTGTGGTCGCGCGCCATAGATCGGTGTTGTGATGCAGCACCCATCCTTTGCTGTGGTAGGTCACGCGCGCAGTGTCGGCACCGGTCACACGCAGATCGCGGATCAAACTCCACAGTGGCTCTTGCGTTTCCCATAGATCACCGGCGTCGGCTTGCCAGTAGTTCATCTCTAGATTTATGTTGGTGGTCCATTTGCTTCCCCAAGCGGGACGAAGACCTTCATTCCAAATCCCTTGCAGGTTTGCAGGCTGACCTCCTGGACGGGAGGATGAGATAAGCAAATAGCGTCCGAACTCAAAGTAGAGTGCGAGCAGTCTGGGATCTTCATTTTCTGCAAAACTCTTGAGGCGTTGGTCCGTGCTCTCAGTGGAACGATCCTCTCCCAGGCGCAACTGGACCCGCGAAAACAACTGGCGAAAATCATCAAGGTGCCTCTGGCGCAGGGAGTCGTACGAATGCTTCGACGCGCGTTCCAAGTAAGCGCGGGCACCACCGAGAGCATCGCCGCTGATGTCACGGTAGTTCCTGAAGCTGGTCGCATTGCTGAACTGGATCGTGACCGCGTCTGCACCGGAAATTTCTAAACGTCCTTCTACGCTCCCCACAGAACCACCCTCGGGTAATACCTTTAATGCCGCGGCGAACCGCATGCCGGGCTCGCTCCAGGAACCTGTCCAGGAGGTAGGCGGATTTTGGCGGGGTTGAATTTGACCGGTGAGCTGTAAGCTGTCGTTTGCAGTGCTTTCGACATGCGTCCCGGTTTGCGGAGAATCCATCCGGAGGTTGAATGTGAGCTGACCGGGCTGGCTGGCTGTGATTCGAAAGATCAGCACTTGATCCATATAGGAGACAAACACTTCACGCCGGAAATTGACTGACCCTATTTTGTAACTTGTTTCAGCGATTGCGTCGTCAAGCGTGAGTTCTCGACGATACTCCGTCACGTCATCATGTCCGGGGAAATGCAGCCGTAGATCACAAAAAGGTTGATATGGCATAAGCATTTTCGGTGTGCCCATCATGGTTTCCGAAAGCTTTTCCGCCTCCTCAACCTTGCCCGCGAAGATCAGCCGCCTAATCTCTTCGACCTGACTGTAGGCCGCAGGGCTGGTGTAGTCGTGTGGAACACCACCCCACAAAGTGCTCTCGTTGATCTGCAGGCGTTCATCTGCGGTACCGCCAAACTGCTCGCCGGACGGGGCATCAAGATTCACCACATCTTCTACTGGTCCGATGCTTTCCGCAATCCAGATATCGAAAATACTCAAGTTCAAGTCCGCTACGATCCGTTTGAAGTTGGCGTCGCCTACGCGTTCATTGGCAAACGTTGGGTCACCTGCCACTCCGAATACTATTCCGTCTTCCACGGTCGCTCAGAGAAGGAGTTGATGATCGCGACCAAGGAACTGCGCGCGCTCAAAAATAGTCACTCTCAGCAGTTTACTGTGACGGCCAAGAAGCTCGCTGATTTTCTCGAATCCGTGGAGGCTGAAGAGGTAATGCTGGTGCAGCGTCTGCGCGATATGGAAGGAAGGAAAGTGTTTGAAAAAATCAACAACGTTGCCGTATCGGCTGGGGCCGCAGAGGTCGCACTTCTTGAAAGTACCAATGAACCTGTTGAGACCGCAACGGAAGAATCCTCATCCGAGGCCGAAGCCGACACGCTCGAAATCTATGAGGAGTTTTAGCCATGGACAGACAAAAACGCACCAGTTTTCCGCCAGAACTGCTCAAACAATCAAACTCCAAGCGCGCCAGCTATTTTGATTCCTACACAATCGGGCATCCGCAACTGAAAGAGGCCAGCGAGAGTCTCACCAGTGCCATCAATGACGCTATCCCAGGTTCGCTAATCCTTGTCTGCGGTCCTCCTGGAGTAGGTA
Source organism: Chloracidobacterium sp. UBA6041 (assembly GCA_002427845.1). Classification (GTDB taxonomy): domain Bacteria; phylum Acidobacteriota; class Blastocatellia; order Pyrinomonadales; family Pyrinomonadaceae; genus PSRF01. Next base: position 3,985 of record DIYZ01000190.1, on the reverse strand, counting down.
AGACCACCTTGCGATTGCGTACGGAGCAACGGATCACAACAGATATGCTGAAGGAACTTGAGTCGGACCCAGGGCGCTTCGCTGTCGTCGGTATCGAAGCGGTGCCTCCCGACCATGGAAATTTCAACTGGAAAGATTTCTACAAGCGGCTTCTCCAGCAGCTGGATGAGCCGTGCATAAATCATAAGATCAAGCCGCCAACGCAAAACGAAAGTGGTGAACTTCAAAGGCGGACCAACCTGGGCCACACCGCAGCTGGGCCAGAACTGCGACAAGTGGCCGAAGATGTTCTCAAACACCGCCGTCCGTCAGCACTCTTGATAGATGAAGCGCAGCATTTCGCCAAGATGTCCTCTGGAAGAAAACTCCAGGATCAACTTGATTCAATTAAATCGCTCGCAAGCATGACCAAAATTCCCATCGTGCTGATTGGAACTTACGAATTGCTGTCCTTCCGTAACCTAAGTGCTCAGTTGAGCCGCCGCAGCGTAGACGTTCACTTCCCACGCTATCGCGCTGACCGCAGCGAGGAAATCAAAGCCTTCAAGAACGTGCTGTGGTCATTTCAAAATCACCTGCCGCTTTCGGTGGCGTTGGAGTAGGGATATCCAAAAGCGACTTCTCGCACGGATCGAAGACACGACCCTTGTATGGTGCCAGCATTTCAACGAGAAAGGTTGCATCGGCCAGCATCAAGCAAGCCACCCACATAGAGCTTACTCCTGAAACACACAATCACCCCACTACCGATTGCCAGTAACGGTCTCATGATGCCGCGCAGTCTACTCGCGGATCGTCAGGTACGTCAAAAGGGTTAAGTTGAGCTTATCTGAAAGCGCCGTTGCTGCGGGGCGGGTATCTCATTTGCAGCCAATCCGCCCGTTGCGTCAGTTGCTCTTTCTTGTTATTCTTCTAGCAGCATCACGAGCGATCCGAGAGGATCCGGCAACCGAGCAGGAGACGGTGCCTGTGGGCTAACGCCCAGATGTGCGGGAGCGATAGCTTCTGAAACTGACCAGTCTCCGGAACTATGTTTAGCCGTCGGTCGCTGATGCGACTGGTGGCTTTTTCAGTTTTCGGTAAATACACCGACTCTAAGCCGTGATCGCTGGTTGCGAAGAACGTGAGCCAAGAAACAACGAAGCGATTAGATCAGAGCAGGAGCAACTCAATCATGACCTCGAAAGACAAGAAATTAACCGTGGACGCAGGGACTGGCAAATTCGTTCAGTTGACTGGCAAAGAGACTGACGAAGAGATAGAGCAGATCGCCGATGAGATGTCCGCAGCATTGGGATTCGGCACCGAGAAGAAGTCCGAGACGGACTTCGAGCATACTGGCGCGTCATCGAATACTTCGAGCGACGGCATCCAGGTCGAGCCCGAAACGGTGTTGGACGTAGCTAAGCAGCACTTGGGCGAAGCTCCCCTGTCTATGGCGATCGGAAATCCGAACGTGAAATTCGGCGCCAATAAACATTCGCCATCTGCCGATCAGGAGTGGAACGGGCTCACTGATAATCTGGCGCTTTGCCTGGCCAATCTCGTGGAAGACGACTATCTCGTCATCTCTTACAAGCGCGTGAATTACTATCTTCAATTCGCGGCCCAGGGGCAGTTCGGGATGAGAGTCGAGGCTGCGAGCAATGCTTACATAGTGCCTGCGCAGGCGCGACTCTCCCCTGAGGGCTACGTCGCAATGGACCAGCTTGGTTGGCAGACTCCGACCGTGCTACCAGAAGGCATTACTGATCCCGATGGGTCGCCGAATTTCTTTGTGGATCTGCCGAGTCCGGTCGATTTCAAATCGCTTTCAGAACTTGCCATTCGCACGTTTAGGCAGATATATGGAATGCGTCATCCGGGGCAGCTCCAGTACAAGGCGTTTAGTAGCGGTGGTGCTCAGATCCGGTTCCCGACGCTTCGTCTAAAGTGGGAAGGATGATTAAATACCGGCCCCGAGTACTCGGCCGGATGCCCCTGCATTTGATCGCAAACATTCCGTTTGTATCGAAACTGGCGCGTTCAAGAGGTATGACCAAGATGGCTACTCTAGAGGATGCAGTCTCTATCGCTGCGCAAGCCCATTGTGGGCAAAAGGACCAGCGACCCATGTTGAGGAAGTAAGGGCCAGCAACACAGCGAATTCGAAGCGGGAGGATGCTTCATTTGAGCGGAGTTTGCCAGCAACCGAAACATGAACAAACGTCTACGAGACAAGATTGCGAAGCTCGACAAGGAATGTCCCCTGATACCTTATACAGGTTCAAGTATGCTCTTTTCGGCGGTGCGGCGAATGAAGGCAGAGAAGGAGAGGAAAATTCCTGTTGAGAACCGTTCTGGTTTCGCTATCTCCGTGAAGACCGGCAAGGCGGCTAACACAATGACCGAAACAGAATGGGAGGGATTTTATGCAGCTCTATCTCGGCAACTAAAGAGAGATTATCCCGATCTTTATGAAGACTTGTTTCCGTCAAAATCTGGCGAAAAAAGTCGCAACACGAGGCGAGTAAAATAATTTCTTGCCAGCAACACAGATTTAACATCACTACCCCCCTTTTCTGTTTTATTGACTTCTATTTCAGATTGGAATAGAAGCAAGGCACCAACAGCAAGAAGGACGGTCCCCAATGAACACTACCGCTCCCACCTCTGCTCGCTCTATAGATCGCTTTGACAAACCAGCACCGCGTCATACGGTCAGGCCGGCACCGAAGCTGCTCGCTCAGGTGCGCGCCGCGCTGCGGTCGCGTCATTACAGCAAACGAACCGAAGACAGCTACATTGTATGGATCAGGCGGTTCATCTTCTTTCACAATGTGCGGCATCCGGCAGAGATGGCCGAGGCGGAAGTAAATCAGTTTCTCACTCACTTGGCGACTAAACAGAAAGTCAGCGCCTCGACGCAGAATCAGGCGCTCAGCGCTTTGCTCTTTCTGTATCGTTACGTGCTCATGCAACAACTTGGGCAGCTTGGCGACGTCATACGGGCCAGAAAGTCCAAACGACTTCCCGTTGTGCTGACTCGCGACGAGGTCAAGGCTGTATTCAGTCGGCTTAGGGGCGAGCAGCGGCTGATCGCAGTCTTGATGTATGGCACCGGAATGCGCCTCATGGAATGATGGTCAGACCGGGTGTGACGACGAGGAAACCGCGGCTGAAATGTTTACTGCCAGGACGGCGCACGGCGTTGATGGTTTGCCATGCGATGATCATGGCCATAACCGTGGTCTTGCCAGCGCCGGTGGCCAGCTTGAGCGCGAAGCGCATGAGTTCGGGATTGGCGTCTCGGTTCGCTGAGGCGAGATGATCAAGTAAACGCTTTCCATTCTTGGATTGGGGAGCGACCTCGGTCAGCCAGATGGCGGTCTCGGCTGCTTCCACGTGGCAAAAGAACGGGCGGACACCACCGAACTCGTGGTGCCGCCAGTGCTGAAGCAGCCGCGCCGTTTCGGGTGTGACCTGCCATTGGCTGGGGCTGGGCAAGGCCCTCCACGAATCCACGTTGTGCCGCACTTCGTTGATGATCGAGGTTGGGTCGTATTGCTGCTCCTTGGTGGAGAGACCTTTCCCCTCATCGAAAACCATGACCTCCTGCGCAACGGCCCGCTTTCGCTTCTTAGGTTTTGGGATCGGCGTTATGAACTTGGCGGGGCGACGGGTTTCGAGAATCTTCTGCGTGGGTTGCCCGTCCTTATCCAGCTCCCAATGCTGGGTAGGACACGCATAGGGAGTGTTAAGAATAGGGCGGTCGAAAAATGGATTAGTCATCTTCGAGCTTCTCTCTGTCCCCCTGTTAGGTTCAGACCGACTACGGACTATTCAAATGCGGGAAGCCAAAGACGGTGCTGAGGTGCGCATATAGTGCTACAGAATGCCGAAAACTTCCATTGCCGCCGGCCATAACGGAATGTGTTTGGGACAGTGGCGGCTAGACTGGACATGGTCAGCAGGACAAATGAGGCAGATTCCTGTGCAAAGGGCC
>DIYZ01000088.1:5364-6039 GCA_002427845.1 Chloracidobacterium sp. UBA6041 | reverse complement strand
ATGAGTAATGAGTGATGAGTGAGTCAAAGTGGTGTTGCCCTGATAAGCGCTTGCAGCGACTTGCTTAGGCTCATCACTCATCACTGTTTGAGAAGGAGATTGATTTTGGAAACGCAAAGACAATACGAAGTGGTGTTCATCGTCGATCCGACAGCAGACGATGACGAGGTCACACGCCTTACTGACAGTCTCAAACAGATTGCGACTGACCAGGGTGGCACTGTAACCAAGACCGAAAGCATGGGCAGGCGAAAGCTGGCCTACGAGATTCTTCATAAAACCGAAGGCAGTTTCGTGCTATTGGAGATTGAAGGCTCTGGCCGGGAGATTGCCGAGCTCGAGCGTCGTATGCGCGTAAACGATCGCATCATTCGCTACATCACCGTGCGCGTCGACGAGGACCGCCGGCGCGCGGAGAAGTTTAAGGCGAAGCGGGCCCGCAAAGCTGCCAAGCGGCCGGGCGGCGCGGATGAGCAAAAGCGAAATGCCTCGGGAGTGGATCTGGCGATCGATGAGATTGACGAAGACGCTGCGTAAACAGTGGCAACGATCCACCGCTTCGCGTTCGCTGTTTGAGGTCAAGCGCGCACGGATGTTATTTTCGGAATCAGGGTTTACGAGTCACAAATGACCATTACTTTTAGAAGAGGAAACTATGTCAACTAATTATGAGGA
>DIYZ01000088.1:4139-5155 GCA_002427845.1 Chloracidobacterium sp. UBA6041 | reverse complement strand
CGCGGCGGACGCCGCATGCGCCGGCGTAGAATCTGCCGTTTCTGCATTGAGAAGGTGGATATTATTGACTTCAAGGACAACAGGTTCCTGCAAAACTACATACCGGAGCGCGGCAAGATTTTGCCCCGGCGCATATCGGGCAACTGCGCTATTCACCAGCGCATGCTCGCCGAGGCAATCAAGCGCGCGCGGAATATTGCGCTGCTGCCGTATACGACGGACTAAGGAACGGACTGGCGAAACGGAATAGGGAAAAGGAGCTGCCCACATGGCGCACACTAGAATACTCTTACGAGAAGATGTTGATGATCTCGGCGCACGCGGCGAGATAGTTCGAGTCCGATCGGGCTATGCGCGCAATTATCTCTTGCCGCGTAAGCTGGCGGTGGAAGCGACGGCGAGCAACGTCAAACAGATTGAGCAGGAGCGTGCGGCGCTTCTGAAGAAAGAAGCTACGGAGCGTACTGCCGCCGAAGCTCAAGCTGAGCAAATCGGCAAGGTGGTGCTTGAGTTTAAGCGCAAAGCCGGTGAGCAGGGCGCACTCTACGGTTCAGTGACCTCGATGGACATTGCTGAAGCACTGCAACAGCGCGGCTACGAAATTGATCGTCATCGCATCCATTTGCGCGAGCCAATCAAGCGATTAGGTGAAGCGACAGTGCCACTGCGTTTGCACCGCGAAGTAACAATTGATCTGCAGGTGAAGGTCGCGCCGGAAGGCGAAGTGATAGTTGGCCACCTGACGCCTGAACAGGAGGCCGCATTAGCGAAACAGGCAGAAGGTGCTTCGGAAGAGGAGTCCGCCGAAGGCGCGGAGTAATAAAACATCTCGCAAGTCGCTTTTTTGGTTCCCTGAGATTATAGTTCGACGCTGCAAGTTTTGGCTCAACTTGTAGCGTCGTTTTGTTGTGGGCACACCTGATTACAACCACACTTCGAATTCAGATCGATTATTCAGACAGCGCCAACGGCGCGAAATGTAAAAGCCTGGGGCAGCGCTCCAGGTAAGGCCCGGA
>DIYZ01000088.1:0-3944 GCA_002427845.1 Chloracidobacterium sp. UBA6041 | reverse complement strand
GAGCGAAATAAAGTTGAGCGTCCTATGTCGCGCCTTCAGCGCTCAAATTACTTTTTCACTAACTCCCCTGGGGCGTTGCCCCAGGCTGTTGCATTCCGCGCCTTTGGCGCTCTGTAACGCAAACTGTTAGTTTGCGCTGAACGATTGGTATCGAGACTTTGTAAGAGCGCTTTCAACTATGGCCACACCCGATCCCATACGCGAGCAATCGCTTGAGCGTTCGCTTCCCAACAGCGCCGAAGCAGAGCGCGCGATTCTTGGCGGCATCCTTCTCGACAACGGTCTCATCAGCCAGGCAATCGAATTGCTGCGGCCCGAGGATTTTTATGTGCCTTCACACAGGCGAATCTTCGTCGCAATGACGGCGATTTTTGAGCGTGGTGGCGAAATCAACCCCATCCTGATTGGCGAAGAGCTTAAGAAAGAAAATGCACTCGAATCGGTCGGCGGCGTCAGTTTCATGACTAACCTCACCTACGGTCTGCCGCATTCAACCAACATCGCCCAGTACGCCAAGGTAGTGCGCGGCAAGTCGATGCTGCGCCAGTTAATCAAAACGGCAAACAAAATTACGCAGGAAGCCCTTGAACAGGAAGACGAGCCCGAGATCATCCTCGATCACGCCGAACACGCCATCTTTGAGTTAGCGGACGAACGCATCCGGCAGGGGTTTGTGCATATCAAGCCCGTAGCGGAACAGTTACTGGAAAAAATTCAGGAGATGGAAGGTCGAGCCGCGGTCTTAACAGGACTGACGACCGGCTTTGCCGATCTCGACAAGCTGACTTCAGGTCTGCAGCGTCAGGATTTGATTATCGTGGCCGGCCGCCCTTCGATGGGCAAAACGAGTTTTGCGTTGATGCTGGCAGAAAATGCAGCTATTCATGTTCCGGGCGCGGTGGTCGGGATGTTTTCGCTGGAGATGTCGAAGGAAGCTTTAGTCATGCGCATGCTTTGTTCGCAGGGCAATATCGACGCGCAGCGCTTTCGCAACGGATTTCTGTCGCGGCCCGAATGGGCGCAGATTGCAAAATCGCTGGGCATATTGGCGGATGCAAAGATTTTTCTCGACGATACCGCGGGCATTTCTGTCCTCGAGATGCGCGCGAAGGCGCGGCGTCTTGCCGCCGAACAGAAACGTCTCGATCTAATTGTTGTGGACTACCTGCAGTTGATGACTGGTTCCGCAAAACGCTTCGAGTCGCGGCAACAAGAGGTCTCACAAATTTCGCGAGAGCTTAAAGGTTTGGCAAAAGAGTTGAACGTTCCGCTTGTCGCTCTTTCGCAACTTTCGCGCGCTCCGGAATCTCGTTCCGATCATCGCCCGCAACTGGCGGACTTGCGCGAATCAGGCGCGCTGGAACAGGATGCTGACGTCGTCGCGTTTATCTATCGGCCCGAGCAGTATAAAAGTCCGGAAGAACGCGACAGTCTGCCCGACGACCAGAAGAACATAGCCGAGCTGATCGTCGCGAAGCAGCGCAATGGGCCAACCGATACCATCCAACTTCGCTTTACACCGTCAAGCATGCGCTTTGATAATCTCTACCGGGAATAGTCCACCCCACCCGTAAGGAGCAGCCTCATGACAATCGAAGAAATGCAACTCGAGCCAGTCGCCAAAACGGCGGCTACGATCCTCAAAAATAAGTGGCCCAATTTGGAATTCACCAGCGGGCGCCGCACTGTTCGACAACAGGCCCATGCGACGGCTGCGAATATAGTTGGGCTTAACGATCGCCAGTGGATTGAAAAAACTTACCTGGCGGGCGCGCCGCTACAGGCTTGGGTGAACCAGCATCCGGAGGCAGTAACCGTAGATGCAATAACGGATGGGCTTGAGCAGACGATGAATGCCATGCCGGAAGAAGACCTGCTGAAGATCAGCAGACACCTGACCGGAAGAGCTTTTGACATCAGACCCGTGATCCTCAACTCGAAGGTGATTAAGGCCGATATTCTAAAACCTCCGGGGTTGCACAGATTTCTTGATCATGAGGGCGGTCACGTTCGTTGGCATGCCCAGTTTTCAGGATAGCTTAGCTTTGCTTTTTGTGCGCACCGGCAATCACGGCTCGTCGTCCACGGCAGCCGATCCGTCACACCAGGCGCGGCGCTGCGGCGAGCCCTGCCCGCGGAACTAATGTAATCGCGGACGCGTTGCTTATTTCCATTCCCAGGCAATCGTAAAAGTGTCTATGTTAGCAAGTGACGGCTTGACAACTCTGTCGAACGGTAATAGCGTACGCACACCCTGATGATCGTCCGCGTGCTAGCGGGTCTCGCTTGTCGCTTTTAAAGCAGACACACACGGCAGAGACACGCAGCTGAATCCCCTTCGATCTGTCAGCTCTGAGCATCTCACGGCTTGGCCTGAGACGCCCTTCAGCCAACGATCTAAACCTGGAAATGTGCGGTTTCCTGAACCCGGCGAGTGCGCGCGCGCCTATATGCGCTTAAGCTCGATTTTATAGGAAACTTAGCGAACCCTACCTCGAGAGACACAAACAATGAAAGGATAAGAACATGAAAATCAAAAAACGATGGTTTCTGGCAATGGCCGTGGCGCTGTTGCTCCTGTTAGTAGGCGCTGCTGTTCCGAACACAAGCGGAAGCAGTGAAGTCAGGTGGGACATCGTCAGCATCAATCCCCCCACCGATTTCACCCTTGACCCAGGGGGGGTGGCATCGGCGCGGGCAGAAGATTGCTCAAAGATCACGCTAACCGGTTCCGGAACGTTTGTCGCGCCCGCAGGCGGCGGTGGGACTTCCGGTGCCGTCACAGGCGGCGGGACGTGGGAGACCTTCAGTGCTTCGTCTCCGTGCACCTGTGCCTCCACGGCTACTGGCACCTCCACTGGCAGCGGCACGTACGAGGTTACTGGCCTCGTGAGATGGGATGATGCACCCGGCTCGCTTCCCGGGCCAGTCATAGACGACATCGGCGTCAAGGCAGACTCAACATCGGGTTTGGCCGTTCTAAGAATTGAGTACTCCGATGGAGAACGAGGTGTCCTCATTGTGAGTTGCCACAATCCGGTAGGATCGCCGGACGCAATCTTCGAAGGAATCACTGCAACGAAGGGCTTTGTCGACTATTGGAACCACGAAGTTGCTGTGGGTGGCGTTGACGCGAATCGCACCAATTTCCACGTCCTAAGAGGTCCGAACAACTAGGTCCAAACATATCAAGGACGATGACGATAAGGAGCTGTCTAGGCAGACAGCGGTGGGAGCTTTAACTTCGTGGTCGTTACATCGCCGGTGCCAAGAACAATCGAGGACTCCGGAAGTTGGAAGGCTAAGAGCCTACTGAGCCGGTGAACCGAGCCATCCACTTGGATGGCTCCTCGATCCTTTTGCCGGTCGTCCTCTTGCTGAGGGAGGCCTGGCAAGGACGAAGGTATTAGCCTGATCCTCGGCCAGGGCTTGAAGTTCACCAGTAGACGAGCGGCCAAACGCTCTGCATAAAGCTGTGGGCCAAGGGATGAGAACATTCTTGGTCGCACGCTGAAGATAAAGGAGTATGACTATGAACCAATTCAAGTGCTGTCTTCTTCTTGGTGTGTGCTTGGGCCTCGGTTTGTTCTTTCCGGCTCAGGCCGCAAATAGCCACGCCAGTGGCGGAGGAACCTACCATATTGAGCCGGACATCCGCACCGAGTTTCAGTTCAGCGAGACCCACGTGCAATGCAAAATCGGTCACGCCGTCCTGCCAGACGGGACGGTCTTCCAGATGCTGATGTTCAGCACGAGCATTGACTCAGTGACAATTAACAGTGCGACTAAAACGGTACTCATCATGGGCGAGATGACTTCCATCGTGAATCTGCGTTTCACTGACGGAACGACAGCCCACCTGACCGAGACCGTGCCGTTTCTAGCCTACGCTAAAGACAACGGGACGCCAGGCGCAGGCGCGGACTTCTTCTCTCTGACAGTGC
>DIYZ01000217.1:8372-16196 GCA_002427845.1 Chloracidobacterium sp. UBA6041 | reverse complement strand
CCAAACTGAACCAGCACCAAAAAAAGAGAGATGGGCCGAAGAGGTCAACCTAAGATTGAGCCACACACCCTGGGTCTGATGTCTCGCCACTAAGCGCGGCACGCAAGGCTTTTGGAATCTCCGTCGGCTTCCCCGCCTGCAACACCACGACGGTCATCGTCCCCTCAATCGCCAACTCTTCACCGGCGTCGAAAACCTGATAGTCGTAACGGATCGAGGTGCGTCCAAGCTGGCCGACTGAGAAATGCAGGCGAAACGGCGCGTCGAGCGCGATGATGCGGTAAAAATTGCAGTTGATGTTGACGCGCGGGAAATCGTAATTCTTGCGCCGGACATCCATCGGCCATTCGATGCCACGCAGCAGTTCGCTCTCAGCTTCTTCGATGATCTCGAAGATGCGCGGGAAGTGTAGACGCCCGGCAGCATCTGCATCAGCCCAACGCAGACGGCGGTGGAATTCTATGAAAGCAGGAGCCATGTGTTCGTTATTATTTATTCGGCAAGGAAGCGGGTCGTCTCGCGCCGGGAAAACTCCAATTGGTCGTGATTGCCGTTCGTTAAAGAGTAAGGAGAGCCTCATTGAACAGAGGCTCTCCTTGAAAGCTTCAGACCTCAGGCCGGTCGCTTAGAAGCTAAGGCGCACACCGAACTGCAGTTGCCGCTTAGGAAACGCCGAAGTAAAGCCCAACGGCTGGCTCGGAGAGAGCGCGCTGCTGCCCTGCAAGTTAAAAGGTGGGGCGATGACACCCACGACGTTGTTGACGCTCCCAAAGTTCGTTCGGTTGAAGATGTTGAATCCTTCCGCCATGACTTGCAAGCTGGCCTTCTCGGTAAGTTTGAAGTGGCGAGACAAGCGCATGTCGAAGTCAAAGTAATTCGGCCCAATGCCGGTGTTTCGCCCCGCTCCCGGTGGACGGTCAGTGGTTGAGTGCCGGTCATTATTGACGTTAGTCCCAGCCAGCAAATTGAAAGGATGTGGACTGTTGTAGCGAATAATCGGGGACAGTTGGAAGCCTGATAGTGCGCCATTCCAGGGGCTTTCCAGCACGGCCGCGACGACTATCTTGTGCCTCTGATCAAAGGTAGAAAGACCACGTTCCGCCGCCAGATTAGTCTGGTCATTCGGTCCGTAGTCACTGTTGAAATCGGTTACCTGATCAATAGCTTTACTGTAGGTGTAATTCCCGAAGATGGCGTAGCGATTACTGAAGCGCTTCCTGATTTCGAAAATACCGCCATGGTAAATAGCTGCTCCCGCTGACGAATACTGGTCGCTCTGGAGAAGCAAAGGATTCACAAAGCAGTTGACGATGTTTGCGCCCGCACACGGGAACCCCGCACTCGTGCTCCACTGCCGAATCGGGATGCCCGCAGGCCCCGCAGGCACAAACGGCGCGGGCTTCAGGTTGATATCGATAGCAACCGGGAGGTGGAGTGTGTGAACGTAGATATAGCTGGCGGAAATAGACAGGCCGTTGGAAATCTCGCGTTCAATTCCCAACTCGCCTTGCTGGGAGTAAGGGTTTTGAAAGCCAGGCTGGCCGCTGAAAATTACACTCAACGGCGGAGTCGGGCCGGTGTGAGTAATCGTGATGCCGAACTGGGTCAGATCAGCCGGCGTGATGCAAGCGTCTCTCCCTGGAGCCGGGGTTGTGCACGCAATCTTTCCTTGTGCAAACAGCGTCTGGAAAATCAACGCTGATGTCAACGTTGGGGGGCTCCCCGGAACTCCGGTGAGAGGGACGAACACCTGAGCAATCTGGCGGAAACCATTGACAACGCCCAGGCTCTGCACCACGTTGGGAATCTGGGCATAAACTGGCGAGTAGAAGATCCCATAACCTCCGCGAACCACCGTCTTGTGGTCACTGAACGGATCCCAGGCAAACGAAACACGGGGAGCAAAATTGTTCTTATCTGTATTCAGATTGCCGTATTGCACGTCCAGTTCGTAGCGGAGGCCGAAGTTAAGAGTGAGATTTCGCCGGACGGCCCATGAGTCCTGCCCGTAAAAGGCGGCAAACGGCCTGTTGGAGACGTAGACGGGATTGTCGAAGCCCTGCTGGTAGAACTGAGGCAGACCCAAAGAAACCGTCTGCAGCGAGTCGAGAGTAGCTGGACTTACTCCGGCAAGTCCGCAAGCAGCCGGCGAGACCAGACACGGGCTAAGCAAGGCTCCGGTGAGACTACCAAAAACAAATCGTCCGGGGAAGAACGTGTGCGACTCAGTGTGGTTGCCGCGCATTAACCCGTAACCGCCAAATTTCATGCTGTGGTGCCCACGAGTCATGGTCAAGTTGTCGGCAAGTTCGTATCGGCGCGTGATCGTCAAGTTGGGTAGAAAGATTTGAGTTCCCAAATTCGCGAAGCCAGGGATATCGAGTCCTACCTGCCCGGGCTCATTAGGAATCACATTAAAGTCGTCGTAACTCCACTGCGCGCGGGCTTCGTTTGCGGTGTTCGGGCTGAACAGGTGGAACCAGGAGCCTTGGATCGTGCTGTCATATGTGTGGACCGAACTGCCCCGCGAAAAGCCCGTCAGAGATTGCACATCGGGATTATCCTCCAGGTCGTGTGCATAGCTGTAACGGAGATAAACCTGATTTTTGTCACTGAAGCGATGATCGAAGCGACCCGACACCTGGTATTGCCGCGTGTCGAACGGAAATAGTCCGCCGTTGGTTTCAAACTGGCTAACAAGGAACGCATTCCGCGCGATCTGAGCCGCACTCAGACCCGTAGACGGAGAGATCGTCAAAGCGCTGGTCAGCAACCCTGCACACGTGGCGGCAGGTATTGCGGGTTGTCCGTTAAGACAGGGCACCGGGGCCGCGCCTAAAGCCGTAAGTGCGTTGAGAATCGCGACCTGATTATTCAGCGGATTGCTCTGGGGGCGAAAAATATTCGTGTTCGTCAGCAAGGGAACTGCGCTCTGTGCGTTCTGGCGCAAGCCTTCAAAAGCGAGAAACAGAAAGGTCTTGTCTTTCTTGACCGGGAAACCCACTGTTCCACCAAACTGCTGGCGGGTCAGAGAATCCTTAATGGGCTGGGCTAGCGTATCGGGTGCGTTGGGATTGAACGCTTGGCCCGGCTGGAGCGCCTGGCTAAAGGAAAATGGGTTGCGCGCGTCCAAGCGCGTGAAGCGGAAAAAACCATACAGACTGCCGTGCATCTGGTTGCTGCCGGTTTTTGAGACGATGTTTATGGACGCGCCGTTCGCTCCACCCAACTCGGCCGTGTAGTTGCTCCGGTTGACCTGGAATTCCTGCACAGCATCCTGGCTCAGGTTGAGTCGGACACCGCCGGCGTCGTCGTTGAACTCGCCGCCGTCCACAGTCACACTGTTACCTCTGCCATTGCTTCCATAGAATGAAAGTCCGCTTTGCGGCGTCTGTTTGACTCGGAAATCCTGGTCGCTAGCCACCCTGGTGGAATCAGTGACTCCGGGCATCAGCAACGTGTAGGTGAGATAGTCACGGCGGTTGATGGGCAGGTCGCGAATGTATTTCTGTTCAATGGTATTTGCCTGGGCAGCTCTTTCCGTTTCAACTACGGGCGCTTCACTGGTCACGTCGACTACGCCCGCTACGCCCGACACCTTCAACTGAAAATCCGCTAAGACCGTCTCGCCGATAGTGACGGTCACGCCCTTTCGAACCGCGGTATCAAAACCATGGAGTTCGGCGCTTACGTCGTAAGTGGCAGGCGGCAGGTTCGTTACTCGATACTGACCGGCGTCATCGGTCACCGCCCTGCGCCGCAAACCCGTCTCCGTCCGCACTACAGCGATGGCTGCGTTTGGCAAGATGGCCCCATTGGGATCTGTTACAGTTCCCTTGATGTCTCCTGAAGAGCCTACGCCCTGAGCGTGGGCGCCGCCGAATAGCAGCAGGCACAACAAGCCAGACCCGAGTAAGCAGATGAACTTTTTCATAGGTCCTCCTTCGAGCGTTCTCTGAGAAAACGGAGATAGCGATTAAGACGCTTGATGCTTCGGCGGCTTTTGGGCCAGAAGTTAAGTCCGATCATATCGACTTCTGGATAAAAGGGAATTGACAAAGCCCACTAGCGAAGTATGATGGCTACCGAACGGTCGGTAAAGTAGCACCGGGATGGAAAATCGTCAAGGTTTTAATCGGTTCTATTTATTCTGTTCCTCCTCGGTTTCAATCCTTCACAAATACCTTCAGCGAGGGGCTTTCTCATGAGGGAAGAGCGCTCAGGCGTCTGGTTCGCGTTGTGGGTCTTATTCGCCATCAATGCGATGAACTTTTTCGACCGGCAAATCCTTGGTGCCGTCGGCGAGCCTATTCGGAAAGAATGGGGACTAAGTGATAGCAGCCTGGGCGCACTCGGCACGGCGTTCACTTTGCTCTACGCTTTCGTCGGCGTCCCCCTCGGACGCCTGGCGGACAGAGCCGGGCGCAAGTGGATTCTCTCCGCGGGGGTGTTCGTCTGGAGCCTGATGACGGTCGCCTCCGGAGTTGCGAGAAATTTCTGGCAGCTTTTTGTTTTTCGTCTCGGCGTGGGCGTGGGCGAGGCGTCCTGCGCTCCCGCCGCCACCTCTCTCATCGGCGACCTTTTTCCGGCAAGCCGGCGAGCCCGGGCCCTTTCCGTTTTCATGCTGGGGCTGCCACTGGGCATCGCCCTGAGCTTTGCCGTGAGCGGGACGATTGCGCGTTCCTACGGATGGCGATCCGCGTTCTACGTGGCGGGCATTCCGGGGCTGCTCTGCGCCCTCGGCGCCCTCTTCATCAGAGAGCCGCAGCGTGGTGCGTCCGAGGCGCACAAGATCGGCGGGCGCAAGCGCGAAGGATCGCCGTACCGGGTAGTGCTCTCGACGCCGACGATGCGCTGGCTGATCATTTCGGGCGCGCTGCACAATTTCAACATGTACGCCATCGGCTCGTTCATCACGCCTTTTCTGATGCGCTATCACGGCGTGGACATCCGCACAGCCAATTTTGTTTCGATGGTCGTCTACGGGTTATTTGGCGCGCCGGGTTTGATTCTTGGTGGCGTCGTAGGCGATGCCGTCATGAGGCGGCGTGCGAACGGGCGCTTGCTCGTCGGCGCGCTGGCGATACTCGGCTCGGTGCCATTCATTTTCCTCGCGCTCGAGAGGACGGGTGGTGACATTCTCGGATTCATGATTCTGATGGGAGCAGGATGCGCGCTGATGTATGGTTACTACTCGACCGTGTATTCGACGATCCAAGACGTGATCGAGCCTAGTTTGCGTGGCACGGCGATGGCGCTCTATTTCTTCGCGATGTATGTGCTGGGCGCGTCGCTCGGCCCTTACGGGACGGGTCTCGCCAGCGACTTCTTCACCGCTCGCGCGGCGAGCGCGGCAGGGGTGATGAGTTTGACGCAGCAGGCGCTCGAACCTTTTCGCGCCGCAGGGCTGCACTCTGCGATGTACATCATTCCCGCACTCGGCGTGTTACTAACTTTGGTCTTGTTCGCCGCTTCGCGCACCGTGACTAAAGACATGGAGAAATTGCAGCACTGGATGCGCGAGTCCACTGCCGCAGATGCGCTGGCCGAATCCGCAGAGGTCGAAGCGGCAGGGGCGAGCGCGGCAAATTAAAGTCTCTTCCTCGTAGATGGGTTTTTGGGGACGCTGGCGACTGAGCTTGTAAGAGTATACGCCGCCGGATTTCTAGTGATCGCGAGCTAAAGGTAAAATGTTAAGGAGGCTGGCGTCGCGGCCAGCAAAACAAATTTAGCTTCTCTAGGGGGAGAAAAACAATGCACTTCGAGTTTTCGGAGAGAGCGAAGGATTTCCAGAAGCGCCTGACTGCGTTCATGGAAGAGCACATTTATCCCAATGAGCAACGGTTGTACGACGAGATTGAGCGCGAACGATGGTTGCCCACACGGGTAATCGAAGAGCTTAAACCTAAGGCGCGTGCCGCGGGTTTGTGGAACCTGTTCTTGCCGGATGACGAACAGGGTGCAGGTTTGTCGAATCTCGAATATGCACCGCTGTGCGAGATCATGGGCCGCAGCCCGATGGCGCCCGAAGTGTTCAACTGTTCGGCGCCGGACACCGGCAACATGGAAGTGCTCGCTCGTTATGGCACGCCGGAGCAGAAAGAGCGCTGGTTGAAGCTGCTGCATGCGGGTGAAATCCGTTCGTGTTTCGCGATGACCGAACCCGCGGTAGCCTCATCAGATGCGACGAACATCGAGGCGAGCATTATTCGGGACGGCGACGAGTATGTCATCAACGGCCGGAAGTGGTGGGCTTCGGGCGCTGGGGACCCGCGCTGCAAGATCGCCATCTTCATGGGCAAGACGGACGCTTCTGCTCCGCGGCATAAACAGCAGTCGATGATCCTGGTGCCGATGGACGCGCCCGGAGTGAAGATCGAACGGTTACTAACGGTGTTCGGCTACGACCATGCGCCGCACGGCCATGGCGAGATCACTTTTGAAAATGTTCGGGTGCCGGTCTCGAATATCTTGCTCGGCGAAGGACGCGGATTCGAGATTGCCCAGGGACGGTTGGGTCCCGGGCGCATCCATCACTGCATGCGCTGCATCGGCGTGGCCGAGCGAGCCCTTGAAACGATGTGTAAACGCGTGCAATCGCGCGTGGCTTTTGGCAAGCCGCTCGCCGAACAGGGCACCATCCGTGCCGACATCGCGACCTCGCGCATGGCGATCGAACAAGCTCGCCTGTTGACGCTGAAAGCCGCCTATATGATGGACACGGTGGGAAACAAGGCGGCGCGAGCCGAGATCGCGATGATCAAAGTTGTCGCTCCGAACGTGGCCCTGCGAGTGCTGGATCGAGCCATCCAAGCGCATGGAGGCGCCGGCGTTTCGCAAGACACGTTTCTTGCCGGCGCCTGGGCCAATGTGCGCACGCTGCGATTAGCCGACGGCCCGGACGAAGTGCACACGGAGGCGATCGCCAAATTCGAACTCGCGAAATGGGCGAAGCCCCGGACGCAGTCAGCGCCGAATTGATTTGCCTGCCGATTCTACTGCCTAACCTTCTGTTTCGGTACGTCAGATGTTTCCCGAAGCTTTTGTGCACGTCTTTGGAATCGGTTCGGCAACGACCGCGATCGGCGTTCTGTCACTCGGTGCTGATTCAGTCGATTCGTTCTCTTGGCGACGTGTTGCTAATTACGGAGCCATCCTTTTGCCCGGTTGCAGTGAACGATTTCCAACGGCGCGCGAGGGGAGAGTGCGCTCCCGGCCCGTCGTCTCTAGAGAAGAATTCTCACTTCTGATGAAATGCAAATGCCCAGCTTGTACGGAAGTTATGAATGTTCAAAAACGGCTTGAAGTGCTCGCCGGCTCTTATAGTAGTCGGGCCGTGCATAATGCTTGGACCGTGTTGAGTGAAGTGGCTAAATTTCGGAATGCGAGTCAACAGAATCGGACTCGGGAATTCTTGAGGTCGAGACTCACTCCGGCACATCGGCTTTATCATCCGGTTTTCGAGCGGTGGTGTGCGCTTCAGTAGTTGCGCACTTCATTTATTTCGCAACCCTGAAGAGTCTGTCGGAAAAATCAAGAATCGCAAAAAACGGGGAATCAAAAATCATTCGCCGCAACCGAAAAACTCGTTAGGGGCAAATGCGGGCCAAGATTTTTTCAGCGAAATCTTTGAACCGATTTTTCCGACAGACTCTGAAGGGGTTGCGATCGACCACGATCAAACAACCGCCGACGCAACCCTTTCAGGGTTGCGCCTTTCTCAAATGACATCCGTGATCCCAGGGTTGCCAAAGCGCAACCCTGGGCTGGAATTAGCGAACGCTTTCAGCGTAAGCATTCGGCTCAATCAGCGTAAACATCTGG
>DIYZ01000217.1:0-8185 GCA_002427845.1 Chloracidobacterium sp. UBA6041 | reverse complement strand
GCGTAAACATCTGGTGTTAACATCTGGTTGGCTATCGTGGAATAACGTGCTATAAGGTCATTCTGAAATTGAATCAATCAGTAGCGTAGCGAAGATTCAAAGTAGTCCAGTCCCGCCCCACTTAGTAAGCCGCTCGAAAGAAATTCAGATGAGAAAAATAGTAGCCCTGCGTCTCTTACTCTTACTGAGTGTCTTGTTGTTAGTTTCACAAACCGAAACCAGACGAAGTCATGCAGCGTTTGCCAGCGCCGATCTATCGGTCACTAAGGTTGACACTCCGGATCCGGTAAACACTGGATCGAACCTGACCTATACGATCACCGTGAACAACAACGGGCCGGACGCGGCCGATGCCTCGTGGACCGACACGCTGCCGGCGGGAACAACTTTCGTCGACTTGAGTTCGCCGGGTGGCTGGTCGTGTACAACTCCGGATGCGGGCGATACCGGCACGGTTTCGTGTTCAAACCCTTCGTTCACCGTGGGCAGCTCCGTTTTCACACTGACTGTAGCCGTGGCTCCAACAGTTGCGGCCGGCTCGACTATCAGCAACACGGCGACGGCAACCTCTAGCACGCCCGACGGAAATCCAGGCAACGAGAGCGGCACGGCCACTACGACGGTGCTCTCGCCAGCCACTGTCACGGGCAATAAGATCCGATCAGGAGGGAGCACACCCGGCTCAACTCTTAGTTATCTCATAATACTTTCGAACAGCAGCAACTCAGATCAGCAGGATAACCCGGGGAACGAGTTCACCGATGTGCTTCCGGCCGATTTGACACTCGTGGCGGCCAGCGCCAGCGGCGGTACAGCGACCGCGAATACCGGCACAAACACAGTTACCTGGAATGGCGTCGTTCCGGCGAATGATACGGTAACGATTAGTATTGACGCGACGATTAAGACTGGCACTGAAGAGCACACGATCGCTAACCAGGGCACAATCAGCTATGACGCGGACGGAAATGGAACCAACGAGGCGACGGCTAAGACGAATGTGGACAGTTTCGTCGTAGGTGCCGTAACGCCGAATGCTGATCTGGGCGTAACGAAGACTGCCCCGGATACAACGCCTTCCGATTCTGACGTGACCTATGTGATCACGGTCATTAATGGCGGACCTGATACAGCCACAAGTGCCACGCTGACAGATACCCTTCCGGGAGACATGACATTCGTCTCGCTGTCACAACCTGCGGGATGGAGTTGCAATTCATTGACGCCGGGTTCTGGAGGCACACTCACGTGCTCGCGAGACCTTCCGGCTGGAAGTGGAGCACAAGTCTTTAATCTGGTTGGGCACATACCGTCGGAAACTTCGGACGGAACGTTCTATAACAACATGGCCTCTGTAAGCACGACCGCAACCGATTCAAATTCGGAGAACGATGTTGCCACGGCCGGTACTACAGTCATGTGCGCAACCGATCCGATTGTCACTACGAACGCGGACAGCGGTGCAGGTTCTTTAAGAAACGCGATTCAGGATGCGTGTGCCGGCAGTACGATCACTTTTGATATGACGCCGGGTCACGTCGTGAGCCCGATCACGCTGACCAGCGCCGAATTGGTAATAAGTAAGAACCTGACGATTCAAGGGCCGGGCGCAAACCTTCTGACCGTGCAGCGCAGCACAGCGATAGGCACACCCATCTTTCGCGTATTCAACATTGGCAGCGCGACTGTTACGATCTCGGGACTGACAATTGCGAACGGCAATACAGCCGATGGTGCGGCCGGCGGTGGCAACCCGGGCGTCAATGGCGGCGGCATCATTAACACCGGCACGTTAACCATCACGAACAGCTCTATCACTGGAAACCTGACCGGCAGCGGCGGTAGCAACGGCAGCGGCATCGGC
This sequence comes from Chloracidobacterium sp. UBA6041, assembly GCA_002427845.1. Classification (GTDB taxonomy): domain Bacteria; phylum Acidobacteriota; class Blastocatellia; order Pyrinomonadales; family Pyrinomonadaceae; genus PSRF01. Next base: position 6,321 of record DIYZ01000217.1, on the reverse strand, counting down.
GGTCCCGGCGGCAACGGCGGAGGCATCTACAACTCTGGAACATTGACCGTTACCAATAGCACCATTAGCGGCAACCGTACGGGGCCCGGCGGTAACGGCGGCGCCAGTGGGACCGGCGGAAAGGGAGGCAGCGGCGGCGGTATCGCGAACACCGGAACGCTCTCTGTCGTAAATAGCACCCTCAACGACAACCAAGCGGGCAGCGGCGGCAACGCCGGCTCGTCGGGCACCGGGGGCGCGGGTGGGGATGGTGGCGCCATGCTCAGCGACACAGGAACAATAACCAACTGCACCATCAGCGGTAACCAGGCGGGCGACGGCGGCACCGCCGGTGACAATGGCGCAGCCAGCAGCGGACGAGGCGGCGGCATCTTTAAGGGAACTGTCGGACCTGTTCTCAATATTCGCAACAGCATTATCGCCGGCAACTCTTCACCAACGGGTCCTGACATTAGTGGCACCGTCAACTCGCAGGACTACAACCTGCTCGGGAGCACCTCGGGCGCGACTTTTACTGGCACTACCACGCACAACATCATCAACCCGAACCCGAACCTTGGAGCACTGGCGAACAACGGTGGGCCAACACAAACGATGCTGCCGCTACCGGGCAGTCCAGCCGTCGATGCCGGCAATGTCTCAAACTTGCCGCCTGACACATTCGATCTCAATAACAATGGCAACACTACTGAACCGCTGCCAGTCGATCAGCGCGGGTTCCCGCGAGTGATCAATATCAACTTTGATATCGGCGCAGTCGAAGTCAACTACGCCATCAGCGCGACCGACGGCACATCACAGAGCACAACCATCAACTCTGCTTTCGCGACGGCACTCAAAGCCACCGTCACTGAATCCGGCAATCCACAAAATGCGATCCCAGTGACCTTCTCCGCGCCAGTAAGTGGAGCGAGCGGCACATTCCCGGGCGCATCGACAACCGCGATAGCGAACACCAACAGCAGCGGCGTAGCAACCGCGCCAACCTTTACTGCCAATGGCACCGCGGGCAGCTATAACGTCCTCGCCAGTATTGGCACGGGACTGCCTACCGCGACATTCGCTCTGACCAACAGCAAGGCAGCTACAACGACAGCAGTTACTTCGTCAACCAATCCTTCAAACCTGAATCAAACTGTAACGTTTACGGCGACGGTTATCTCGACCGCGGGTACACCAACCGGAACCGTGCAGTTCAAGGACGGCGGCACAAACCTGGGTTCGCCGCAAACTTTGAATGGAAGTGGGGTGGCAACGTTCTCGACTTCGTCGCTCGTTGCCGGCGTTCACGCCATTACTGCCGATTACAGCGGAGATGGTAATTTTCTGCCAAGCACCGGCACGCTCTCAGGCGGTCAACAAGTCGGGTCGATCATCAGATTCAGCTCGTCCAATTACGACACGACGGAGGGCTCGGGCTTTACGACGATTACTGTCCAGAGGATTGGCGATCTGTCTCAGGCAGTGAGTGTCGATTATTCGACCCCCGATGATAGCAGCGCAATGACAGTTCTGCCGTGCTCAACTGCGAACGGAGTTGCTTTTTCGCGATGTGATTTCGAAACGGCACTTGGCACTCTGCAATTCGCCGCGGGTGACGGCACGGCCAAAACCTTCACTGTTCTGATCAATCAGGATAGTTTTATCGAGGGCCCGGAAACGTTGACGCTCACTCTGTCGAACCTGACGGGAGGGGCGGGTTTCGCGACGCCGGGAGCGACGACTTTGACGGCGACGCTAACCATTGCTGACGATGTGACTGAGCCGGCAACGAACCCCATCGACGACACTGATACGTTTGTCCGTCAGCAGTATCGAGATTTTCTTAATCGCGAGCCTGACGCTTCGGGTCTAGCGTTTTGGAAAGACAACATCGATAAGTGCAACGATCCGGCGCGGCGTCCTGCTGGATTGACGGTGGCGCAGTGCATCGAACTCTTCCGGATCAATACGTCGGCCGCGTTCTTCCTTTCGATCGAGTTTCAGAATACCGGCTACTATGTGGAGCGGACTTACAAGACTGGCTTTGGCGACATCAGTCCGCCGACAGTCCCAGTGCCTGTGCGATTCACAAACTTCCTGCGCGATACTCAGCAAATCGGAGCCGGCGTGATCGTGGGCCAGGGCAGTTGGCAGACGCAACTCGATAACAACAAGAGCGCTTTTGCGCTATCGTTCGTTCAGCGGGCCGCGTTCCTGTCTCGTTATCCGGTACAGACCAGCGCAACTGAATTCGTTGATTCGTTGAATGCGAATGCGGGAAGCGTGCTTTCCGACAGCGAGCGTTCGGCACTGATCAGCGAGTTGTCACCAAATCCCGCAGACCCATCGCTGCGAGCCAGCGTGCTCAGAAAGATAGCCGACAACGCGACCCTGCAACAGCGAGAGTTCAATCGGGCGTTTGTGCTGATTGAGTACTTCGGCTATCTGCGAAGGAACCCCGACGCGGCGCCGGAGCCGAACCTGAACTTTGACGGCTATAACTTCTGGCTGAACAAGCTGAACCAATTCAACGGCAACTTCATCAACGCCGAGATGGTCAAAGCCTTTCTATCATCGGGTGAATATCGGCAGCGGTTCGGACCCTGAAAGAAGGTCAGAGGTCAGAGGACATTGCCGTCCGCTTTGCGGGCTAAGATCGATATTCGTCACTCATCCCAGTAGTAAACTGCTGGGCTATTATCATCCGTCCGCTAACGCGGACTATCCGCAATCTCGAGCCAACACGCGGAGCGATTTCCTTAGCACCGTGGCTTCAGCCCGGTGATCAAATTCGCCCAGATAATTCAGGAACCGTTTCTAACGGTTTCTCTTTGGGACGCCGCACGGGGAGGTAATCGATTTCGCTCTTGCGCACGAAACCTGATCTGATGCTCGGCTGGGGACCCCGCTCTCGGGCGTCAGTCCCAAGGGAACAGATTCCGAAAAGAATGGCGGGCCCGCCGGAGTGGGCGACCGCGTTATGGAACCGGGGGCGGTAGCGACCGATACGGGATGCTCCTCGAAAGAAGGCGAGGCCGTTTTGCTGTTAGTTGAATGTTCGCATCCCCTCGCTACCGCTCGGGGTTCTGTGACGCTGTCGCCCGCTTTGCGGGCTTAATCTTTGTTGGCTCTGATCCTGGGGCTTACGCCCCCAGCTTTGTGCTTCCGCCTGCTCCGCAGGCTACTATTCGCCAGATAAAATCTTTGACAAGTCTTAGCCGGTCGTTATACTCCGCGCATTTAGACCGATGGATTGGAAATACAAGCACTTTCATCAAGAGAGAGTCTTCCCGGCGCCGCGCGACCTCGTCTTTGAAGCAGCGCGCACGTTCATGGCCGAATCACTCGGGTGGCAGGTGACAAATACACCGGACGGCTTTACGGCACAAGGTTATAGTTTTTCACACCGGGCAATCGCAAACCTTCAGATTCAATCAGCTGCGGGCGGAGCGTCATCAGAGAGTGGGACGAGGGTGGCCATAGAATTATTGGTCGAGCGCGCTGGTTGGCGGGGATTCATGTTGTTTGACGTTGGCGGTTATTACAACATTCAAATTCGAAAGTGGCTTGATGGCGTTCAGTGGTCCCTGCATCAAAAGCTCACAGGCAGTCATGACGAGTTTACGAATCCGCTCGTGCTCGCAGACAACAAAGCCGCTGCATGCATTTTCAATGGTTGTTTAGTGTTCATTGTCTCGATGTTTGCTCTTTATTTCCTCATCACTTTCATTTGCGCCGTGGTTGGACTTATCACTGGAAATCTATATCTGTGGGGTAGAGGAGGCACCTTAGCTATTCATGGAATCTGGGCGCGCATACTATCGGCGTTGATCTTAATGTTTGGAGCATTCCTTGGATGGAGGATTAAGAGGAAGAGTTAGTCTCGACACTCAATCTGGCCAAAGACCCCCACAAAAGTTTCCACAGTGAGATTTTGGTTGAGGTTGTTGATTCCCTGAAAGTTATTGGTAGGGTTGGAGGCGGCGATCGGAATCGAACCGATGAATAAAGGTTTTGCAGAAATTATCTCCTATCGTTCACAGAGGACCATGGAGGTGTAAGCACCTACATAGAGTGCAGCTTAGATTTTTTCGTGTTCTTCCTTGGCCTTCAGTGAATGCAGGTGTTTACTACAATTTTTACTACAGTGACCAATGCAGACAAGATTGATTCCCGCCAACGCTTCGCTGTCGGCGATTGAAAGTAGCGTTCCGCGCGAGCCATCACACTCTCCAATCTGTAGTTCCTATTGAGTCAAATCGCGAAAGTGGATTCTCAGGGCAACCTAGTGAAAACGAGACTCACTACTGCGTGTTAGCTTACAACTAAATCGGGTTTGGTCGGTTTCATCCGAGTTGACGGCAGGGGAGCATTAAGCTTTTAAACCGACACTAGGGCCGAGTCGGCGCGGAATCGCCTAACGGCAACTCTGCAAGGCATTTTTGGTGCTCAGCTTTCAATTTCCATTCAACAGCACCGAGTTGTATCTCAACTGTTTTTGCTGTCCTCAGCTTAAGAAATATCTCGCGAGGAATAGCGAGGGACATATCCTCGGTTACTAAGCTCGTACTGGCTCCTAAGAGCCTGCCGGTTTCCAACCCGCCAATTGCGGCGGACAACGCGGTATTATCACCGCCAACATGACTGTCATCAAGATTAGCCGTGCCTAGAACGAAGCGTTCGCCGTCCAGCAGCATTATCAGTGTGCGCTCCTCTGCTTTTAGAAAATGCCAGCCACGTCCAAGCGCATGAAATTGCAAATATAGGTCTTTTAGTTTGTCAGTGGCTTCGCCTTCGTAAACAGCGCTCGCCGATAGCATAACCGCCTCACCGCTTGTCTTGGACCCTCTTATACCCGCAGCCACTCGGGGCGTCTCGCTTGAGATGGTCGTGACGACCCTAAACCTGTCGTAAAAGATCGTTGAGTGCTTGCCGTACTTTGCAACCCTCGCTAAAGCTCACGAGCTTTGACGGGCGATAGCTTCATACCAGCCATGCCTCTTAGTGCTCAACACTTCCCTTGCTAACCCGGACGTCAAGCTCACTTCGACCACCTGGCTACTTGCCGGTGGCCCTGGATTTTGAGATCTGCTCAACCACTTCGCCGGTCTGCTTGTCATGGCCGGCGCGCGTTGCGACGTCGGCCTGCGCGATGATGCCGACGAGTCGGTTCTGCCCGTCCACGATTGGAATACGCCGCACCTGGTGCTCGCCCATGGCAGCAAGGGCCGCTTGCAGGTCGTCATCTTCGCGACACGTTATCAAATCACGCGTCATTACCGCTTCAACTTGGGTGCTCTTGGCGTCTCGGCCGTCGGCCACAATCTTCAAAGCCAGGTCGCGGTCCGTGACGATACCAATGAGCCGTTTCGTTTGCTGGCTATCTATCACGGGGACTGGGCCCACATCCTCCCTCTTCATTAATTGCGCCGCTTTATCCACCGTATCACCCGGTAAACAGCACGCGGGGTTTATCGTCATGGCCTCGCTACACTTCATATTCATTTCTCCTTTCAGGATTTCCCTTCTAAATTACGGAACGTGTTCGGCGGAAGATGGCGTGATAGACCACCAAGAAAATCACTGCACCGACCACCGCCACTAATAGGCTATATAGGTTTAACCCTGTGACCCCCGACGCGCCGAACAGGTTGAAGAGAAAACCGCCGACAATCGCGCCGACAATCCCTAACAGAACGTCACGAATGAGGCCCTCCCCGGTTTTGTTGACCAGTTTGCTGCCAATGAACCCCGCGATCAATCCCAGCACAATCCAAGCGATAAAGGACATCGCCGAATCTTGCTGCCTTTGAGTTACCAGCAAACCTAACGTCGTTTCATTCATTATCAACATGGCATCTCTCCTCCTCTGAATTACTCTCTGATTTCCAGGTCTGATAAGTCGACTGCGGACCGACTCTCAATTTATAAGGCCACATTTTATAAGGCCACATTGAATTAAGATTCTAAAGACCATGCTGACACAATTCTCATACCAATGTGCCGCGATTGCACCCTCCCGGAAATAACACGCCACGAAGCGAGTCGTACAGTGCTGAAAGCGAGGAATGCATAAATATCGTGTATGATTTTGCCATCGGTGTATTCAAATGTCTTCCGCTGATGTGCTAATAGAGCACACTGCAACCAAGCTTCGTAGCCACTGCTCAAAGCCTACGACCACGTGGCCCTGGCTCAGCAACTGCGCATAGAATCCGCGAATGTCACGGTGCTCGTGTGGCAGTTCTTTTTGCTGAATCTCTCCAGCTTCGGTTGTCAAATAACTGATCGTTTGTTTGCGAGCGTGAAAGTCGACGCCGCAGTATACTGTCATGGGGG
>DIYZ01000226.1 GCA_002427845.1 Chloracidobacterium sp. UBA6041 | reverse complement strand
CCCGATAGGCGGATTCAGAGTCCCCAAACGACCGTTTCACTGTGTTCACCTCAGTATTAATCTGTGTGTTTCTGTTGGACCTTCGCGCTCTTTCTTTGCGTTCCTGATCTTCTACATTTCACTCGGTGCGGCTGGGTTGTGACTCCATAGTGATACCGAGCCCGACTCGTTTTCAAACTTTCAGCAATCCGAATAGCGTTGTTCGATAACGAAGAAAGAGCGTCCAACGGGAGTATCGTCCGTCCGTGCGCTTACGCTTTGGATGCCCTAAGGAAAGCATTGGTGGAGCCGAGGGGGATCGAACCCCTGACCTCATGACTGCCAGTCTCAAACTTGCTGTTTCTTTGCGTTTGTCTCTGTTCTGGTTAGTGCTGATTTCTTAATGTTTTGCCCTCATCTATAATGCCTACGTGCGTCCAAGTATAGCCCTGTTCTGTTCAGTTGGCACACAACTGGCACACCAGCCATTTAACAATCCGAATTGATCAAGTCTGAAAGCGAAACGCGAATGGCAAAGAAGAATCCTCCACGAAAGAGGATAAAACAGAAAGGAGAACTGCTACATCACTCCAAGCTCACAATCGAATATTCAATTTCGGTTGGGGACGCAATGATCAACGAAAGACCGCGCAAAGTTTTGACGTTTACCCTTTTATTTGAAGAGAGACCGGGAGACGCCGTTGAGTTTTCGGCAATATTGCCCGACCTATCCGGCGAGGCACTGAATTTGCTCTCGCTGGTCGAAACCCTTTGGGCTGCCGAGTTGTGCACGGAACTACCCGTTGCGGCATATGCAATTAATCTTTTGAACTACGCCTGTGAATCGATAACATCAAAAACCGGCATGATAGATGGAGTGCGTCAAGGACATGACCCTGTGAAGTTACGAAAATCGCGCAATGAGAAAAACAGAAAGCTTGCAGACGCTGCCGGAGAAAAGACGCGAAGCCTGGTCGCATTGATCCTAGAAGTACCTGACGGCCGCAGGTCTGATTATCTTTTTCCGGGTTTGTTGGCTATTCTTCATGAAAAACTAAAAGACTTGTGGCGAACCGCTAGGGAGATCGCAAAGGCGGCTCAGTGGTCCCGCGATCCCAAACGAAGAAAAGAGTGGGAGTCCGAGGTCAAAGTGTTTTTCCAGGGAAGGGGGTTTTCCGAAGTTGAGGAAGATCTCATTAATCGTCTGGAACCGGCTGCTAATTGGCCTGACAATCTAGCGGTAACTTTGGCAAGACATGGCGCTGGGAGTAAGGCATATGACATCGCTCTGGAACATGCAGCGAGACTGAGCGCTTATCCCGGCTACTCCGCTTATTCGCTCACGATCCGCCAACTTAAAACTCATTTAAAAGAATCGCAGAGATGGTTGAAGAGTCTTAACACCAAGCATGGGAATGGGTGAAATGATTGCTCTCGAGAGTTACACCCAAAACCGTGAGAAGTGGGGCTTAAAGATAGTTTAATAAGCAGCATTACGTGCAGTCTTAGTTTTGTGTAGGCTAATGCCTGTTGGTCGCTGTCACTGGCGATTGGTAGGCATTTACTTTTTGGCGGAGAGTTCATGAAACCTGAAACCGCAAAGCGCTTTTTGAAAGTCGAGGAGTTCGCGCAGATGTTCGATGTGAACAAGCAACGCGCCTACGAGATTTTGCGCCGCAATCCATCGATAGTAGTGAAGCTAGGAAATCGGCAGATCAGGGTCGATTCAGAAAAGCTTAAACAATGGGTGGAAAATGGAGGTGCAAAGTAGAGCACGCGGTTAGTTTGATCTCACACGATTGCTTTTCTAGGAAAACTCAGTCGTCCATCAGGGCGCAAATGCTGGGACCGCAGCAACCGTCGTCATTTCCTTGTAAGTGCGAGAGATGGGCAAAGCAACATTCGTCACCGCTTCCTATCTCGTGGAGATAACCGACGATTGTCGACACCTTGACATAAGATGAGCGAACAATCCAATGAACTGTTTCAAGAGGCAATGAGAAGGGCCGGTCTGGACTTCGCTGGACATCTTGTCGCCGACGGGAGACTTCGCCGCTTCAAATCGGCGGGTGATCACAGCCGAAATTCCTGGTACGTCCTCTACTCCGGCACGCCTACCGTGGGTGTATTCGGGTGTTGGAAGCGCGGCATTAAGGAAGTATGGCACGATCGCAACGGCCAACTGTCAGAAACCGAATCGAAAAAGGTACGCCGACGTTGGCAAGAGGCGGAGCGTGAGTGCGAGCAGGCCAAAGCCGAACGTCACGCCAAGGCGCGTAGAACTGCCGAGTGGATTCTCTTGCGATCAAGTCCTGTGAATTCTCACGATTATCTCGCGGCAAAAGACGTGAAAGCGGTTGGCGATGTGCGCGAGTATCGCGGCGCGCTGGTGTTGCAGTTGCGGGACATAAAATGCGAGCTTCATAGTTTGCAATTCATTTCAGCGGACGGGTCTAAACACTTTCTCACTAATGGTCGGGTTGCCGGCTGTTTCTTTATGTTGTTTGAGAATCCAGACCTCTCGTTGGTTATTTGCGAAGGCTATGCGACCGGTGCGAGCATTCACGAAGCTACCGGCCTCGCAATCGTCGTCGCAATCTCATCCGGGAATCTTCTCGACGTAGCGAAAGCCCTCAGACTGAAGTGGCCGCAGCGAGAAATCATTGTCGCTAGTGACAACGACGTCTTCACGGACGGCAATCCTGGACTAACGAAGGCAACAGAGGCTGCTAAAACAATTGCCGCCAAACTCGCGATGCCCCAGTTTGGGGACCTATCCAGCAAGCCAACGGACTTTAACGACCTGGCAGTGCTTGAAGGGTTGAGCGCGGTGAAGCGTCAAATCCAGGGTGCCATGCCGCAAACAGAATCAGACGAAGAAATCTTGCAACGCCTAGCGGAGTTGCTGCCCTTGGAATACGAGCGCAAGCGCAAGAGCGAAGCACAAAGTCTCGGCTACAGAGTTTCTATTCTCGACGAACTCGTTAACGCCAGGCGCGCCAAGCCGCACGACACTCGCGCCGCATTGCAAGGTCATTCGGTGGACTTTGCCGACGCAGAGCCGTGGCCGGAATCCGTGAACGGTGCGGACATGCTAACCGAAATGGAGGAAACATTCTCCCGTTACATTGTCCTGCCGGACGGAGCGGCCGCCGCGCTGGCGCTTTGGTGCGCTCATGCTCACGTGTTTGATGCGTTCGACTGTTCCCCACGCCTTAACATTTACTCACCGGAAAAGGGTTGCGGAAAAACTACGCTGCGTGACGTGTTGGCGGAGCTTGTACCTCGCCCCCTGGCAACGGAGAACCTGAGCGTCGCCGTCTTGTTCCGCGTAATTGAGTCGCACAGGCCGACTGTGCTGGCCGATGAATGTGATGCATGGCTGAGAGACAACGACGAACTACGTGGAATGTTGAACGCGGGCCACCGGCGCGGCGGCAGTGCCCTCCGTTGCGAAGGTGAAAAGAACGAAGTTCGTGCTTTCAGCGTGTTCGCTCCAGCGGTGCTCTGCGGTATCGGGCAGCTTCCGAGCACCCTTCATGACCGATCGATCAAAGTTCGTCTTGAACGGGCCAAGCCGAGCGAGTTGCGCGAGCGATTTGACTTGCGGCACACACAGCGTGAGCAAGTGCTTTGCCAAAAGATTGTGCGCTTCTGCGCTGATAACCGCGCATTATTCGAAGCCAGCGACCCGGCGCTACCAGCCCTTGCGACCAATCGCCTAGCCGACAACTGGCGTCCGTTATTTGCCGTTGCGGAAGTCGTCGGTGGCGATTGGCTGCAGCGTGCCGCCGCAGCATTTGCGAAACTAGCGGTCAAAGAAGACGCAGACAGCCAAGGCACTGGAATTATGCTGCTCGTGGATATTCAACAGACTTTTGCAGAAGCGCAGGCCGAGCGCATCTTCTCAAAAGAACTGATTGAGAAACTGATTGCCATGACCGACCGCCCTTGGCCGGAGGCCAACCGGGGAAAGCCTGTTACTGAAACATGGCTGGCCAACCGATTGCGCCCCTTTGAAATCTTATCGAAGACGATCCGCATCGGAGCCGACCGCGCGAAAGGTTACGAACTTGCCGCCTTCAAGGAGACTTTCGCGCGCTATATCTCAGACCAAGGGGACTCTACCCGTGACAGCGTGACAACCCAACAAACATCAGCCTCGCAAGGAAATTCAAGCCGTGACAACGCGATTGACTGTCACGGGTCGAAATCGCAGGAAGTCCCCCTAAACATTGGCTTGTCACCTTGTCACGCTTCAAAACCGCCGGAGACTGCTGAGTTGCTCGTGGTTGGTGAGGTATGAACGCCGCGACACTCTTAAACGAACTTTACTCGCGGGAGGTAGCTCTGCTTGTCGTTGGCCCTAACCGTCTGCGGTTTGAAGCGAGGGAGCACTCACTCAACGAAGAACTCCTGCTCAATTTGCGCGAACACAAGCTGACCATCCTTGCTATCCTGGGCAAAGAAGGCAGCACAGCAAAGCTGCTGGGGCGCCGATGTCCATTCTGTCTTCACGTTGGCATGAAGATCGAAGAAACGCGGAAGGACGAACTTCAGTACTTCGACACCCGCTGCACTCATTGTGATGAGATAGTAGAGACTCTAGTTGCGGACGCTATGGCTGCGGAAATGCCTGTTCACGAGTTACCTGATTTCTGCGAACAGGAGGTGTCAGCTAAATGAGGGTTGAACAGCGGGGGGAGACATGGGTGCTCCTGTGCTCCTGCTGCAATCTAGCTTTCGCAAAGTTGCAGTTCGGTCGGATAGTGATCCAATCCAAGCACCACAGTGAGCATCACACAAATGCCATCTCCTCTGAGGATCTGCAAAAAATTCTTGACGAACTGAGGAAGGACGCTGATAGAATTCGCAGTGTGCCGCGCCACTAGCGCGCACCAACATTTTGTGGCGCCTAATGCGTCCTGGACTTCGGCCTAGTGCCAACTGGTTCAAGGACGCCTTATTTTTGGGCGGGAGAAAATCGAAATGACTGGCGACAATGTGCCGATCCGGTACTGCACGAAATGCAGAAATGCCATCGAACCAGGTCGGGTCGCTCGTGGATCCTTCTACTGTGGGAACGCCTGCCGCGATCGCGAGAAGAGAGAACGCCGGCAATGGAAAGCGGAGCGTTCCTGTCGCCTCTGTGGAAAGCCGAAAAGGCTAAGTCAACCTTGCAAGCTACAAGCGTCACCTACTACGCGTTTAAGGATAGGTGCGCCCGGCGCACAGGGCCGTTAGTATTAACGTTGAGGCACATTCGCCGCCCTTTCCTTGCTCTTGATCGCGGTTTGTAGTTGCCATAACTGCTATCAAACTGCACAGACATTTCATTCGGCTAGAATGACCCAACGTCGGAAACCCATTAGGATCGTTCCTTCTTTTTGCGCAAGGCTGGCCAATTTCTGATCAAAATCGACAAGAGACGCTTTGCCGTAAACCCAAACTCGTCGTCGCTATCGTCTAACGCGCCAGAGCGGGACGCGGAGACCTTACCCGTTTCGCTCTGCGGGGTTTTTGCAGCATTTCCCCAATGTTTTATCCTTTTCGTGGAGATAAACTAATGTTAGAAACCAACACTGTTATTAAACGCGACTGGCCCGATTCCTCCCTTATCGCCAGCACTGAGTAGGTCCCTTCTTTTTGCCTGCTCAGAATCACCTTTCGCACTAAGAGCGTCACTTTCCAATTATGATGACCTCTCTCAGGATGTCTATGACGCAGCAATGACCACCGCCCCAAGCATCGGAAAATTCTTCCATAAGGTCATCAAACCTCACTTTAACGGCGAAAAAGTCAGCAAACCAGGCCTTATTCCGCCCTAAAACCGCCTTTTAACCCCGAAACCCACACCCGCACTGTCAGGAAGCGATCTCTGTCGAAATGGCAGTTGCAACAGCCAATTCGCGTAAAAAAGAAAAAGGCGCGCGGTAATGAGTTTTCCGGCGCTAGTCCGGGTGAAGGCGTTGCCTGGCGAGCCGATCTTCATAGGTGTTGACAAGGCAGCGAGCCGAAACCAATAACCAGTCGAAAATTAACGACTGCAACTTCTCGCGTGGTTCTAAGGCACGGGGGAGGGGGCCCCCCTTGAAGGGTATGCCGGCCTTCAATTCGCCCGGGTTCCTTTGGGCAACGGTGAAAGGAAAAATCGGTCGCTCTCTGGGTGATCGGAAAATGAAAAATGAAGGCGACGCGGAACGCGCTCGCGGCCAGATTCAAGAGGGGTTCGGAAAGTCGAAGCGCAAAGTCGGAGAAGCAGTAAAGAAGATCGGCAAAGCGATCGGGAAGTAGCCGGTTGGAAAAAGGCAAAATTGGAATGCGGCGACCGGGTCGCCGTTTTTGCCATGTGGCATGAAGACAGCGGAACTGTTTAGTCTCAGCGTGGGCCAAAAGGTTGACGCCGGCAGCAAGTTGAATCCACTCGGGCCAATCAAGATTCCGATCGGCGGACCATCTTTGATTCACAGCGGCAAATCGCCGGCGAAACTCGGGACATTCGCCTCGCACGGTTGTGTCGGGCTCACAACGCCTCAGGTACAGGACTTTGCCAAAGTGCTCGCGCAACTTGGCGGCGCGCATTTGACCGATGCAGAACTAACCGATTATGCGCGAGATAAGACTCAAACAAAGCAATTTAAGCTCAACCAGCCAGTGCCGGTAGAGCTGCGCTATGAAACCATCGTCGTCGAAGACGGCAAGCTGCATATCTATCGCGACGTTTATGATCAAGAAACGAACACTGAAGAGAACCTGCGCGCCGTGCTGGCAGCAAATGGTGTCCAGCTCGATGACTTAACAGAAGGAGAGCGAACCCAGGTCTTTGACGCTTTAGCCCAAATGTCGGGCAAGTCAGGCGCGGGCGCCGTTCGCCCGACGTCTCTCTCAAAAGAGAGTCCATCACCTGTCGCCTCGCCCAAGTCGTCCCCTTTACTTGCCGAAAAGAAATTGAACTCAGGTAAGAAGGCGACGGCGATTGGCAAAAACCAGAAAGAGGTCGTGATTGAAATTGCAGCCTTGAGGGGGAAAGGGTATCCGTCGCCAGTGGCCTTCGATACCGGCAGTGGAAAAACAAGAGCTACGTTACCATCCCCATCCCCACCGAAGCGCGGAAAGCAACCATAGTAGACAGTGGCTTGCCGCCTGATGTGCCGGAGGTCTCTGACCGCGAAGACAGGGACGGCTTCGAGCTTATCGTAACCGCTGCCGTTGCCGGGTGAGAAAAAGGGAATCTCTGTGGTCGCGGAATGGGCGTTCGCTATGAGGACGCACATGGGTAATCGCGTTTTGATTATTGATGATGAAGCGAACATAAGACTTTTCCTTGATGCGTCCGCGCCTTCTTTCAAACACATCACCCAACACTCGATTGGTCATCTGAGATGGAACCACACGACCTGACCTTTGTCATTCCCACCTACCGCCTGCGAGAAGTGGGCGAGACGGTGGAGCAGTACGATCAGCACTTCTGGCGCAACGGTCACGCGGTGCGGATCATGGTGTTCGATGACTCGAGCCCCGCGAATCAGGAGAAGTATTTTCCGCTCCTGGAACAGACGCACACACACAACGACCTCTTCTACGTCGGCCCGCGAGAGAAGGAACAATTCCTGGCGTATCTCAACCAGCGGCTCCCTGACAGCCGGCTCGAGGGGCTCGTGAGTAACCTGTTTCGGCCCAGTTACGGCGGCAATCGTAATTGCACGCTCATTTACACGCTGGGCGGGCTGATGGTGAGTTCCGACGATGACATGCGACCCTATGCACTGATGGAGGACAGTCCTGAATCGCTTCAGGTCGACGAAATATGCCGGGGACGGCTGCACAAGGCCGGCAAGAATCAGATAGTGCACAAGTCATTCGACATCATGGCGGCCTTCAAAGACGTGCTGGGCAAGTCGGTGGCCGAGATTCCCGAAAACTACGAGCGGGGCGAGATGCTCATCGACACGGCGATGGACCTCGAGACGAATGCGACGAAGGGAGTCGCGCTCGAGAACTCGCTGATGCTGGAGCACGGCGCGGTCGAAGACAGCGCGATCGTCAAGATCGCCCAGACTTTTCGATCTGGCACGAACGACATTGACGCGATCGACTTCGTCGAGATGTTTCTCGCCAACGAGGAGCAACTTGATCCCGACGCAGTGAATGACTTATACGTCCTGGACAACTTTCGGCCGGTGGTCACGAACCGGAACTGGCGGATGGACTGCGGCGTGGCCGGCTACGATAACACCCTTGGCCTCCCGCCGTTCTTTCCGACACGCCTTCGCTTCGAAGACTACATTTACCGCCTGTGGGTGCAACAGGACGGAATCGTCTTTCGAAAGGAACCCGGGCGGATTGAAGGCCGGCATCCCCTTTAGGGGCCCCCCTCCCCCGTACCTTCGAACCACTCGAGAAGTTGCAGTCGTTAATTTTGGGCTGGTTATTGGTTTTGGTCGCGAAAGAGGTCATCATTGTCAACACCTATGAAGATCGGCTCGCCAGGGCAACGGCGTCGCTTGGACTAGCGCCGGAAAACTCGTTACCGCGCGCCTTTTTCTTTTTTTGTTCCAAGTGGTCATTGAATCTGCCATTTCGACAGAGATCGCTGGGGCTGGAAGATCGACAGGATTCGGCCTGACAGATTCGATGTGGTCGGGGCGGTTCTCGCGCTGATGGGTGTTGTTATTATCATGTACTGGCCCAGAAAAGTATGAGTCAGCTAGTTCAAATCAGCGGTCCCAATCGCGCGGCGTTAGTAAAGAAGGGCCGTAGGCTCGAATACTTCACAATTGCCTATAACAGCCTCGAAGGACTCATAGCAGTCGTCGCTGGTCTAATGGCTGGGAGCATTGCGCTGGTCGGCTTTGGGTTTGACAGCTTGATCGAAGTCACCTCTGGGGCAGCTCTGCTTTGGCGGCTACATTTGGACGCAGACGAATCACGGCGGGAACGTGTTGAGGCAATTACACTCCGCATCGTCGGCGTTTGTTTCCTTCTGCTGGCTGCTTATGTCAGCTACGACTCAATCAAGTCTCTAATATGGCGCGAAAAGCCCCGCGAGAGCATTCCCGGTATCATTCTCGCAATCGCTTCGGTGATCGTCATGCCATTACTCGTTCGCGCCAAAAGAAAGGTGGCGCGGGGCATAAATAGCGCCGCCCTTATGGCTGATTCAAAACAGACCGAGCTTTGCACCTATCTTTCGGCCATCCTGCTTGCGGGTCTCTTGTTGAACGCGCTGGTTGGCTGGTGGTGGGCCGATCCTGTCGCGGCGCTGGTAATGGTGCCGATCATCATCAAGGAAGGGATCGAAGCTCTCCGTGGTGAAACCTGCTGTGATGATATTGATTGTCACTGAAGTGGTCACTTGACCAGAATTCACTTCAGTATTTTCTCTAAAGCTGGGCAACTACCCGTTTGAGCTTTTCATTCACCTCAGTCGCTACTCCGTCGAGGGTCGCATTGTCTCCAACAACCGACAGCATCATCTTGGCGTCTATCGCCGCTACTACAGATTTTCCCGGTTCGTCAGCCTCATAAACGATGACATTGCAAGGAAGGAGCAGTCCGATGTTGATTTCTTGTTGCAGGGTCTTGTATGCGAGAGGCGGATTGCACGCGCCAAGTATCACATAGTTGCGGAAATCCACACCGAGCTTCTCCTTCAGTTTCTCCTTCATGTCGATTTCAGAGAGCACGCCGAAGCCTTCCTCCTTGAGAGCGGCCCGCGTTTGTTCGACAGCCTCTTCGAAAGGAACGTCAACTGTCTTACTGAATCCGTATCTTGAATGTTTTGATTGCTGAGCACTCATATTCTCTTTCCTTCCCATGTTGGTGATGGATACAACCAACAACAGCGTGGTTGCGACCATCGAGACCTTGGTCACTTCTTCCCGAAGATCATCCAACCAAGTACGACGCCGAGACCGAGGGTAAGTAAAGTAGGAATCCACATCCAACTGTACCCGCCTATCCATCCTTGTCCCATCATCCCGCCACACCTCATTGACCCTGTCATTGCCCCGCCGCCGAAGATCAGAAAAAGCACGACGACGACAAACGCGATGACCAGGGGTGTCTTACTCGATTCGTTCATGACATTAATCTCCTGTGTGTCCGTGATAGTTGTGTTGCTAATTGTCCTTCAACGTGAGCCACAACCACCAATCGCTCCTTCGATAAGCGCGTTATGCCGGGATGCGGTAGTTAACCATCATGTTTCCGTCCTCGTGCTCCAGATTGTGGCAATGAAACAAGAAAAGTTGCGCGCCCGGAAACGCTTGCCGGAAGTCAACGGCGATACGCACGGTTTCACCAGGCCAAATCATCACAGTGTCTTTCCAGCCCAGGTCAGTTACCACACGTCCGCCACTCGCCGTGGCCAGAGGACGCAACGCCGCAGGACTGTTGCTTCGCCCGAGCACCTGAAACGAAAAGCCGTGCAGGTGCATGGGATGAATCATGCTGTTTGTGGCGTTCTCGATATCCCACACTTCAACCGCCCGCAGGACTTCGAACGCGGCGGTGTCACGCTGGAAACTCTGGCCGTTGATCAGCCATTGCATGTGTCCCATCGAAAGCGTCACCCGGCGCGGACGGACGCCGGCCGTGTCAAGTGGCGCAAGTGTCGACAGGCGCGCGGGCACTTCCCGTGGCCCCTGTGCGGCTTTCGCCACCACGAGCTTCAAGAGGTTGAACTCAAGCCCGTTGGCAAGCCGCGTATTGCCATCCATCTGCGACATCTGGTTGTTGCGCTGACGACCGCCCATCATGCCCCCACCCATACCACCCATACCACCCATCGCGCCGTCCAGTTCCATTGGATCGAAGGCGAGGCTTTTAAGAAACACAGTGTCGCCCTGGCGCAACTGGCTCGCGTCGAACAGCACGTCGAGCCGTTCGGCGGGCGCGAGAAACACTTCCTTCGCCGGATACGGCCGATCGAGTAGGCCACCATCGGTGCCGATCACCTGATAAGCCAATTGCTCTTTGCCGCGCATGAACCCGAGCTTGTAGACGCGTGCGTTCGAGCCGTTCAAACAGCGGAAGCGATAGAAGCGCGGGCCGATTTCGAGGTAGGCATTGGGCGTCAGGTTGACCAGCACGATGTCGCCGAGATACCCCATCATTCTCTCCATCGGGTTCGGCTGGTACACGAGCTCGCCGGCGGCGTTGAAGCGCTTGTCCTGAATCACTAAGGGAAGATCGGTTTCGCCAAACTTGAGATCGAGCACGCGCGCGAGCTGCAGTTCGTCATCATCCTCGACGATAAAGAAGCTTGCGAGGCCGCCGTAAGCCTGCTCCGCAGTCAATTGGTCCGCATGTGAGTGGTACCAGTAGGTGCCGCCGCGGTTAGTGACCGTGAATGCGTAGGGGTAGTTCTGGCCTGCGGCGATGGTGTCGTTTGGATGGCCATCCATGTTCGCCGGCAGGTGCAAGCCATGCCAGTGGATGATGGTTGGCTCGTTCAATCCGTTTTGCAACGTAGCGGTGAAACGGCTGTCACGCTTGATGCGAAAGATCGGATTTTGATAGCTCTTGCCTGCATCGCTGGTCTCGTACAGCAGAAATGGCGAGGCCCGGCCGTCAAGAATCGGGAACGTCGCCGGGCGTGCTTTAAGCGTCAGCGGCGTATCGGTAACGTTCAAGACGCCAAACGGCCCCTCCCCGCCGGGGATGAACAGCGGGTTAGTAAAATTCTCCGCGCGCACCGGGTCATGCGGGTAGGCTGCGAAGGGTGCACCGGCGTTGTTGACGAGGTCCTTTCGCTGTTCGAGTGGTCCCTTGCCACACCCGCTCAGCAGCAACCCTGCGCCGGTTGAGGCGAATGCCGCTGTGCCTGCTAAGGCAGACTGGATGAATTTACGACGCTTCATGTAATGAGTATCTCTCTCCTAGCCCAAGCCAGGAATTCCAACCGGGAACGCAACGTTGTGCACTCAACGGCAAAACTGGCACTGAGGCTGGATCTTACAGATAAACAAAACTGGAACCCCCTACAGCTTGGCGATTCATCTTTTAGGTCGGTCACTTCTTCCCGAAGATCACCCAACCAAGTAGGACGCCGAGACCGAGGGTGAGTAAAGTAGGAATCCACATCCAACTGAACCCGCCGTTTATCCATCCTTGTCCCATCCTGTACCCGCCTATCCCGCCTTGTCCCATCATCCCGCCGCCCATCATTGACCCGGTCATTGCCCCGCCGCCGAAGATCAAAAAAAGTACGACGACGACGACAAGCGCGATGACCAGGGGTGTCTTGCTAGATTCGTTCATGACATCAATCTCCTGTGTGTCCGTGGTAGTTGTGTTGTGGAGTGGACTATGGTTGATTTGCTTCCCACCTTAGCCCGCAGCCCAGGAATCGCACCCGGAACGCAACGTGGTGCGCTCAGCGCCAAAATTGGTATTGAGGCTGGAGCTTACATCTTCATTTCCGGCTTCTTCTTCATCTCCATGTTCTTCTTCATCCCCATCTTCTTACCTGCTTTGCTTCCACCATGCATCTTCGACATCATGCCGAAGTGTTTGAGCAGAGCATTGGCGTGCGCTGCCACTTGCTTAGAGTCCGGCGTATTGGCCTGCACATCTGTCTCGAGCG
>DIYZ01000110.1 GCA_002427845.1 Chloracidobacterium sp. UBA6041 | reverse complement strand
ATCAAACCCGCTATTTAAAGAGAGACATTCCTATGATCGATTTCGAGTTGACTGAAGACCATAAGGCATTAGTGCAAACAGTGCGCGAGTTTGCCCAAAGAGAGATCGCACCTTACATCAAGGAATGGGACGAGAAGCAACACTTCGAGCGCTCGGTGTTTGAAAAGATGGCGGAGTTGAACCTGCTGGGCGTCTGCATTCCCGAGGAGTATGGCGGCGCCGGCTTCGACTATGTTTCATTGGGTCTTGTGTGCGAAGAGCTTGAGGCAGTTGATACGTTTCTGCGCGTGGCGATGTCGGTTCATACCGGTTTGAATTCGCTGACGCTGCTGACCTGGGGCAGTGATGTTCAGAAGCAAAAGTATCTTGTGCCGCAGGCAAAAGGCGAAAAACTCGCTACCTATGGTTTGACTGAGCCCGGCGCGGGATCAGATGTAGTTGGTTCACGATCTACGGCACGGCGCGAAGGCGATGAGTATGTGTTGAATGGCGAGAAGATGTGGATTAGCCTGGCTGACACGGCCGACAACTTCCTGTTCTTCTGTTGGACCGATGAGGAGAAGCGACGAAATCGTGACCATAGCGGAATGTCCTGCTTCATTGTTGAACGCGGTATGAAGGGTTTCAGCTCGGGAACGATTCACGGGAAGCTGGGAATTCGCGCGGGCAATACCGGTCACTTTTCGCTGCAGGACACGCGTGTCCCGAAAGAGAATTTGGTCGGCGAAGAAGGTGAAGGCTTCAAGATCGCGATGTTTGCGCTTGAGCAGGGACGTTACACCGTTGCCGCTGGCGCAACCGGTGTGATTCGCGCCTCACGAGATGCTTCGGTTTCGTACGCTCTCGAGCGCGAAACCTTTGGCACCAAGATCGCCAATCATCAGTTGGTCAAACAAAAAATTGCCGAGATGGAAGCCGACTACCAGATTTCGCATCTGCTTTGGTTGCGTGCCGGATATTTGAAGAACACCGGTCAGCCGAATGCGCGCGCGACCAGTCTCGCCAAGTGGCAAGCAACTACGCGCAGCGAGAAAGCAGCATCAATGGCGATCGAAGTGCACGGCGCTAATGGTTATTCAAACGACTATCCGGTCGAGCGTTACTGGCGCAACTGCAAAGCGGCGATCATTTACGAAGGCACGCGCGACATCCACACGCTTATGCAAGCCGACTGGGCCCTGGGCTTGAAAAAAGAGAAACCCGCGCGCCGGACGCTGCCCGCGTGGCAACCGGCGGATGTTCGCGATCAAGTCGGCGCGACTTAGCCTTTATTGGACTGGACAACTGGAGGGGTGGGCCGCTGGTCCGCCCTTTTTTGATTCTGAGACGAGGAGCCCCGGACCAGTGGTCATCCCCGACAACGTTTGACAGGCAGGAATGCCTGTCTTACTTCCGCGCTTCGAAGATGCGGTTGAATGGTGTCTCGGTCGCGCGGCGAAATTCTTTGAACCCGCCAGCCAATACCACTTCGCGAATTGCTGATTCCGGGGCTACGGCGCCAAGTGCCGGGCCATTCAAGGCCATTGAGTTTGCGGTGCAACACAGAGTTGAAGCACCGGCAAATGTGCGTCCTATTGGATTGAAGTTTTCTTCGACGGCGTTTCCCGCCATCGGCTCAACAATCAAGGCGCTACCATCTGGAGCCAAAACTTCATGCGCGCGCTTGCAGGCCCCGACCGGATCGCCCATGTCATGCAGGCAGTCAAAGAAGCAAACCAGATCGTAGTTGTGATCAGAAGCTTCCTGGGCCAGGGAAGCTTCAAAGGTAACGCGATCAGAAACACCCGCTGCTTTGGCAGCTTCCCGAGCGTGTTGGATCGATGCGTCATGATTATCAAAACCCCAGAAGCGCGAGTTTGGATAAGCGCGGGCCATGATAATCGTCGAGGCGCCGTGGCCGCAGCCAATGTCTGCTACTTTCCCGCCTGCTTTTAGTTTCTCTTCAATGCCGGTCAAAGCGGGAATCCACGAGGCCACCAGGTAGGCTGAATAACCAGGGCGGAAAAATTTTTCTGTGCCGATGAACAGATCAGGATCGTGTTCGCCCCAAAGCATACCCCCGCCATTGCGGAAATAATTTTCAATGCGCGGCACGGCGCTGGTCATGGCCTTGATTACAAAGAAGCCGCCACCGACGTAGAAAGGACTGTTCTCTTCCGTCAGCGCAACAGCTTGTTCCGGCGTGAGACTGTAGCGTTTGATTTCCGGATCATATTGTACGTAGCCGCCGGCCGCTTGGTTGATTAGCCATTCGCGAACGTATCGCTCGTTGGTGTTCGTGAGTTTGGCCAACTCGGCCGGTGTCACGCTTCCGGCATCAGCCATGGCCTGGTAGAGTCCGAGCTTTTGACCGATATAGACCAACGCGGAACTCAATGACGCGCCAAAATCTCCGACTACCTTACCCAAAAACGCATTCATCTTGTCTTCATTGATGGGTCTATCCTGAGCAGCGGTGGACATAGAAACCTCCAGGCAAAGTTTTAGAATAGCGGGTTAATATCCGGGCAAGGTTTACGAGTTGATTTTTAACGCCACACAGACAGGCAAGTCAAGGTAGGCGACAGAGGGGCAGGCCTTGTCCCTGCCCGATTCACGAATCTAGAGAGAAAACCGGCAATCCGGATTCTGTTTCAGCGAGAGTGGTTAGTCGGAGAACTACAAATAACTGTATCACTCTGTTAGTATGAGCGCGCACTTCTTCAACTGTGGACGCTCCCCTGCTTAAGGCTGTTCGCAGTCAAACTTCCGATCCAGGAGACCTGCACAAGATGGGCCACGAGTTAAGGACAGAGCGCGAGCTGTCTCTGGATTTCTTGCGCGTATGCGAAGCGGCGGCAATCGCGGCGGCGCGCACGATGGGCCAGGGCGATCGCAAATATTCCGATCACGTCGCGGTCGAAGCGATGCGCGAAGTCATGGACACTGTGCCAATGCGCGGCCGGATCGTTATCGGCGAGGGCGAACGCGACGAAGCCCCCATGCTTTACATTGGCGAGGAAGTTGGCGGCGGCTTTGGTGTTGGTGAGGAAATTGCCGAGTCGTGTCCCGAAGTGGACATTGCTGTCGACCCGCTCGAAGGCACAAATTTGTGCGCGCTGGGCGCCAATAATGCGATTGCGGTGCTGGCGGCGGCTGAACGCGGGGGACTCTTGAATGCCCCGGACATCTACATGGACAAGATTGTGGTTGGTCCATCATCGCGCGGAGTGGTAGATCTGGATGCGCCGGTTAAAGACAATCTAAAGAACATTGCGCGGCGGTTGGGACGCGACGTGGAAGACCTGACGGTAATTGTTCTTGATCGTTCACGTCACCAAAAACTGATCTCGGATGTACGCGCTGCGGGAGCGCGCATACGCCTGATCGCTGACGGCGATCTTTCCGCCGGCATCTCGGCAGCGGTTGCGGGTACAAACATTCACGCCCTGGTGGGTATAGGTGGCGCACCTGAAGGCGTGATTACCGCGGCGGCAATGAAATGCCTGAACGGTGAGATACAGGCAAGGTTAGTTTTTGATCACGAACGGCTCGGGGTTGATAACGATAAGGTGCCACCTAAGGAACAGGTCCTGGAGCGTTTGCAATCTATGGGAATCACGGATGCAAACAAAATTTACGACACGAATGATCTGGCTCCGGGGCGCAAGATTATTTTTGCCGCTACGGGTGTCACTGACGGTGCGTTGCTAAAAGGAGTCAGATTTTTTGGCGCCGGTAAGCGAACGCATTCTGTGGTGATGACTACCGAGTCACGGCACATACGCTTTGTCGATACGCTGCATATTGAAGGTGGACCGGATACGGTGATTCGATTTTAGATTGCAGATTGCAGATTTTTAGTTTGGAACTTTGAGCTTTGTGAGAGCACTAAGTTCCAAGCACCAAGTTCCAAGCACCAAGTTCCAAGTGTTCGCACTTACTGATGTACGCTTCACCCGATAACTATATTCCGCAGAGCGACGCTAACCGTCGCCCGCTGGCGATGTGGCTGGCGATGGCGGCAGGATCTTTGGCCATCATGTCCCTGATCGTCGGAGCTCCGTTAGCTCTCAATACGGGACATCCATTCCTGGCGCAAATGATCTACCAGGCGTTCCATTTTGTTTGCCATCAAATCCCGGAGCGCTCCTTCTTCCTTGCGGAACATCAATTCGCAGTATGCGCTCGTTGCACGGGACTCTATGCGGGCTTCACGGTAGCAACGCTTGCCTATCCACTGGTTAAATCGTTGAGACAAACCGAAGCGCCGGAGCGCAAGTGGTTGTTTCTTGCAGCCGCGCCGCTGGCGATCGATTTCGCGCTCGGCTTTTTCGGGATTTGGGATAACACCCACCTTTCCCGCTTCGCCACTGGCGCGCTGCTCGGATCTGTCGCTGTCTTTTATGTTATGCCCGGACTGATGGATTTGAGCCTGCGCAACTGGCGCCGGGGCCGCGAAGATTCGTTGCCGGCAGGCGCGAAAAAAGTTTTGCCAGGCGGGTTTGTCATCAACTCTTCCGTAGGTCCAAGCGATTACAGCGCGCCACATCGTCGTATCTGAGTTCAGACGGTTCTCCGCGCCATCTCTGGGTACGGCTTCAAAGTGACATTCAATACAGAACAAAAGGCGGTAGCGACCGTGTGCAAGACGCAATGTGGAATTAGCGATAATGAAAGGCTCGCCACCTCGAAGCGGCAAGATTGAAAGGCGCCGATGCGAGCGGATGCAAGACTTAACGTGGAAATTACCAATGGTGAAAGTTCCGTATTCTAGCCAGTTGGATGCCAGTATCCGCTCGCTACCGCGAGCGGTTCTGTATAGTCTCTGCGCCGAGAGTGAAAATTCTCGAGTTTCATACTCGTTGAACTTGGCTCACGAATCACAGTCCTTTCAAACTGAACCCTACCCATTCTCCTCGCTGTTTCATGCTTAGACGCGCTTCAGGTTAGAATCCTTCCCGCGCGCCGTCCCGTAGTTTGCGACGGCGCTTTAAGATGTAAGGAATGAATTGTTGAGTAATATGGCGCTGCTTCTCCAGAACACACCGGCACCCACCCCGTGGCCAACTCCTTTAGGCCCTACACCGCAAGCACTTTTTGAGCGCTACTTTCAGGATCTGGTCAACAAGACCTGGGGCAATATCAGTCCGCTTTATCAGCTCGATGCCTTCGATTGGACCATTCTCATTCTGTATTTCAGCATCCTGACAGTGCTTGCCATCTACGGTGGTTATCGTGTGAAGCAGGTCATCGACTTCTGGCGTTATCGCAAATTTGTACCGGAGCCAAAGGCCCGATTCAGTGAAGAAGATTTGCCGATCATCACGGTGCAGCTTCCGCTTTTTAACGAGATGTACGTCATCGCGCGATTGGTGAAAGCGATCACGGAGATCGACTATCCGCGCGAGAAGCTACAGATTCAAGTGCTCGACGACTCGACGGATGAGACGGTTAAGCTGGCTCGCGAGACCGTGGAGCAATACGCGCAGCAGGGGTTTGACATTCAATACGTTCATCGTTCCGACCGTATCGGCTTCAAGGCCGGCGCGCTCGAGAACGGTCTGAAGTATGCCAAAGGAGAATTTCTGGCGATCTTCGATGCCGACTTTGTCCCGAAGCCTGACTGTTTGCGGAAGCTTGTCGACTTCTTCACTGACCCGATGGTCGGCTGCGCCCAGATGCGCTGGTCCCACATCAACGGCGACTACAATTTGCTGACGCGCTTACAGACGATCATGCTTGATGGCCACTTCGTTGTGGAACAAACCACGCGCAATCGCGCGGGAGGGTTTTTCAACTTCAACGGTACCGCGGGCATTTGGCGCCGCAATGCAATAGCGATGAGTGGCGGTTGGCAACACGACACGCTGACCGAAGACACCGATCTCAGTTTTCGCGCGCAATTGATGGGCTGGAAATTCGTATATCTGCTGGATGAAGACGCGCCGGCGGAGGTTCCGGTTGAGATCAATGCTTTCAAAGCACAGCAACGTCGCTGGGCCAAGGGCGTGATGCAGGTAGGCATCAAGCTTTATCCGAGAATCTGGCGGTCGCGTCTGCCGATGCGCGTCAGGCTCGAGATGTTTTTTCGCTTAACGGGCAACATCAGCTATCCGTTAATGATTGTCGCGAGTTTTCTTCAGTTTCCGCTCTTGCTGGTTCGTTACAATCAACCGTTCTACCACCTGATGATTCTGGATTTACCGCTGCTGTTTTTCTCGTCGATCTCCGTATTCCTTTTTTATGGAACGGCCGTCTGGTATCTCGATAAGAAGCGCACGCCGCGTTTGTTGCACTTGCCATTAGTGATGGCCCTGGGAATTGGTCTGGCATTTTCAAATGCTCGCGCTGTCCTCGAAGCCCTGTTTGGTATCAAGAGCGATTTCGTGCGCACACCGAAATACAAAGTGGAAAAAACACACGACGAAACATGGAAGCGCAAGAAATATAAGCGCAAGCGCGGACTGGTGCCGCTGCTGGAGCTCAGTTTTTCTGTCTACTTCCTGCTCGCGATCCTCTATGCCGCACACATGCACATGTGGGGCACAGTGCCATTTCTGTTCCTGTTCTTCTTTGGCTTCGGCTATATGGGCGTAATGAGCATCGTCCAGGCAGCCAGCGGCGGACGGTTGGCTTCACGCTGGAGGCCCGCCGCGAAACCGTCGATAGGACAGTAATATTCACTGCAACTGGCAATCAAGTTTGACTTTTGAGTTTGTTTGCGAACCGGGCGGCGGGACCTTTAAGCGTCTCGCCGCTTTTTACTCGTATTGAGTTAACTAAAGGTTTCCTCAAACGACCCGCTACCGCGCTGAGCCTCATCTTTGACTTGACATCATTCCAGTGCCTTTCCTATAGTTCCCCTGGCTAACCAAATCATGCACAACGCTTGCTATTACTGCTGCTGTCATTGCACCTGTTGCGTCTGGTGTCCAGAACGCGATCGGGCAAGCTTTGGCAGCGTGAAGAGTGGCTAAGTTAGTAGCCAAGCGCAGCGAAAGTTTTTAAGAGCCGGTCGCGACACCTGCAAAGGATTCGCAACCGGCTTTGTATTATTAACGTCCGCTAATAAAAGATCATGTCTGCCAGGGTTTTAGAACGACCGTTTCGTCCAGCTCATGCCGGTTCCATCGAATCAAGCATTGGCAACACGCCCTTGATTCGCCTGCGAAACGTCACGCGCGATCTGCCTGTCGGCGTGGAGGTTTTCGCCAAAGCCGAACACCTGAATCCCGGAGGTTCGGTAAAGGATCGACCGGCGTTATGGATGATCCTTGAAGGCGAGCGAAGCGGCAAGCTAAAACCTGGGATGACAATTCTGGATGCCACCAGCGGCAACACCGGAATTGCCGACGCGATGATTGGTGCAGCCCGCGGCTATGGCGTCAGTATCTGTCTGCCAAAGAATGCGAGCCGTCAACGAAAACAAATTCTGCAGCGCTTTGGCGTCGAGTTAATTGAGACCGACCCGTTGCTTTCCACTGACGGTTCGCAGCTCCAGGCGCGTGAAATATTTGCGAGTGATCCTGGCAAATACTTCTATCCCGACCAATATAACAACGACGCAAATTGGCGTGCCCATTATGAGGGTACGGCTGAAGAAATCTGGGAGCAGACCGAAGGCCGCATCACGCATTTCATAACGGGCCTCGGAACTTCCGGAACATTCATGGGCACAGTGAGAAAACTCAAAGAACTCAAGGGGAGCGTTCGCGCCATCTCCATGCAGCCGGATTCGCCTTTTCATGGTCTTGAAGGCCTCAAACACATGGCCACCGCGATGGTCCCGGGCATCTACGACCCGCAGCTTGCCGATGAAAACGTGGAGGTCGGCACCGAAGAGGCGCAGGATATGGTCTACCGGCTGGCGCGCGAAGAGGGGCTGTTAGTTGGCACGAGTTCCGGGGCCAATGTATTTGCGGCGTTGCAACTCGCTCTGTCATTACCGGAAGACTCAGTGGTGGTGACTGTCCTTTGCGATGGCGGAGAGAGATACGCGGAATAAATTCACACTTGTGTTTAGAGGCGGGCGTTGCCCGCCGCTGGCTGCGAGCGCAACGCCCCTCGAATAAACAAATGATTCATCTAGCAACACAACAGCGAAACGAAATCGCGGCCCACGGTGAGCGAGATTATCCGTACGAAGCCTGCGGACTCTTGTTGGGGAGTTTCCGGGCTGACGGACAAAAGATCGTTGGGGAAACCTATGCGATCTCGAATGCTCGCGAAGAAGAGGCCAAACGCAATCGCTTCTTAATCCGCCCGGAAGAGTTGCTGCGCGGCGAACGTTATGCGGAAACGAGCGGTCTCGAAGTTGTCGGTTTCTATCATTCGCATCCCGACGATTCGGCGGTGCCGTCACAATACGATCTTGAACATGCGTGGCCGCTCTATTCATACATTGTTGTTTCGGTTAGATCCGGCGCGGCAGAGGAACTCCGCTCGTGGGAGATGCAAGCCGACCGGTCACGTTTTGCAGAGGAGGAAATCCTCGTCCCACAAACTTGAGGTTGTCGCGCTTAGCCAAAATTACCCAACGCGGCAACGCCGACAAACTGAAGAATGTCGGACACTCTTGAAAGGAAGTTGATCATGCCAGTCACGATAAATGTACCCGCGGCGCTGCGACAGTTTACCGGCGGCAGTTCGCGAATCGAGGTGGAAGCAACGACCGCAGGCGAGGCGTTGGAAAGTTTGACGTCGCAGTATGCGGAGTTACGCCGCCATCTTTACGATGACAACAACGCACTGCGAAGTTTTGTTAACGTTTACGTTAACGACGAGGACATTCGCCACCAGTCTGGCGCAGACACGCCGGTCAACAACGGAGACACGATAATGATCGTGCCTTCGATTGCCGGCGGCGTTGCGACGGAAGCTGAGGTCGTATCTGGCTTGCCCGCGTTATCCAATGAAGAAATCGCCCGCTACAGTCGCCACCTGATCATGCCGGAGGTTGGTTTGGAAGGGCAGCGGCGTTTGAAGGCCGCCAGCGTTCTGATGATTGGCACGGGCGGATTGGGAGCCCCCACGGGGATGTATCTTGCCGCTGCCGGTGTCGGGCGTTTGGGCATCGTGGATTTCGATGTGGTGGAAGCATCGAATCTCCAGCGGCAGATTATTCACGGCACCGCTGATATAGGACGGCCCAAAGTTGAGTCAGCGCGCGATCGGCTACGCGATATCAATCCGCACATTGAAATTGAAACACATGAGACCCAACTCACCAGCCGCAATGCGCTCGGGCTTTTTGCTAACTACGAGATCATTGTCGATGGCACTGACAACTTTCCCACGCGCTACCTCGTAAACGATGCCTGCGTGCTTTCCGGCAAACCAAATGTTTACGGATCAATCTTTCGTTTCGAGGGCCAGGCGAGTGTGTTCTGGGCGGAGAAGGGTGCTTGTTACCGTTGTCTCTATCCGGAGCCGCCACCACCCGGGCTCGTTCCCTCCTGTGCGGAAGGAGGCGTGCTGGGTGTGTTGCCGGGAATCGTCGGCGCCATTCAGGCTAGCGAAACAATTAAACTCATTCTGGGAGCCACTGACACGCTGGTAAACCGGCTGCTTTTGTTCGACGCCTGGCATATGAAGTTTCGTGAGCTGAAGCTGCGCAAGGATCCAAAGTGTCCCGTCTGCGGCGAGAATCCCACCGTCAAGGAGTTAATCGATTACGAAGAATTCTGTGGCCTACGGGCACAGACGTCGTCGCAGCCGGCAACGCTGGAGGAGATCACGGCGGCAGAATTACGCCGGCGACTCGATGGTAATGAAGACCTCCAGATAATTGACGTGCGCGAACCTTTCGAGTTTGAAATAGCGCGCATCCCTGGAACAAAGCTGATTCCTTTAGGTCAAGTTGTGGCGCGCATGAATGAAATCGATCCGGCGCGCGAGACGGTTATGCATTGCAAGGCGGGAGTGCGTAGCGCAAAGGCAATTGAAGCGTTGAAGCAGGCAGGTTTTTCCGGTCGCCTCATCAACCTCAAAGGCGGCATCACCGCCTGGTCGGACGAAGTGGATCCGACCGTGGCGAAGTATTAGCTCAGAGCTGTTGTGGCTACTGTTGGTTGTCCATATCTAATACGACTCGGCCCGACGAGAACCAGAAGCTCTCCAGGTTCTGTCCTCAATTCAGCGGGTTGCACTAAAGAAGTTGGAGACTTAATATTTTGCAGAACGGTCAGTGATGAGATCCAAGAAGTTTTGCATCTCCTTTCCTGATGGATACTCCTTGAAAGCTTGCAACAAAATTACTTCGCATGAGAATCTTTGAGAGCAAATGGAAGCTACACAGTCTGAAAATAGGATCTCAAACGACATTGATACGGCACTCGCGAATGAGTCCTGCACAATTATCGTGGGTGATGCTTTGACCGAACTTGCCAAATTCCCGGAAAAGGTTTTTGAATGCTGCGTTACCAGTCCACCATATTGGGGACTAAGGGATTATGGAATAGCTGGTCAGACGGGTGCTGAGATGTCGGTAGATGAGTACATAGAGAAGCATTGCGTCGCATGGCGGCAAAGAAACTCTTCAAGTGACAACTTTAACGCTGCGCTTCGTTGTTTTGTTTGCACGTGACAGTAACCGGGTTTGGGATACGCATCACCAATTTCTTGGAGCACACAATCTGACACAATGTCAGATCCTTCGGCTCGCTCAAATGTATGAGTCCTACGGAAAATCATTTCTGCCTTTTTCTATTGCAGACCGACGCTTGCTCAGACTGGTACGGATCTGCTCCGAGTAATGATTGTCAGGGTGCCTTTGTAATAGGGCCTCTAGCGAATCCGCGATTTCCTTAGTCCTGGCTCCCGTGAGACCTTCGGCAAGACCGCCTGTCTGCATAAACAGAGCATATTGTCCATCATCTTTGATTTTATTCCAGACCTCAAGATCGTCACCTTGGGGGGTCTCAAGCGCCAAACGAACCGACGCTGATTCTATACGCTTTTTACTCAGGGGGCTGTATAGCACTGCTTTAATGTAATAGACACCAGGGGCGGGCAGTGCGTAATCAGTCTGGATTCGCGTTCCAAGATTTTCTGCGTAGGCTCTATTCAAATGGCCCGTCTCCAACTTTTGATTCCAGAGTACAGTTGCTTCCGTCTCAAAGGCTTGCCCAGACCCGAGTGTGAGAGGCTCGTTGTAGTCAGCGTCCTTTGTACCCCACCCGGGTCCTAAGTATTCCTTAAAGCTGCCGTTTTCATCTGCAATGAGAACTTTCAGGTAGCCATCTCGAACGGTGGAACCTTTGTAAAGCGGGAGGGATTCAAACGACTTATTGATCACTTTGAATTTGATTGTGATCAACTCGCCTGGTAAATAATTTTCCTTGCCTAACTCCACTTCCAACGTTAAGCCATCAAGCTCTCGAATACTCTGTCCATGGGATTTCCTGAGCATGAGCGAGGTGCCGATGGTTAAGCTAGTCAGGAAAGTGACCGCCACTAGTAAGTACTGAATCCTTTTACCCCTCATAGTTACCTCCCAATAGATCTGAACGTCAAACCAGAATTACTTGCAACTCCTATGGATGATTTATGCTCCTAATCTTGTTTAAGGTAATATCACTGAAAACTATACTCGAGCGGGTCGCCGACTGTTCCATCAGTCCCCCGTCGATATGTTGACCATTAAAGAGATGTCCGATCTCGTGAGCCGTTGTCGCAGCGTTATTGACTTCAGTTGTAAACCTTCCTTCAGGAGGACGTATTACCTCATTGAATACGCTCGCCCCCTGCCCGTTAATCGCGTCAACAATTCCGTATACGCGATCGTCAGTTGATGGATCATGATCCTCATTTGTCCAACCTTGATATGCACCTAATAAGTACACGGTCCAGAAATTAGCGTCTGCTTCCGTCGCTACCTGATCGAAATCATAGGTGCTAATGATGCTCGCAGGAGGATTCCTCGTATCGGTGTTGAGAACAAAGGTAACGAAGTCGTTGTTGTCCCCCACATCGAATACCGGAAGGACATAGGCGGGCGCGAAGGCATTTTGCAAGAGGCTAGTGTCAGGCGCATACACATTCTCCCCCTCATCTCCATCCAAATTGCTTCCGTCATCGTTATTGAAATCATCATCATCTACTAGGTTAAAAGGTATGTCTGCTAGCGCATTGACGGTCACGGAACTATCTGTGACATTGACTGCTGTAATCACCATGCTGACGCCCCCAACAGTGATAGTCCCATCGACGAAGTTCGCCGTCAGGGTCCCTCCAGTGATCCTAATCGTAAAGACATTACTAAGTAACGAGATCACGTTTCCGGTTACATCCGTCACTCCGCTCCTGCTCACCGCACATGGAATTACGATGCCGTTGCCCGTATTCTTTTGAAGGTAATCAGTCCCATTACCTTGCAGGTCGGCTGTCTCCGTTACGCTGCCTGTCGTTCCGATTCTGATAGTCCCATTCTCAAATCTACCGTTTCCTGGCGGCTGGTCGTCCAGCTTCGGAGAACCGTCATTGAGGTTTTGGTCTGTAAACACCAACGTGGCCATCGTGCTGGTGCCATTAATACTGGTGATTTTGCCAGTCACAGAATTCTTCTGTGGTCCAGTGCTTGGTACAATCCCCATTGAATCAACTTCTACGTGAACCCTTCTCCACACTGTAAGCATCTGTGATGCCTTCGCCTTCGGCGTAACGCTTCCGACTGCATTCCCGCTGGAATCCTTTAAGGTAATCCGATCCACAGTTAAGCCGTTAAGGTAGGTCTGGTCGTGGCTGGCTGCGACCATGAAGTTATCGCCAGGCTGCATCGTCACGGTCAGGTCCGCAGAGGCGATACCATTAGCGTCCGTGGCGGCAGACACAGAGTTGGTCGTCCCGCTACCGCCGACGATAGATAAAATGCCGTATTGCGCTGCGGTTCCGCTGCCGCCTCGATTATCGTTACCGAGAGAGCCGTTGCTGTCCATGGGAGCGGCGTCGGTCGAAGGGTCGTCCAGATCAAAAGACTTGAAGTAGATCGTTTTGCCCGAACCGAATGTTGTAAGAGCTTTCACTCTCACCTTTCTTCGGTCCACTGTGTCTGGCAATGGAGGATTCTTATCGGGAAAGATTCTCTTGCCAGCGCCCGTGTTTGGGTTATCATCGAAAATAGTGGCAGGGTCAACCGGCTGGAGCGTAACCGACGTTACTCCGTCAGCAACGATGACGTTGGCGGTATTACTTCCACCATTCTGCACTGTAGCAACAGCCGTCTTGTAGTCATGCGTGTTCTTAGAGAGGGTGTTAAAAGTAACTGTGGTCGTATCACCAGAACCGGTGGCCCCTGAGGTTCCTGAGAAATTAGTACGGAATACCTCGTACCATTGTTTTCGAAATGGAACCAATAATATGCCGGAGGCCAGGGGAAGGAATCAGTTGCCAGGGCGGCAAAATCCTGCTTCAAGTTACATTAAAGTTGCCTGGAAGCCAGTGGAAATTTGGCTGGGAGGCAGGGATTCGAACCCCGATAGGCGGATTCAGAGTCC
>DIYZ01000146.1:1385-3284 GCA_002427845.1 Chloracidobacterium sp. UBA6041 | reverse complement strand
CTTCGGCGTAAAGAACTCGAGTTCTGACACAGACGCTTACGCCCTGGGGCTATTGTATTCCGCGCCTCCGGCGCTCGTTGACTTTCTTCGTTTGCGAATAGGTTAATCAGCTCCGTGAAAACAGAATTAGTGCCTCTAGCGCCAATGGAGCCGTTACGAAGCTTTGCTCTGATGAAATTTCGACGGCACGTTTTTACGGCCCCACTTCAATGTGCGACTCATCCAAATAAGCTCATCCAAAAAGTCCTTTGCCAGTTTCTCGAAAGCTTGATCCACAAGTTTCCCTTCGGCGTCAAACGTCTTTTGTACGAACGGGAAGTTGAGGTCGCTGAAGGTAACCGCCAGGCCCAGCTCGCGAACCATCGGCACCATCGCTTCGATGACGCGCGTGCCGCCCCACGGACCAGCAGAGACGCCGGCAAAGGCCACCGCCTTGTGTACGTACTCTCGCAACAGTAAATCCAGAACGGCCTTCAACGAACCCGGGTAGCCGTGGTTATACTCAGGCGTGACTATCACCAGGCCGTCAGCCCGAATTATCGTGTCGCGCCACTCGGGAAAGAGGTCCTTGATTTCCTGACCGTAGTCATCATGTGGCAACGCGAAATCGCTGGCCTCGAAAAATCTCGTCTCAATCTCAGGCCGCTTCTCCATCTCTCCGACCAACCATTTCGCGACGTGTACGCTGTTTCGTTTCTTTCGATTGGTTCCCAGCAAAACTGGCAGAAATAGTTTGTCCACTATGTTTCTCCTGGAGTGTTTGTTCCGTTATCAACTCCAAACGCTGCTTCGGCGATTGTAGGGTTACTCAATCATAATCTCGTCTACGAAGATCCCGGCTTCACCGCCTTTACCCGGATGCCAGTCGGGGATTCGTCCATAGTTCGACGGATGAAATTTCGCGCCCAGGAGAGTTTCGTTTAATCATAGTGTTTCTGGTGCGGATTTCAGGAATTCATTCAATTCGCTTGCGGATGGCAGCGCGCTGCGCGCGCCGAGTGAACGGCACTTCAGCGCCGCCACCGCATTCGCGAGTTTCAGGCTGGTCCCAACATCTTGGTTGCTTAATAGTCCATAAAGAAATCCGGTGTGAAAGGCGTCGCCCGCGCCGGTCGTGTCGCGACAACCGCCGGGCACTTCAAGGGCAGGCGATTCAATAAACCCTCCTTCGCAATAGATCGTCGCGCCGCTTCTGCCGAGCGTCATCCCAACAATCGCACAGCCATATCGCGCTTTCAGTTCCACCAGCGAGGCGCGTTGATCCGCTATGCCTGTCAGCCGGTGTGGAAACTCTCTTGAACCAACAAGAATATCGATCAGCGGTAGAAGCTCTGGCAGCCCTTCATAGATATTGTCGATATCCGCGGTAACAATCGTGCCCGCGTCACGAGCAGCCTGGGCCATACGAGCGCAGGCTGGCGGATCGTGCGCATCGAGATGCAGTACGCGGCCGCGCGCGGCAAGCGCCAACGGCGCTTCTTGCGGAGCATAACTTAAACGTTCGTCCCGGTCCCAGATAATGGTGCGCTCGCCGCTGCGTGCGTCGATGATGATGAAGGCAATCTGGTTACGTGCGCCCTCAATCACTTCGGCGAATTCAAGGTTCACGTCTTCGGATTTGATAGCCTCCAGCCCAAACTGTCCTTCCGGATCAGAACCAAATCTTCCCGCATACGCTGTCTTGAGACCCAAACGCCGCAAACCAACCATCGTCGAGGCCGCTTGCCCGCCCGCCGCTTGTGTGTGTTTAAGCAAACGAAGCTTGGTGTCAAACGCCGGATACTCCGGCACAACGATCAGATGATCGACTGCGTTGAGGCCGAAACCTACACAATCGAAATCTTTTTTGGTGGTTAATGAAAAGGGGAAACGCATCATGTCATCCAGGCTGAGATCTCA
>DIYZ01000146.1:0-1139 GCA_002427845.1 Chloracidobacterium sp. UBA6041 | reverse complement strand
GCACCTTGAGTCGCGATCATGGGTCGTCGTGGTTTTCAGCATCGTTGCGTTAGAATGTAAGCGAGCGGTTTAATTTGCGGGTAATATCAAGCAGTGACTTTAGCCGAAAAACTTAAGGAAATTCCAGTTTCAGCCGGCGTTTACCTCTACAAGGACAGCGCCGGCAAAATCATCTATGTCGGCAAGGCCAAGCGCCTGCGCAGCCGCGTGCGCTCCTATTTCCAGGCCCGCCCGTTCGATCGCAAAACCGACGCGCTGGTGAAACAGATCGCCGACGTCGAGGTCATCGTTACCGACAACGAAGTCGAAGCTTTAATACTGGAAGCAACGCTCACCAAGAAACACAAGCCGCGTTACAACGTCAATCTAAAAGACGACAAGTCGTACCCGCACCTTAAACTGACCATCAACGAGCCATTTCCCAAGGCAGTCATCACGCGACGCATTCAAAAGGACGGCGCGCTCTACTTCGGACCGTTTCTGCCCGCCAGTCTCGCGCGCAAAACAATCGATGTGATTAACAGAACTTTCCAGCTGCGCACCTGCGATATCGAAATCGACGGCAAGGCGCCGCGGCCGTGTCTTGAATATCACATCAAACGCTGCCTTGGCCCCTGCGTCAAGGGACTGTGCACGCCGGAACAATATCAGGAAGCCGTGCGGGACGTACGGCTGCTCCTCGAAGGCAGGAATACCGAACTCGCAGACACGCTGGCAGAGCGCATGGACCAGGCGTCAGGAGAGATGCGTTACGAGATGGCCGCGAAGTATCGCGACCTGCGCAAGACGGTCAGCAAACTTTCTGAACAACAAAAGATGGCGACCTCGCCGGATCGCGACGTAGACATCTTTGCTTACTACCGCGAGGGTCCGCGACTCGCGTTGCAGCTCTTCACAATGCGCGAAGGCCACATTGTCGGGCGACGCGAGTTTTTCTGGGAAGACCTGCCGGAAGACGATTTTGATCCGGCGTCATTCCTGAGCGAAGTCTTGGCCCAGTATTACGCCAGCGACTACGTGCCGAAAGAGATCCACGTCCCGGTAGACTTCGCAGATCGCGAACTGCTGGAGAAGGCCCTGACCGCGCGCAAAGGGCAGCGCGTCAAAATTCACTACAGCCAGCGTGGAGAAAAGCGCGA
>DIYZ01000012.1:15328-15569 GCA_002427845.1 Chloracidobacterium sp. UBA6041 | reverse complement strand
GCCGTTGCCGCCGCAAGCGTCGGCGGCATTAGAAATTTTCGCAGCTCGGTGACGACCTCACCGAGCTGCCTGTCATCTGCCTCCAGCCTTCCTTTGCGCAGGAAGGCTCTCCACGGCGTTTGCTTGTCAGCAGCCAAGCTAAACTCTTCCGTCAAAGCGCGGGGCGCTTCTGCCGGCAACGGAGTCGAGCGCTGATTGAAGGTAGCCTCTATTGCTCTAGCGAGCACGGCACCTTCAAATT
>DIYZ01000012.1:0-15124 GCA_002427845.1 Chloracidobacterium sp. UBA6041 | reverse complement strand
CAGGTCGAGGCGATCACCGAGTACATCAGCGAGCACGGCACCTTCAAATTCGAGCGTTCGCGATAAGGTCCAGATGTCATAGAAATCTTTGATTCGCGTGTTCGCAATGTCCAACGCAACCATTGCTTGAAACTTCTCCGCAATGGCGCTCTCTGGCGTGTAACCAAGCAATCGGGGCACACCCAAGCCAAGCAGATCGGGCAATTCAATCCATATCGGTTCCGGCACCACCACGTCACCAAATCCAAAATCAAGTTGCACGGTCAACTTGATTTTGCCGAGCAGTCCCCGTATCCGAATCCTTACGCCCTGGTATTCCTTGTCTTTGACGATCACCTCGCTCGTCACGCTCGCCGGGTCAAACTCTATTCCGTCCGATTCGACTTCGACCCCGGCGCAGTCGCGAACAACGCTCTCAAGATTCTCTGGTGAGTTGGGGACCCGCCCCAGCATATCGATATCCATTGTCGGACGCGCGAGCGGAGCCTTCCATGCTTGCAGTATCTGCGCCCCTTTCAAGACAAATTGATTGGCGTAAGACGACCGGCTGAAACGAAACAGGAAACGCTCGATCGCGAAGTACTGCAGCACTTCATTGAACGGACGGTTCGTTTCGCGTGCGAGATTCAGTAACCGCTGACGCACGGATGCGGAAATGTTCTTGAGTGGACGATCAGCCATGAGCTTGCTTCACGATAGCGCCTCCAGGTACGGACGCATGATTCGCCCGACACGACAGAGACGCGCATAACGGAGAAGCTTGCTCAGTTGGAACCCTTTTCGAGCCCGGCACAGCTTCAGCGCTTCAAGTGCAACGTCCAAGCCAATCTTGTGCCGGAACTTGAAACAGTCTGCAACCGTCTTCTCGGGATCGAAGACTCTCACCGCCACACCATCAATCACATGTTTCTCGATTCCGGCAGAGAGAGTCTTGTCGGAAAAGCGAAAAACACGAAGGGGAGGGTAGGAGAGCCGTGGCTGTCTAACACCGGGCGGAAGCGCGATATAGACCTCGTGCGGTATTTCTGTTGTCAGTTCGTGAAAGGCCAGTGCCGAAACGAGGCAAACCACTGATTCGGGAATGCGCGTGGCCACGAGCACAAAATCTGGATTTGTTGTCTCCGGAAGATCGGCCAGTCGATAGACGCCGCGACTTATCTGAGTAAGGCGATCAGTGTCCCGGAGTTCGTACAGAGTTCGCGGGTGGATGCCAAGCTTGATAGCCTGCGATGTGCGTAGCACCCCGCCATTCTTTCGGAATGCCCGCATAGCCTGGTCGCTTATGGGGTCTCCATTATTCACGAAATCCATTTTACCCAGGTTGGATAGAAAGTACCATAGTTGCGCATAACTATAGACATTTCTATCCAGCACCTTGATGGGCCGCAACTAGCCTTTCCCGAAGCGCCTTGTTGATTATCGAGGGTTGGTGGACGGCACGGTAGGTGCTACGCACCTGAGATTATTATGACACGTCACCCCCTGTAAGTTGGGGGTGAGCGTTTACGTTCGTAAACGCCGCGTTAATTTTGTTAACGCACGTGAATATTGGGCTTAGGGATTGCTTGTTAACATCCGCAAACATCCTGTTAACGGCTGTTAACGAAGCTTTCAGCATTTCATGGAGACGAACAATGAGCGAAAACAGGGAGACGAAAAAGACAAGGAACATCGCGTTTCGCGTCACGAACGAAGAGTACGCAGAGATCGAACGAGTGGCTATCGCGGTGGGCGAAGACCCAAACAATTGGTGCCGGAACATTACTGTCGCGGAGGCTCGCGAAGGTTCCGGATTGACGAAAACCGAGCGACTGCTTTACGAAGAGATCGCGCGGATGCGTTACATGGTAGGACACGGCTTTAGGCTTCTGTTGAACTCAAAGGAAGTCACCGCCACAGCGTGGAAGAAGATCACGGCGGACGCCGACCAAAGCTCGGGGATCATCGCTGACGATCTGCTTTCCAGACGGCAGTAACGACCACTGAGCCGAGACAGTCAGCATCGCTCACCAGCGGGGAGAGACTGAGCCCCAAGTGTATGTAGAACACAACGCCTCACCAATTGGAACCCGCTGAACCAGAAACCCACTTCGGATCTCGCTTCTTGGCAGCTCTGCAAATTGCTGCGAAAACTCTAGCCCAAGGCCGCAAGAAATCCTCTTCCAATCTTCTTTGATTCGTTGGTACGTCACGTGCAGTTAGTACCAGCACGCTCCGAACAATTTAAGGAGCAGAGATTCCAGAGGGGAGGCGCTTAAATTGAAAACCGCTTTGGGCTTTCTTACTGAAGAAGGTCGGACCCGTTCAAAGAACGCCGCGCGCCGAACTAGCGCCTACGCCGTTGTGATGCTCCTCGTAGCTGGA
Source organism: Chloracidobacterium sp. UBA6041 (assembly GCA_002427845.1). Classification (GTDB taxonomy): domain Bacteria; phylum Acidobacteriota; class Blastocatellia; order Pyrinomonadales; family Pyrinomonadaceae; genus PSRF01. The sequence goes on along the minus strand of DIYZ01000012.1, from coordinate 12,760 downwards.
GCGGGCGGGTACGCCATCTACAAGTATTGGGTCGCGAGTAATCTGACAACGCTTCAGCGAGTCTATTTCAAGCAATACCTGAAAAGCAGCTACCGAAGTTACCTCCCAAATTCCAGATCACACTACACAACTCTGGCGCGAGTCGTAACCGACCCTAACACCAAGAAAGACATTTCGCTGGCTGTCCGGAACGATGAGATCGAGCCGCAGCTCGATGGAGAGGGCCGTATCAAGCTCGACAAGCGGCGCTATCCAATCATCTTGCTAAAGTCCGGCATTGAGTACAAGCAATACTCTTGGTTGGAAACCATTAGCCCCGATGCGATCGCGTATCAATGGTTCCGCGACACGATCTACGAAGGACAAAGCATTTCGATCATTTGGCGTCCCGCATGGTTTGGCGGTCTCTTGATCTTCCTCTTGGGAACAATCGGACTGACGACTCTCGATGTGACCGCCCAGCGACTCTATCTCAAAGGCGAAGCGATTAGAGGAACGCGCGGACTGTCGCCTAAACAGTACGCACGCGAACATCGGAAAGAGAATAGCTACGGGATCAGAGTTTACGTGGACGGAGGCAAAGATGATTGAAGCGTTGAGACGACTCATTGGGTTTGAGGCTCGCTCCTACATGCTGAGAGTGCCACGCGCCGAAGAGAACGAGGGATTGCTATTGCTCGGTGATCCTGGGACCGGAAAGAGTCAAGTCATTCATCAGGTCCTCGAACAGATCGCTGTGCGCAGAGCACCGGAAGCCGTCGTGTGTTACGACCCCGCTGGAGAGTTTATTGAAAGCCATTTTGATCCTTCCGCCGACATTGTCCTCAACCCTCTCGACGCGCGATCACCGTACTGGTCGCCTACGATGGAAGTTAACTATGAAACTGCATCGACTAGCGCCACCGATCGGCATCTAGTTGCCGAGAGCTTCTTCCCGGACCGTGAGCATGGCGCACCCACGACGCAATTCTTTCTTAAAGCAGCGCGCAGCATCTTCGCCCGAATGCTTGAACTGAAACCGACCGCCGAGCGCATCGTGGACTGCTTAAAAGACGAGAAGCTGATCGACGAAATTGTAGCCGGTACTGAACACGCGCACCTGATAAACGAAGGAGCAAAGGGACAGAGAGGTGGGGTGTTGGCTACGCTTTCGGAGATCGGAGAGGCACTGAAGCTCTTGCCATCGCAAGAGCAGTGCGCCGGTGAGTTGAGCATAACCGAATGGGCCAGACGACGGCGCGGCTGGATTTTCATCACTTCTACTCAAGACACGAGAGACGCCCTCAGAACGCTTCATGCAGCATGGATAAATATCCTGATGAAGCGACTGCTAGCGGTAGCGCCTCAATGGGGGCGACAGAACCCATGCTGGATCGTGGTTGACGAAGTTCACTCCCTGAAGCGCCTGCCGGCACTCTCAACCACAATGGTTGAAGGCCGAAAGTTTGGTCTGAAGGCGGTTCTCGGAACACAGAACAAAGCGCAGTTCGAGGAGCACTACGGACGCGGAGCCGCGACGATGCTTTCCGCTCCCCACGTGAAAGTGCTCTTTCGTTGCAATGAGCCGGAGTCTGCGCGTTGGGTAGCAGAGATGATTGGTGAAGAGGAAAAGGAAAGACCCCGGATTGGCACCACCGCGACTGTTCAATCCAACGGTCGTGATTCGATTAACTACTCAACAGTTACGGAGCGCCGCTTTGTAGTCAGCAAGGAACAGATAATGGCTCTGCCGAATCTTCGTGGCTATTGGAAGTATTCGGATTCGGTCGTGCGCTTTCGAATCAAGCCTGTGGATCGTCCTAGAGTGGCGCCGGCGTTCATGCCGCGCACTGCTGAGGCCGTCACGCAGCCAGAAGAACCCGCACCTACACTGGTAGAACAAACAGCCGAACGACAACTAGAACTGCCGATGCGAGAGAGTTCCCCGCCAACCTATTCGAATGATCTTGAGCAAGCGGAACTTGCACTCGCTCAGGAAGTCACGCGGGAAATACCCGCCGGTCCTGAGTTCAACTACTGAGGAAGAGTTCCGCGATGATGACGATGAGCAAAGCGCTTTCCGCCGGTCAAGCCAAGGACTACTACCAGAAGGAATACACAAGCTCCAGAGAGAATTATTACAGCGAACGCGGCGAAGTTAACGGACGCTGGAGCGGTCGCCTTGCCGAAGAGTGGAACCTTAAGGGAGAAGTTCAAAGCGAGCAATACGAGCGACTCTGCGCCGGTCAAGACCCGCACACAGGTGAGCAGCTCATTCGCAAGGTCAAATCGACAAAAGCGGTTAACAATTACGGCGAAGAAATCATTACGAGCGAACACCGCGCGGGCTGGGATGCCACCTTCAGCGCGCCGAAATCGGTTTCTTTAGCGGCGCTCGTCGGCAATGACGAGCGAATCAGGGCGGCGCATCGTGAGAGCGTTGACGAAGCACTGAAAGAGTTGGAGCAATACTTGCAAGCGCGGGGCGGCGGCAACAAGCCCGCTATCACGACTGGCAAAATGGTCGCCGCGCAATTCGAGCACACGGCCGCGCGACCCGATCACTCTACCGGATATGCCGCGCCACAACTTCATACTCATGTCGTCATATTCAACATGACTGAAACCGTCGAAGGAAAACTCAGATCGGTTCAGCCACTAGAACTTTATCGAAGCCAGCAGTACGCGACGGCTATTTACCGAATGAATCTCGCTGAGAAACTGCAAGGTCTTGGCTACGAAGTTGAGATCGATGCTCGCACCGGCGCACCCGAAATCAAAGGTTTCAGCAAAGAGTATTTGCGAGACAGCAGTCCGCGTCGTGAAGAAGTGCGCAAAGAGGCTCAAGAAATGAAAGAGCGGCTTGAGAGTCAGGGCATCACTGTTAAAGAGGGTGCAGGATTGAATCAAGCAGCTGCGCGCACTGATCGAGCAAGCAAACAATACGACCATGCCGAGATGAAAGACCGAGCGCTGGAAATGGACGCAAGACACGACAACCAGGCCCAGCGGTCCGTTGAACGCGCGTTTGAGAATGGATCACTCACACGTTCTGCCGATGAAGTTGTCAGACGTGCACAGGAAGCGGTCACCTTTGCTCGCGACAACGGGATGGAGAGAGAAGCCGTCGTTGAAATGCGCAAGGTAAAAATTGATGCACTTAGACGCAATCTCGGACTGACAACTTATGAGGCTGTTGTGACTGAGCTGGCGAGGCGTCAACAACAAGGTGAGTTTGTGGGGATCGTGCGGGAGCAACAATCGCCAGAGACAACGACGCGGCACATGCTTGAGATGGAGCAGTCGAATATCCAAGTAATGCTCGATGGTCATGGCTTACTTCCGCCGATCATTGGACGGGAGCGGGTACGGTACAGCGTCGAACAAGTCGCAAAGCAACAGGAACTCAGATTGAACGAGAACCAGCATGCGGCAGTTGAGCAACTGCTAGCGAGTCGAGATCAGATCATAGGATTGCAGGGCGGCGCTGGTACTGGTAAGACGACAGCACTCTCGGTACTGAGACGAGCCGCCGAGAGCGAAGGATATGAAGTGCGTGGCTTCGCGCCAACAACTCGCGCCGCGCAACAACTTTCAGAAAGCGGCATTCAGACCGAAACCCTCCAAAAGTTCTTACGCCGGCGAGAAGAAGCACCTGAGCACCAGAACAGGCTCTTCGTGCTGGACGAAAGCTCGCTCGCCAGCACCAAGAACCTACACGCCTTGTTCGAGCGCCTTGAAGCGCAGGACAAAGTACTTTTGGTTGGAGACATTAAACAGCATCAAGCAATCGAGGCCGGCAGCCCGTTCGAGCAGTTTCAAAAGCATGGAATGGATACAGCGAAGCTTAGCAAGATCGTTAGGCAGCGAGACGCGCAACTGCGCCAAGTCGTAAAAAGGCTCGCGGCGAGTCAAGTGAAAGAAGCAATCGACAGCTTGCACAAGCAAGGGCGGATAGTTGAAATCGCGGACGAGGGCAAACGCTTGCTTCAGATCGCCACTGCTTACTGCGAGAAGCCGGAAAACACGCTCGTGATCTCGCCTGGGAATCAAGAGCGGGGCAGGATCAATGCTCTGATCCGCCGGCAGTTACAGAAAGACGGAAAAGTGAGCCTTGCGGACCACGAGATGATGGTCTATGTCAATCGCCAGGACATGACTGGTACAGAACGCACCTTCGCAAATTCGTATGTGCCCGACGAAGACATCATCAGATATAACCGCGTGAGCAAAGTTTATGGCTTCAGCGTTGGAGACTATGCGAGAGTCACCGCAACGAACCACGAGAAGAATGAGATTACTGTCCAGTCGTCGGACGGACGTGAGATCACTTACAACCCGACTCGCCTTTCTGGGGTGAATGTTTATCGAGAAAGAGATCGCACGTTCTCGCAGGGAGATCGCATCCAGTTTCGCGCACCATTTACGGGGCAACGAGTCGCCAATGGTGAGCTTGGAACCATTAACGAGATCAAAGACGACGAGTACATGGTTGCGCTGGACAGCGGACGTGAGGTCAGTTTCGAGAGTGACAAATTTCGCCATATTGATCATGGCTATGCCGTGACCAGTTACTCGTCGCAGAGCCAAACTGTAGATCGCGTGCTCATCAACGCGGATGCCAACGAATCTGACCTCTTGCTCAATCAGCGCATGGGCTATGTGGCGGTTTCTCGCGCTCGCGAGGATGCAATCATTTTTACCAATTCGGCGGATCAACTCAGGGCTGCGCTGGACAGGAGCGTCGATAAGGAGATGGCCGTCGAAGCGTTACGCCAGAGTCGAGACCGAGAAACTCTTTCTCGAGAAGAATGGGGACTTCGCGTAAGTTCGCACCATGAAGAAGCGACAACCGAGCACGGCCACGATCACGCCATGAGCAACTCTGGTGAGGCTGCGACCGGCGACGAGCGCGCTGCTGGAGAAGAAATTGAACTTGAACTCAACTCGTGATTAATCGCCGCGAATCCCATTAAACTTTCATTCGCACTTGATGAAGCATTCCTGAACTCGGCAGCCGGATAATCGGCGACTGAAGTTTCAGCCACGAGCCGCCGAAATAAGTTTTCTAGTGCCACGAAAATGACGGTAAATACCGAAGAGTAGGAGCCTGGAGAAATCGGTCCCTGGACTGCGCAATCGCTGCCGCGCTATTTGCGTGATATTTTGTCCTTCACGTCTTACCCAAGAAAGGAAGGTAGATGTGGTGCAGAGCTGAAACTCTATTACAAATATCAGTGAGAGCGGGCAAGGAATTGAGCAGCGACCGGGAACTAAAAAATGCTGAAGCGCATGCGAATGCCATGTTCGCTGGCATTCAACTTTATCGAGAGTACATGCAAAAGTGTGAGCCTATGATTATGGCTGTCCTACCGCGCTCGGCCGTAAAGCATCGGGACGATGCAATTCGAGCAGTATGGATTAGAGCCTACGCTTGGATGCAAAGCCTCGAACTCCTCAACCATACTAAGCACATACAAGCGATCTCGGCGGGCAACAGATCACTGCTTGAGTTCTCTGTTGACCTTGTGCTCCTTCATACTGATCCGACAAATAGCAGCGGCTGGAAAATGTACCATCTGGCTTTTTCAGAGCGATTGAAAGCCGCAGAGCAGTTAGTGGCTTTTTACGGCGCAGGCAATGTTCCCGCCGTCCACTCCGAGGCTGAGTCGTTCATCCGGCGCGAGAAGAATTCTATAGATAGTATGCGCAAGACGTTGTGGCCTCATGCTAAAAATCCTAGCAAGGCTGTGCATCCCGACCGTTGGACTGGTAAGGATCTTTTCGGGGACGTCAAAGATGCGGACGCTGTATACGGCGATCAGATCAAAGCGAGCCTTGGAATGTCGCTGGCCGAGTATTACCGTACGGAGTATCGCAGGATGAACTGGTTGATTCATTCAACTATGGCAGGCGTTACTAATCTGGACCGCATTTACTATTCAAATGCAGCCGTACTCGCACTGAAGTGGTGTCAGGACTTAGCAATGTTCTGCACCCAGATCACCCTCAAGGATCAGCAATTTCACGATGCAATAAACGACCTAAATGCACAATGGCGGGAACTACGTCGCCAAAGAGATCTAAATTACGGAAGGCTTATGCGGGATTTCAAGGCTGGCGAGTTGCCATCCGAGGACGCTGAATAGAACAGGTGTTTTGCTGCTCGCTGTGAGTGACGAATGACTAACGACGAGAGACTAACACTCATCCAAAAGAAAATCGAACGGGCCATAAAGCACGTCGATGAGTTGGCAATCGCGTGTAAGAGGTTCATCGAAACAGACCCTTATACTATCGGTCGCGAGATCGATCCACAGACGGGATATTACAGGTTTAATGTCAACGATCTGAGCATACCGCCTGCTGAGATCGGTCTTATCGCTGGGGACGTTATCCATAACCTCCGAAGCGCTTTAGATCATTTGGCATACCAACTTGTGCTTGTTAACGGACAAGTTCCTTTGCGTCAGACTTGTTTCCCAATCTTCGACGACCCCGCGAAATACAAGACCATGGACCCGCGGAAAGTAAGAGGTATGTCGCAGTTTGCTATCAATGCGATCGAAGCAGCCAAACCGTATCAGGGCGGAGATAACGCTCTGTGGGTTCTCCACGAGTTGGACATTGCCGACAAACACCACGCGCTGCTCGCAACTCTCGTATCGGTAACGCAAGGTACCATTGAAGTCCCCACTAGTCTGCGCGACTTTAAGGCTCCCCCTTTCGCCTTCCCCAATTTCCAAGTGCCGTTGAAAAACGGCGACGTATTTTTTATCTGCAAACCCGGCGTTGAGGACTACACGAAGGTTGCATTTGATTTGGCGCTCTGCGAGCCTGAGATTATCAAGGGTAAACCGATTGTCCCAATGCTCGGCCAGCTGGTGCAGCGAGTTAATGGTACAATCACCAGCTTCCTGCCCTTGCTCCAATGATTCTAGTTCTCTGTATCACTGGAGTTACACAACAAGGCGCAGCAACGGCGAATTTGGGTAAACGCAACCTAACAAAATGGGGGCGAAAGCCGAACAAAACGGTACAACTCGGTATGTCCACTCTGGGGGCTGTTGCTGCCAAATTCCGGCAGTTTGCGTGCCCTAAGCAGGAGGACTTATGAGTCAGTTTTGTACGAACGTGTCGCACCAGATTGAGTACTAACAACGATTTAGCGAGCGTGAGAGAAGCGTTGCAAAAATTACCTGCTGGTCAACGCTGAGACTGCTCATAACGCGAAGATCATCGGATAACGAGGTGGCGGAGCGGATGCGCCTTAATTTAACCTTCTATCGCTAGAGGACAGTCTCGACGATGCAGTCATTAGATTTGAGGACATTGGTATTGTGTGGTTTCGATCAGAATGTCTTGTTCATTCATAGCATCGAGAGTTTACACTCTTTTGGCGGCAACGCACTGCTCTAGGCGAAGAAAAAGCAAGGGATGATCGAAGTCACCTCGTTCCTGAGGTAATCTCCGAACTTGCGCCGATTTTTTCGAAGTACTGCTGCAACGCCGCGAAAGCCGGCTCGTCTGAATATGCCGAGCCATCCTCGAACTCAACACGCAGGACCATGAAAACGGAGACGGCGGTCATTGGCCCACGAAGTTTAAGTTTGTCTCGGAGATCGTCGGTCAGGGGAACGATCTCGACTTCTCGTCCTTCGCCAGGTTGCGGTGCTTTCTCCCCGGGCAGCACTCGCCCATTCTTCAGCGTTTGCTGTTCGACAATGTTTCCCGTACCGATCGAAGTCCAAACAGCCACGGAATAGGCACGTATGGGTTTCGAGCCGCGATTGCGTAGTTCATAGACATCGCTTCCGCCACCCTCGGCGTCCAGGTAAAGAATCATTGCCGCCTTATCGAACTTCAGAGGACAGTCGGGTTGATTGGCAATAGTCGTTAGCACATGGTCGGGCGGTACAAGGACCGCTTTCCTCTTCGGCCGTAGCTGGCCGTTGGAAGTACCGAGAAGGCAGCCAAGAGTGATAGCGATAGCCAGCGTCCAGTTCATCGATCGCATGTTCCCCTCCTTTTCAATATGGACAGTTAATAGTCAACTGCCCCGTAGTAGCGAATGCGCCAGTCCCGTAGTCGCCTGCTACTGTAATTGAGATTGTCGGCGGTCATTTTTTCCACCGAATGCTCGCCGATGTAATTCCGCCCGTTCCTCCGCGTTCAGTTAAGACAGTGCTAATCGTAACCTGCTCGTATTCTTCCGCAGCGACTGAAGAAAGGCCGGCGTTGAACACTATCGACCGAACGTGTTTTCCACGTAACGAAACAGGTGCAAGCTCGGCGATGATTTCATTTACCGTGGCCGCCGGTATTAAGCTGTTAGCAGCAACTTGTGATTGGGCGTCGTCGGGCTCAATCACCATTTCGCGTACCTTTTCCTTTTCGGTGATGGCCTTGAGACGTATGCCTTTACGTACAATGTAATATCCGTGCTTATCCGGTGGTCCGAATTTGTTCTTCAAATCCGCTGTAGTTTGCGCGGATAATGCTGGCGCGACCGCCAAAAGCATGACACCAACGAAGAGAGCCACATGCAATCGGTGTGTGGACATTTTCGACCTCCTTGCGACGAGCCGTAACATCTTTCGCTTTATGGACAGTTAACACTAACGCTAACGCCAAAGCCGCCATTGTTTATATTGCCGCAACCAAAACGGCCCGTCAGAGCCCAATGGTTGCTGCGAACGTCGAGCGTGTGATCGGTGGACATAAACAGATCTTGATCAAACGTTGCCGAAGTGAACGGATCCGGAGAGCACGCGCCAACGGGAGTGTCGGTAAACGTTCCGTCTGCTTCTGTTGTGCCCGAGGTGGTTACCAGGCCATTGTCGACATCTCCGGGGAAAGGTTCTCCATCAAGCATGAAATTTATCAAATCTTCTCGCAGCGGCTGAGTGGCAACAATTGCCTGAGCGGGGTTTGCTTGATCCATCACCTGGTAACGAATGAATATTTGCATACCGTATGGACCGGCAGTGCCTCCATTCCTACCAGGTACAGCGGTGGGTGGGCAGCCGTTAGCCAGTGAATTGGCGTATGCATTGGTTGCCACGCCGCTGGAAAGCACTGCCAGCGATGTCGGTATCTGTACGTAGAAGTTCACGCTGTTGCTGGTGAATCCATTCGTGGTTACCGTAACGGAATGATTTCCGGCGGCGCTTGCATCAGCCGCTATATTCAGGTTCGCCGACAAGAGTCCACTGTTGATAAAATTGAGGTCAGTTGCGGTCACACCAGAGCCCGACACCGATATGCTGTTTGATCCGGTTTAGCTGAAACACAGCAAGCAATGGAGTACATTCGATAACGGCACAATCCATTGGAATACTTCTCATAATGTGATCATTGAAACCGAATGGCCATAAGCAGACGCTCACCCGCTCGCCTTTCCGTTTCGCTTCCGGCAGTGGTCTTGCTTTGCTGACCCTACTCGCTATTAACTCCCTGGATTAGGCTTCGGACGCCCTCGGGCTCTCGGAACCAACTCTGACGTAGGCCGGACCCGCGAAATGAGGTCCATTGTGGTCGGGTCGAATGATAACAGCGACAACGTGCTTTCCGTCCGACTCAACGCCTCTGGTATTCGTCTACTGTTTTTGCACCTTGACTATCGTCTTACGAATGTCCTCTGCCTTCTTCCGATTGCCCTGTTGCTCGTACAGTTGCTGCCCTTTCTGCAGATTTTGAACGGCCTCTTCCTTCCGGCCGGTGTCTTTGTATATCTCTCCGAGCGAAACATGGGCGTCAGCTTTCACTTGCTGGTCATTCGTCTGTGGCGCCTGCTCAACCACCTTTTTGTAAGTCTGTTCTGCCTGGCTCTTATTGTCCATCCTGCGGTAAAGGTCCCCACTCTTTTTCAGCATCGGCAAATACAGCTTATCCAGTTTCTGAGGAGCTTGAGGGTCGTTTAGTTTTTGCGAGAGCTTGTCGATCTCCTGATTGGCTTCCTTCACCTTCCAGGACGAATAAAGAGTCGCGATCAGAAACTGAGTGGTAACCTCGTTGGCACGCAGTGCCCTTATCTTCGACTCAGAGGATTGCAGTAGGTGCATTTGCTCAGGCGGAAGATCGCTGATCTTCGAGAAGGCAAGGACCTCAGTGCCGTCGGGCGGGGCCAGTGGAATGCGACTCTGGCACACATCTCCGCAGCACCGGGAATACTCGCCCTTGCCCAGCGAACACAGAGTGCTCTCGTTACAATCAATCACAGCGGTGGAGGCATCTCCTACCAGCAACAGATCGCCGCTGTGAAAAGCCCCGCCGTCGATATGTACAAAATCACTAGTGCCCTTGAACTTCTGAGTTACGCCACCTTCCGTGCGGATAATCGTCACGGTGTCGTTCTCATCCTCTCCAGTACTGGCCCCGCCATTATCCTTATTGACGTTGTTGACGTTCGGCGTCGGCGTCGGCGTTTGGTTGGTATTGCGCCCCTTGTTTGCGTCGGTCTTGGCGGAAGGCTCATGTCCGCAGGAAATTCCCATGAAGGCGATGACCATTAGAGCAAAGAGTGATGCCTGGTTTGGTTTTTTCATTTCACGTCCCCTTTCACAAGTTGCTCATGAGCATGCGCCACCCAATCCGGCTCAATATCATTCTCCAACCGTTCGTCGCCTCCGACTGCGGTATCACGTCTGGTTACTATCTCCATGAACTGATCCCATTGCTGCCTCGCTTTGGCTTGGTCACCAAGCTCTTCAAACACCCGGCCGAGTAAATAGTGCGCCGCGGCCCCGTCACTGTTCTTCTTTATGGCAGTCTCCAGGTCGTCTTTCGCCTGAACTAAGTTTTTTGATTCAAAATTAACCCAGCCGCGATTCTTGAATAAGGCATAGTGGACTCCCACTGGTACTCGCTCCAGATTCTTGATCCAATAATTCAGATGCCGCAGCGCGCCACCATAATTCCTGGCTTGCAGGATATACAGACGCGCGAGGTTATTAGCGGCAATGTAGTTGTTAGGATCGGTTTCGACGCCGCGCTCATATTCACTGATGGCGTTCGGGTAATCGCGGATTCTGTCGGATGACAGCGCCAGATGGAAATGCACCGCCGCCAGCGAAGGCTCAAGGGCTAAGGCCTGTCGATAATTCTCAGCGGCATCCTGGTATTCCTTGTTCTTGAAAGAAAGATCACCCTCGTGGTTGCGGTATCGAGCCACCTGGACTGGCAGTTCGAGGTTAATGGCAAATGTCAGCGCCAAAACGGTCGCCGCCAAAACCACTCTTGATCTCCCCTGGAACTTTCGATTGAGATTCATTTTCGTGAAGAGCTTCTCGAGCCATTCACTGACTCCCGTAAGGAAGGTGCTTCCCACCAACAGGGCCAGCAGGCCCTGCATGAATGTGCCAAGAACGCTGAGCCTGTTTAGTCCGCCATTCTTCAGCGTAGTGATCGTATCGGCCATGACGCTGAGGGAAAGTGCTAAGAACAGCGCCGCCGGAATAGTCCAAAGCGGATTACGGCCCGGCTCAGCAGCCGCCGCGCGCTCATCCAAATTCCACCACCACGGGCTCTCGATCGGATGAATGCTTTGCCGCCAGTTGGCGAGAGTTGATCTTCCTGCAACCTCATCAATGGTCACGGCAGCGTTCCGGAGCCGCTCGTCCAGAGCGTCGATGTTAATCAGCGCCGAAACCGATTCACAACCGCCCCTTGCGAGCGCGCTAGCGAGCTCATCTCGGGAAATGAGCAACTTCATTATCTTGAGCATGGCATCGCTGTCGCCCTGCTGAGGAAGAGCATCAAGTGCATCTTTGTAGGTTGAAACGAACTGTTCGAGATCTTTCATTTTCATTTCGACTGAACGAGACATGCCGGCACCGGCACAGGTGGCTGAACAAACCAATGTAACTTAGGCGCGAAAAAGTCTCGCGTTCTCTGTTTCTCGAATAGTTGAGAAGGGTTCATGTGGCATTAGCGTTCCGAAGCTCCAGCGCGGCGCGACTCTTCAGTTGTTTTGGCGTACATGCGTTCTACGACTGCATTCAGCTCTGAAATGTTCTCACCTGTTATCTCAGCAAATTTCAAGTTCTTCCATAGCCGCAACAGGCTCTTTACTGCTAGGGCGCCGTACTCTCCTTTATCAGCTTGCTCGGATACTTCCCTCATAGCTGAGCAGATCATGTGCATGATGGTAATCGTCGGCAGCTCGTCCTCGTACTTTGATAGCTCGGACCGCATCGCGGCCAAGCCCAAAATAGCCTCTGTTCTAAGATGCTCCTCTCTCATGATGCCCACTTATACCGCTAGGAGTGTCGTACATTCAAGAGCCTTGCGCCCGACCACCCATCCGCTATACTAAAGTCGTCCTCACATGGCCACCCAAAAAGCGAATCAAGCTTAGGGAGAAGAAGCTATCGCCTCAAGAGGAGGAGCTACTGTGTCCATTTTTGTGGCCACTACGGAGCGACACTGACTGCCACTGAGTCTCGGCCCGTTGCGAATGCCCTAATGTTTATGCCTGTGTGGTACTCTGTGGTAATCGGTGAGGGATGGTCTGAACGGTCTGCAAAACCTTTATTCATCGGTTCGATTCCGATCGCCGCCTCCAATCTACTCAACAACTTAGAGACACTCCACAGTTCAGTGAAAAGCTTACTGTAGTAAAAAATGTAGTAAGTCTTTGCATCCTGTTACCGCGCAAAGGTATTTTTCAGTCCATTTATATACTTGGAAATGGTTGGTAAGCCCGACTGAAAAGGTTTGTCGGAGCGGCCAATTGAAACGGAAAAGCCGGCTCGCCTAGCCATGGGCTCAGAGGCTGACC
>DIYZ01000095.1 GCA_002427845.1 Chloracidobacterium sp. UBA6041 | reverse complement strand
CGAATTCGAGCCATCCTAACGCGCGTGCCCATGCTGATTCACAGGCAGTTTTGGCCCAGTTAATTGGCGTGCGTCTGAGACTCCCAGACGCCGCATTGTTCCGTACTGTTACTGAACGACGCTGGAATCGGCCCGTATGCTTATCGGTAGCACAGTCTCAAATTATTCCCTTCGAGCCAATAACAACGGCGGGTGGCGAAAGTAGGCGCTGGCACGTTGCTTGCCCAAATTCGCTTGCCCAATTCGAACGAGAAATAGATCATCAAGGAGGATCCAATAGTGAGTAATAAGCTCTTGACCGGTATTGCTATCGCATTGCTTGCCGCCGCTGGCGCCGGTTGCAACAAAACTGACAATGCCAACGCGAACGCGAATGCTAATGCCAACTCGACTGTGGCGAGTAATACAACGCGCCCCGGGCCGGACGGTTCGGAAATCACAACTACTGTAGACGCTAATGGCGTGAAAACTGAAACTCGGGTGTTTCACAACAACCCGCGCGTAGCCAGGGTTGTTGTCACCACGCGTGACGCTAAGCGCACGACAACGGTTTATGCGCCAAGCGGCGAGGCTAGAGAACTCAATAAGAACGAGCCCGAGGACGTTCTCGAAGCGACGGGCACGGCGATAGCCGACGCTGTTGGTTTTGTAGCGGAGAAGACTGTCGAAGGCGCGAAGACAATCGCTGACAAGACCGTGGAAGGAACCAGGACAGTGGGCGAGAAAACTGCCGCGGGCGCCAAAACCGTTACGGAAAAAACTGTGCACGGAGCAAAGAAAACCGGCACGGCCATCAAGAAGGCCGTGACGCCTTAACCCGGATGATCAGCTTCAGGAAGAAGATCAGTTCAGGGGGTGGCTTTTGAAGGTCGCCCCTTTTTGCGCGCGTTACCGGGCCTTGAAGTAAGCGCTAATGACGGTGGAATTGCCACTCAATCGCCATCAAAAAGCCGGCAGCATTAGTCCGCTTCAGCATCGTCTCAATGTTATACTAGGCCCGTACAAAAAGTTTCCGATAATTTGGATTCAGGAGCCGGTATGGCAGACACAATGCGGTTCACCATCATTTGTCCTTGCTGCGAAGCCACACTGACCGTCGATTCACAGACAGGCGCACTACTTTCTCATGAGGAAAAGACCAAGCCGCTCGCGTCGTTTGACGAGATGGTAAAGGGACTGGACAAACAGAAGCAGGTGCGCGAGCAGATTTTTGCTCAGGAGTTGAACTCGATGAAGGATCGCGATCGTATTCTCGAAGAAAAGTTTCAGGAAGCTATGAAACGCGCGGACAAGGACAAAGACAAGCCGTATCGAAATCCGCTGGACATGGACTGAACAAGGCCCCCGGCGCTCTCGTCGCTGTTAAGCAACACCAACGCGCGAGTTGACATCGAATCCCATAAATCCGGCCCGCCCAATACAATATTTCTGGAGTAACTGATGATACAGGGAAAATTTGCAGCCCGATTAACGCTCGCGGTTTTGTTTCTGATTTCAGTGGCTTTCAACGGAACATCCGTTGCGCAAGTTTCGCTGCCGCGGATCAATTTTCAGGAACGGACGCTGCCAAACGGGATGCGCGTGCTCAGCGCCGTGGACCATTCGAGTCCGACCGTCGCCATCCAGGTCTGGTATCACGTCGGTTCCAAAGACGACCCCGCCGGCCGCAGCGGCTTCGCGCATCTTTTCGAACACATCATGTTTAAGGCTACAAAAAACATGAAGTCGGAGATGATGGATCGTTTGACCGAAGATGTGGGCGGTTTTAATAACGCATTTACTAACCCGGACGTCACGGTTTACTACGAAGTTGTGCCGTCAAACTATTTGGAAACTCTACTCTGGGCCGAAGCCGACCGGCTGTCAGGTTTGACTGTGGACGAACCGAATTTCAAATTCGAACGCAGCATCGTCGAGGAAGAGTATCGGCAAAGTTATCTGGCTCCGCCCTATGGCATGCTGGAGTATTTGATCGAGCAACAATCCTTCACCAGGCATCCCTACAAGAGACCGACCATCGGCAGCATCGAGGACCTCGATGCGGCGTCACTGGAAAATGTACGCGCGTTTCATGAGACTTTCTATCGTCCGGATAATGCGACGTTGATAGTCGCCGGCGACTTCGATCCGAAGCAGTTGGACGTTTGGGTCGACAAGTATCTCTCGCCTATTCCCAGGCCGGCGATTCCGCTTCCGCGAGTCACTATAAAAGAACCCGAGCGGACCGCGGAAAGACGCATCACGCATTACGCTGCCAACGTTCCCTTGCCGGCGATAGCGCTCACGTATTTAGCTCCGCCGGAAAAAAGTGCGGACGCGGAGCCGTTGCGGGTCGCGGCTACTATTCTGGCGCAGGGTGAATCGTCGCGACTTTATCGTTCTCTCATTTACGAACAGCAGGTCGCGCAAAGTGCCGACGCGACGCCCGATCTTCGCGAGGATGCCAGCGTCTTTTATTTCGATGTTGTGCTGGCGAGCGGCAAGAAGCCGGAAGAAGGGGAGCGCGCGCTGTTAGCGGAAATCAAGAAGATGCAGGATGCGCCCGTCGCGATCGCGGAATTGGATAAAGCAAAGAATCAGCTTGTCACGGATGAGCTGCGCCAACGCGAAACGAGCAATGGCAAAGCATTGGCGCTCGGCTCCGCTGCCGTGCTCCTCGGCGATCCGAATCGCGTGAATACCGACCTGGGCAAACTACAGAAAGTGACAGCCGCCGACGTGCAGCGCGTCATGAAAAAGTATTTTACCGACGCCAATCGCTTGGTCATTTATTACCTGCCCGAAGCTGCAAAGGCAAAGGCCACCAGCAAGATGATCGACAACAGGAATCAAGAGCGAACATTAACAGGACTGGGAACATCAGGTCAGAAGGGGGGCGAGGCGAAATGAAAACCATTGCACTGCTAATTCGGTCCCTCGCGCCCGCAGCTTTGCTTGTCTTCTGCACGCTCGTGTCGCCGGCCGTGCACGCGCAATCGCCCGTCGCGCAAGCGACACCTCCGCCGGCGGCTCAACCGCGTTCAGTTCAGTTTCCTAAACCAGTCGAAAAGACATTGGCTAACGGCCTGCGCGTTATTGCCATCGAACGCGCCGGCACACCACTCGTCGCTGCTCAACTGCTAATCAAGAACGGCGCCGAGGTTGATCCGCCCGAACTTGCGGGCCTCAGTAACATGACTGCCGACCTGCTGACGAAGGGAACAGAGAAGCGGAGTGCCACTCAAATTGCGGAAGCAATCGAAGCACTCGGCGGCGCGCTTGATTCATCTGCACGTTGGGACGCTTCCAGGGTTGGCGTCAACGTCATGTCTTCGAAGATCGGTCCCGCTTTGGAAATTCTTGCCGACGTTGTGCGGCGACCCACTTTCAAGGACGATGAAATTGAACGACTACGACAGCAAACACTTGACGATCTGACTGTGGAGTTGGGCGAACCAGGTTCGATTGCGCGCTATGTTGCAGCGCGCGTAGTTTTTGGTGATGCACCCTACGGACAGCCGCTAAACGGCACGCCGCAATCGATTGCCAGAATCGACCGCAACGACGTCGTAAAGTATCACGGCAGGTTCTACCGGCCGGACAACGCTATCCTCGTTCTGGGCGGCGACATAAGCGCCGCGAATGCTTTTAAACTCGCCCAGCAATACTTCGGTGACTGGAAAAAGCCCGCGGAGGCGATACCCACATTAACCGCGCCGAAGGCTGAGAAATCAGACGAGCCGCGCGTCGTCGTCATCGATAAGCCAGATGCCGGCCAGGCTGCGGTGCTGGTTGCGCGCACGGGAATTAATCGCAAGGATGCCGACTACTTCCGCGGCATAGTCACGAACTCTGTTCTCAGCGGCTACTCGGGCCGTTTGAATCAGGAGATCAGAATCAAACGAGGACTTAGTTACGGAGCAGTAAGTTCGCTCGAAACGCGCCGTGACGTCGGCCCTTTTATAGCTTGGGCACAAACGAAAAATCAGTCAGCAGCCCAGGTGGCCTCATTGTTGTTGGGCGAGGTCTCACGTCTTGCAACAGCGCCCGTGCCCGACGTTGAGTTGACGCCGCGAAAAGCTGTCGTCATCGGCAACTTTGCCCGCAATCTGGAAACGGCTGCCGGCCTCGTGGCCCAGGTAGGATCGCTGGCGCTGTATGGCGTTAGCTTCGACGAGATCAACCGCTACATTGGAAACGTGCAGACTGTCACCGCCGCCGACGTGCAGCGCTTTGCGGGTTCGCGTCTAGGCGCAAGCGCAACGAACATTGTGGTCGTGGGAAATGCGCAGGAGTTTTTGCCGGAGCTCCGCAAACAGTATCCACAGGTCGAGGTCATCCCGGTGGCGGAATTGGATCTTAATAGCGCGCTGCTAAGGAAGAAGCAACAAACAAACTGATCTATCCCCACGGGGCGGTAGCCCGATGTTAGGGAGGTCATCGCGTCGGACGTTTTTACGCCGAAGGCGTTACCTAACTGAGCCCAGGGTAACACCCTGGGTCAGACGTCAACTAAATCTTTCCCACGCTGAAAGCGTTGAATAAGATTTGCGGCCGCTTCAAGATTAAAGGGCTCGTCTGTCCATCGCTTCCCCAGGGTGTTAGAGCCTGTGTCAAAACTCGGGAGAGGGAAAGAAGTCGAGGAACAAATCCCAGGAGACGCTGCCACACAATACAGAACCGTTGGCGGTAGCCAATGGATGCTAGCACGCAATTACATCTGGAAAGACGCCATGCTTTCCACCCAAATTTGGAAGAGAAACAATGGACCGAATTTGAGTGGTAGCATCCATTGGCTACCGCCAACGGTTCTGTAGTCAGTGCCGATTTTAGAGTGACTTCTTTCACCAACCGTGTTTTGACACAGTCTCGTTACCCCTGGGCTGAGTTAGGTAACGCCTTCGGCGTAATCAATCAGTAAACCCTTCCGCTGGCAGGTCGTCGTCGGGTTATACTCCGCATCAGCCAATGCATCCCAACCTCCGCACATTTATCGATCTGTTATCGCGAGAAAACGAAATCATCACTATCGAAGCTGAAGTCGATCCGTATCTCGAGGCGGCTGAAATTCATCGTCGAGTTATCGAGCGTGGCGGCCCGGCGTTGCTGTTTAAGCGAGTGAAGGGAAGTCGTTATTCGGTCGTCACAAACCTCTTCGGAACCGAGCGTCGTATTGACCTTGCGTTTGGTCCAAAACCGGAAGCCATCATGCGCGAGTTGGTCCAGGTGGCGGAATCGCTGTTGCCGCCGCGGCCGGCAGAGCTGTGGAAACATCGCTCGCTTGGCTTTGAGGTATTGCGGTTGGGAACGAAAAACACTACGCGCGCGCCCGTAACAGAGGTGTGTGATCGGCCGGCGCGACTTGATGAATTGCCGGTGCTGACAACGTGGGCAGAAGACGGCGGTCCCTTCATCACTCTTCCGCTGGTTTATACAGAGAACCCGGTAACAAAAAAACATAACCTCGGCATCTATCGCATGCAGGTCTACGACGCGCAAACTACCGGGCTGCACTGGCAGATTCAGAAAGGCGGCGGCTTTCACTACAACGAGGCGGAGCGGTTGGGACAATCACTCCCGGTAACTGTTTTTCTTGGCGGTCCGCCGGCGCTGATTCTGGCGGCTGTCGCACCGCTGCCGGAAGATGTCCCGGAGTTCATGCTTGCTTCGATGCTGGCGGGAGAAAAATTGAAGCTGAGCCGGAACCCGCTCGGCGGCGCGCACCGCCTCGCTGCCGAAGCAGAGTTTGCGCTGGTCGGGCAAGCTCCGGCGAACAAACGCCATCCCGAAGGACCATTCGGCGACCACTACGGCTACTATTCTTTGCAGCATGAGTATCCGGTTTTTGAGGTCGAGGCTGTCTTTCATCGCCGCGACGCGATCTTTCCAGCAACAGTGGTTGGTAAACCTCGTCAGGAAGATTTCTTCATCGGCGACTATTTACAGAGTTTACTCTCGCCATTGTTCCCGCTGGTGATGCCGGGTGTCCGCGATTTGTGGACCTATGGTGAGACGGGATTTCATTCACTGGCGGCGGCGGTGGTGCAGGAACGTTATGGGCGTGAAGCGCTTGTATCCGGCTTTCGCATCCTTGGTGAAGGACAACTTTCATTGACGAAGTTTCTGCTGCTTACAGACACGCCACAGGACCTTCACGACTTTCCTTCGCTACTCGAGCACGTACTCGCGCGGTTTCAACCGGAAACCGATCTCTTCATTTTTTCAAACGTGTCCATGGACACGCTCGACTATACCAGCGGAGTAGTTAACGAAGGCAGCAAGGCAATCATGCTTGGCGTGGGCGAGGCGAGAAGGGACCTGCCGCGCGAGTTTCGCGGCGCAATGCCTGCCGGTCTAACGGCAGCAGAAGTGTTTTGTGCAGGTTGCCTGGTGGTTGCGGGACGATCTTACGCAGAGGATCCTGAACAGTCGGCACGTTTGGCAAAGGAGCCGGCGTTTGCTGAATGGCCGCTGGTCGTCTTGCATGACGACGCCGGCGTGGCCCGTTCAACGCCAAGCTTTCTCTGGTCAACCTGGACCCGCTTCGAACCTGCCAGCGACATCTATGCGGCGGACACGCGAGTCGAGCGGCACCATCTTTCCTATCGCAGCCCAATTGTGATCGACGCCCGCACCAAGCCAGATTTTCCCAAAGAGTTAATTGTTCGCGACGACATAGCTGCGCTGGTTGACCGTCGTTGGCGTGAGTATTTTCCGCAGGATTTGTAGGACAGGCATTCCGAAAGGGGGCATGCCCCGATTCTTACGTTTCAATTTCTTGCTACAAACCTCTTATAGTGCGAACTCTTTGTAGGAACCTCAGGGTTGGGAAGGGGGCATGCCCCCGCTTTCTCTAGAAACAAGTAGCTAGCTGGGTGAACCACTGGTCAGAAGAGTAATTAGTTTGCGGGGCGGGGGCAAAAAGTGTCGTAGAAGTTATTGGCGTAAAAGCTCTCAAACGTTTGCGTAATCTTTCCGCTTGACCCTTTTGAGAAGCGGTGTTTTCATGGTGGGCCCCAATTGGTTTTTGGCCTCAGCGCTTCGGCGAGGGCGGAATCGATCTGGTTTTTCGCTTTGGTTTCGCCTGTCCAACAACATTCTTCCTGGTTGTGTTCTGCCAGGCTAGTGTAATCGTCTCTCCGAGCGCGTCTTCGCCGACCAGATCCAACCGCACGCGCGTGCATCCCTGTCGTCCCCAGGCGCCGCTCTCGGGCACGAACATCTCCGGATTCTCCCGGGTGAACCGCTGCTGCTGCTCTGGTGTGAGCTTGACCATTCCCCTTTGAAGGTCGGGATGGAGCGTCGCGAAGATGCGGCCGTTTACCCGGAAGTCCGGATGCCCCATGTGAGCGCCCTCAATAGCGCCCTCCATTTGCAATGCGATGCGGCGGAAATGCTCGGCGTTCATCATCTGTTCACCTGTCCCAAAGCGCGTTCAGCGGCGAGCGAAAGCATTCAACCTTCTCTTCACCATTCAATAGAAGAGGATGGCATTGCAATACTGACCGCATTCGTCTTCATGAACTTTCATACTCCGTACTCCCGAACTCTGCATCGTAACGCGCCGTAATCTCGGGACAAACTGCGCTCATTCCATCCGGCATACATATGTAGGTTGCCTCTGAACGGCAATCTAATCGTAACACTTAAAAAAATAGCACGAGTGCTATAGTGTACTCTCCAATCGAGGAAGTCTCCTTATCTCCCGATTCGAGCGGCAGAAGTGGCGGTGTCATCCTAACCGCGGTCTCGAGTCTAAAAAGCCGACAAGAGAAGAAAGGACAATACGTGAGTAGTCAAGTAGTTGCGAGAGCCGCTGAAAGCCCCCAGCGAACAAACACACCCAAAGACAATTGGCTTGGCTTCGTCGGAGATGTCTTGAAATTTACCGGCGAAGTGCAGTTCAGATCTATGTTGCGCATTGATGGGCATTTTTCAGGGCACATCGATTCATCGGACGGCACGCTCATCGTGAGTGCCGGCGCGCAAGTTAGTCAGGCGGTGATAAATGTTGCCGTTGCAAAAATAAACGGAACAGTCGAAGGCGATATCAACGCCAGTAAGGAACTGGTGCTCGGGCGTACAGCGAGCGTTACCGGCAACGTTTCCGCGCGCGTGTTAATCGTGGAGGAGGGGGCGCTCTTCAATGGCACTTTCCGTAGGATTTGAAATCGCGAGTAAATTGTCTTTAGCGCTCATGACTCAGTGAACCGGATTCGGGCTCGAACCTATCCACTACAGCGGCCGGGCGACAACTACATCATGCGATAAGTTATCGATAGGAGGCACGCTGATTCCAGTCCGCTGCAAGCGCTTGTTCGGCGGCGCAGAATGAGTTTCTGGCGGAAGGGCTCCGGTCGGCACAATATAAAGCTTGATTCTTACTTTCCGAGCTCGACTCGTCTTCTCAACTATCACAATTCGCCCCGCATCGAGACCGTCGTGGCCGATAAGGTAATTTTTGGCTCCTTCCGCTCGATGCGATCGACCATAGACCAGAATATATCCTTGTGCTCCAGGCTCATTGCGCAATTGATTAACAAATTTATCCAGAAGCGATTTTTCCTTGGTCGAAGAGATACTTGCATATTCAAGGAAAAGGCGAACGGGCGGAGGCGGATCGCATATCGCCTGTGAGCTTGACGCAACGTAGGGACATTCCGGGTCAAGTCCGGTGGTTTCTACGGTAGCGGTAACCCCTTGCCACCTCATCGAACTAAGGAGGATGAAGGACTAGCTGGCTGCGCGTCCGCTGCATGCCCGTTCAAGTGTCAAAACGAGCAGGCCA
>DIYZ01000111.1 GCA_002427845.1 Chloracidobacterium sp. UBA6041 | reverse complement strand
CAGTATCAATATCAGGGCAGCAATTACTGGTTTACTCTGCGTGGGTCTTATATTCACGAGAAGCAAACGCTTGATGCGACATTCAACAACGGAAGCTCGAGCAATCCGACAGATACGTTGGACACTTTTAGAGCACTGGCGTCGCTAGCTTACGGAAATGACAATCGAGTCGTGCTTACAGCACAGTATTTTAATACGAAGGGTTCGACAGACCCGCTGTTGTATTCCGGTTTGGCTAGTCAATTCGATCCGAGCGGTACTCCTCCGACCGATCCAAACAGCAACGGCTATATCTTCGAGATCGCCTACATCCCGTTCATTTCCAGTCAGGCACCGGGGTGGCCGTGGGCTAATGTGCGCGTCGGGCTCCAATACACCTACTACAACCGGTTCGATGGGGACACTGTGTTTGCCCACAACAACAACACGCTGTTCGCCTATCTTTGGTTTGCGATGTAATTCCATGGACATGCCGCCACACGCGACATCGCGACTGGCTCCGGTACTGCGACCGGCGTCGCATCGCCACGAAAGCCGTATTTCAGAGATCCTACTTCAGTGTCGTGGGAACGGAGCGTCAGCCCATAGAACCGAACATAAGAGCAAGAAGGCTAGATTATGAGGGTCAGCAGCATTCGATTGGCGTTGCCAACAGCAATCCTTGCGATTGCCTTCTCCGCAGCGGGTCAAGCGAAAGACTTAGACAGGGCCGATCGGTCGAAGGGAGCCCTTCAGGCCAAAATTGAATATTGTAAAACATGCCACGGGTTATCGGGGCAAGGTTATCGCGGATTCTTTCCCATCCCGCGCCTCGCAGGACAACAACCCGAGTACATCGAGAATCAGTTAGCGGCCTTTATCGAGCGCAGGCGGGAAAACAAATATATGTACGACGTGGCGCACGTCCTAAGCTCGGCGACGCGAGCAGCTCTTGCTAAGCATTTTAAGGGTCTCAATTCAAAGCCATTGGGTGGTGCCCCAAGGAAGCTCATAGCCATGGGTAAGAAAATTTACGAGGAGGGAGCTCCTGAAACTAATGTTCCCGCGTGCATGGCGTGTCACGGCGCCGAAGCTAAGGGTCAAGAAGCGATTCCTCGTTTAGCAGGTCAGCTTCATGACTACATCTTCAACAAATTGGTGAACTGGAACAAAGAGCGGGGTCAGGACCCGAAACACCCAGATATATCAGCTATCATGCTACCGACTTCGCACAATTTGACCAAGTCACAAATTGCAGAAGTCGCCGCCTACGTCAGTTATCTGCAGTGACTTCTCGCGTTTAACATGTTGTCCATTTGCCCAAAGACTGAAGTGTGAAAGCTCAGATGATGAAATTCGTCAGGTCAAAAATAGCGGTCCTGGCACTCGTTGCCTCCGCTGCCCCCTCGTTTGCAGGGGACATGGGTACCGTCAAATTCCGGAATTGCACATGGTGCCACGGAGAATCGGCGCAGGGTTATGGTGCCGCGCCACGATTGGCCGCGCAGAGATCCAAATATATTGAGAATCAGCTTCTGAGTTTTCGCAACCACACGCGAAACAATCCATTTTCAAAACAATATATGTGGGGCGCCGCAGCGAGCCTCAGTCCTGGTACGATCCGCTATTTGGCAAACTATTTTTCAACGTTACCTCCCCAAGCTGCCGACGATGGAGATAAGGAACTTGCAGCCACAGGTAGGGCCTTATATGAGCACGGAAATCCAGATTTAAATACTGTCTCTTGCGCTGTTTGCCATGGCCCGAATGCTGAGGGCATTAGAGAAATTCCTCGTCTTGGCGGGCTGTCGTATTACTATTTAAAACGAAAGCTCAAGCAATGGGGGGAGGGATATCATGCGACTGCAGAGCCTCCAATGCCGCGAATTGCAAGCGGATTATCTGCTACTCAAATTGAGGCCCTCGCGTCGTACCTCAGCGTTGTCAAGTGAAGAGCCTATACACTTCTTTCTAACTCGATTGACGGCCTGTGTGCATTGATTCTGAACCTTTTGATTTCCCGCTGCGCTATTCGTCAGGAGCTGCTTCTAAAGAGAAAAACTGCGGAGCCTAATTAGTTTTTGTCGCATCGGAGGCGGAATTATGAAGGTTAGTAACATACGATTGGCTTTGCCAACGGTAATCCTAGCAATTTCCTTTTCCGCAGCGGCTCGAGCGGAAACCGCGAACACTGCCGACTTTTCGAAGCAAGCGCTTCAGGCCAAGATAGATTATTGTAAAACGTGCCATGGGGTGTCGGGTCAAGGTTTTCATGGATCTACTCCCATCCCACGGCTCGCGGGGCAACAAACCGAGTACCTTGAGAATCAATTAAAGGCCTTTATTGAGCGCAGGCGTGAAAACAAATATATGTATAATGTGGCGCACGTCTTGAGCCCAACGATGCAAGCGGCGCTTGCTAAGCATTTTCATGATCTCAATCCAAAACCCTTAGGCGGCGCACCGAAGGAACTCGTAGCCGCAGGAAAAAAAGTCTTTGAGGAAGGCTTTCCCGATGCCCAAGTGCCTCCATGTGCTTCTTGCCACGGCCCAGAGGCTAAAGGTGACGGAGCATTTCCTCGTTTGGCGGGTCAGCTCCATGACTACATCTTCAACAAATTAGTGAATTGGAGCTCAGAGCGAGGTCAGGATGCCGCACACCCAGACACGTCAGCCATCATGCAACCGATTGCGCACAATTTGACCAAATCACAAATTGCCGCCGTCGCGGCTTATCTCAATTATCAGGAGTGACTCCTTTCTTTTGGTTCGGATCGAAGATCATTGCGGCAACGCGACGATAACGGATAATCGGACACCGATTGACACCCAAAAAGTTAGGACGGAACGTGCTACTATCCGCCGTCGCTTAGTGTCCGTCCCAAAACTTCTTGAATCATTCGAATCGGTTGTGATTCAAGGAAGGCGGTCTGATTCGAGAGGAGGCTGCCGATGTGGACGAATGAGAACCGAGCGAAATACAACCGCGATCACTTGAGATACCCGAGCGATCTGACGGCTGACGAGTGGGCGCATGTCGAACCGTTCATTCCGCCAGCGAAGCCGGGCGGCGGCAAGCGGCGAACAGACATGCGCGCAGTCATGAACGGGGTGATGTATATCCTGAGCACCGGTTGCCAATGGCGCTACCTTCCAAAGGACTTTCCGCCGCGCAGCACGGTGCACAACTACTTCGTTTGGTGGCATTGCGACGGCACGCTGGATCGCATTCATCATGCGCTCTACGTTCAATGCCGCGAGAAGGCGGAACGAGAGGCCAGTCCCACCGCCTGCATCATCGATAGCCAGAGCGTGAAGAGCGCCGAAAAAGGGGGGCACGCATTGATCCGCCCGGATTCGATGCAGGCAAACTGATCAAGGGCAAGAAGCGGCATATTCTTGTCGATACGCTGGGTCTGTTGCTGCATGCCATCGTTCATTCCGCCAGCATTCAGGACCGAGATGGCGGCATCATGTTACTGGCGACGCTGTTCGGTCAGTTTCCATTTCTGGAAAAGCTGTTTGCTGACAGCGCCTATCAAGGCCCGATTTTCGGCAGTGCGCTTGCGAAAACCCTGCCCAGTCTCGAAACCGAGATTGTCAAGCGATCCGATCACGCGAAAGGGTTCGTGCAGTTACCCAAGCGTTGGATCGTAGAACGTACGATTGCGTGGCTCAATCGCTGCCGCCGGCTCGCCAAGGACTGGGAAAATCTCAACCGCACTGCCATCGCTTTCTTGAAATTCGCTTCCGTCCGCCTCATGCTCCGAAAACTCTGTAATCCTTGATGAAGTGTTGGGACGGACTCTATGCGTGGTCCCCGATAGAGGGAAGCGATAAGCAGCGATTTTTCGCCGTGCTGCATCAGCCGCCAATTACGTCGCCGGTGGAGGCGGTAAGAGCGGCTATCGTGGCCAAAAACAAGACAAAAGCTTGAGAGGGGCATCTTGGCCGAAGCCGGTCATTGCCGTGATAGCTGCTCAATGTTTGGGCTTAGAGACATTTCCGTGGGCGCGTAATGTGAGGCGATGCAGCTCGCCAACCTCACCTATAAACTTTATCGTGCATCGGCTGGTGCGGCTTCCTTTTGGCATTGGGAAGTACTTCAGAAGCGCCGCAAAGCCCCCCTAAAATCGGGACATGTATACGGCACCATCGCGGACGCTAAGAAGCGTGCATCGGCTGTAATGTCAAAATTGGCGGATACTGGAAAAATGCGCCCCAAAAATAAAACATGACTGCGACTAGAGTTGGGTCCGTTAGTTTTAATCGGAGGATTATTCCAGTGACGGAAACGGCGAATGAACTGGTGCTCAAGTGCACTGTGATCGCCCGCGATGGAGCCGACTTTCCGACCGTTTGGGACGCCGTGTTGAAGAGCCACGCTCTTGTTGTCGGCCCACCCATTCAGACTTTTGATGATGAAGAGCGTCCCCAACTTGAAATTCGGCTCGTCACCGG
Organism: Chloracidobacterium sp. UBA6041; assembly: GCA_002427845.1. Lineage (GTDB taxonomy): Bacteria > Acidobacteriota > Blastocatellia > Pyrinomonadales > Pyrinomonadaceae > PSRF01. Next base: position 145 of record DIYZ01000111.1, on the reverse strand, counting down.
CCAACGTCTCGTCTACAAGTCAGATTCCAACGAATACGCCGTATTGTTGGCTTCGCACCGCCGCCCATTTTAGCCCGCTTCCCTATTCCTCTGTTACATCGTGCTGCTACCGAGCTGCGGTTTAGTGCAATATCTGTTTCGCGAC
>DIYZ01000202.1:1170-9487 GCA_002427845.1 Chloracidobacterium sp. UBA6041 | reverse complement strand
CGCGAAGCGGAGATGATCGATTTCCTGAAGTCCAATCATCTCGTTACGCTGCCTGCTTACCTGGGCCGGTTTGAAATTCGCCAGCTTCCCGAAGCGTTCAAGCCCACCAGTCCCGGCGGCTTTATGAATCCGCCCGGCGTTTATGACAAAGACGATAGCGGCTTCTATTTCATTCCCACTTACAATCCGCAGTCTAAAAACTTTTACATTCGCGCGGCGATAGAAGACCCGCGCCCAATCCTGGGTCATGAAGGCATTCCCGGCCACTTTCTGCAACTCTCAATCGCCAATCATTTGCCCGATGAGATTCGCCGGCAACATGGCGACGGTGTTTTCGTCGAAGGCTGGGCGCTCTATGGTGAAGAGATGTTGATGCGTACCGGCCTTTACCCGGTCAATTCCGCGTCGCAGGGCCAGGTGCTGCGTCTGGCGCGTTATCGCGCCGCGCGCATCGGCGTTGACGTAAATCTGCACACCGGCAAATGGACCTTCGATCAGGCGGTAAACTACTTCATGGAAGCGGGTGGGCTGGATCGTGAATCGGCCACCGGCGAAGCCGCAGGCGCGGCAGCCAATCCCAGCCAAAAGATTACATACATGGTGGGCAAGTGGCAGATAATGCGTCTGCTCGGAAAATATCGCGACAAGCAGGGCGCCAACTTCCGCCTGGGCCAGTTTCACGACGACCTGATCAGGAACGGCAGCCTGCCACTCTCGATTGTTGAGTGGATACTGCTGGATGATTCGTCCTCGTTGGATGCAGCACTGAAATGAAGCATTGTTCTTTACGCAAACCTCCTCGTACCGTTAGGCACGAAATTGCTTATGTCTGACTCACGATAGATAGGAAGGCCGTCCTTTTGGGCTATTAGGAGACGATGAAGTGACTAATTCTCCTCCCGCTCGTTCAATTGAAGAAGAGCTATGCAATTTGAATATTTAGTTTGCCAAACTCAATACAGCCGGGTCACGTTCGCAAACGGTGAGTGGCAAGGGAGCGTCCCCTTGAACGCCGGCGATTCGCAAGCGGCGCTCGATTCGTGCCCGCAAGTTTGGGACTACCTCAATCAAGCCGGACGAGCGGGCTGGCAATTAATCACTGCGGCACACGCGACCATCACAAACGAGGGCCAGACTTCGCAAGTTTCTTACCAACTCTTTCTGCGGCGCGAGCGCATGTCCGACACTTCTTTCTGATTTTCTTGTTGAGAACCTATTACCGCGGTGCGCGGAATTTTTACCTGTATCATCACTTCTTTAACTACCACAGTCCGTTTAGGTCGCAGACGATGTTCGCGTTATGCTTTGAGCTCACGCGAAAAGAAAGGGCAAAGAGATGATTAAGGGAAGCGAAAAACGAAAAGCTGACCACCCAATCGATAAGATTTTTCTCGACCGTTGGTCGCCGCGGGCAATGACCGGCGAAGCTGTTTCACAGGAAGATCTGATGACCCTCTTCGAAGCAGCGCGCTGGGCGCCTTCTTCTTATAACAATCAGCCGTGGCGCATCCTTTATGCCCGGCGGGATACCCAACACTGGCCGCTGTTCTTCGATCTACTAGTGGAATTCAATCAGAGCTGGGCCAAAAACGCAGGTGCTCTCGTGCTCTTCATTTCCCGTACTCATTTCGATTTCAATGGCGAGCCGGCCGTCACCCACTCTTTTGACACCGGTGCAGCCTGGGAAAATCTTGCGCTTCAGGGTTGGCTCAAAGGTTTAGTAGTGCACGGTATGCAGGGATTTGATTACGACCGCGCGCGCACCGCTAAACATTCCGGAAGGATTTCGAGTGGAAGCAGTGGCTGCCATCGGCAAGCCGGCGGATCCAGCAACACTTCCCGAAGAGCTACGGTCGAAGGAAGCGCCCAGCGATCGTCGCAACCTTGAACAGTCAGTCTGCGAAGGTACATTTTGCTTTTAGGCAGAAGCGGGGCAGTAGCCCGACCGTAAGGGAGGGCGTCGATTAGCTACCTTCCGATCAAAACGTAGATCAGCCTTCTTGCGAAGCTTTGCTTAAGGTTTAGAAATTTACTGGATTGCGAGCAATCGATTCCGCTGAGACGGGTAGTTTTTCCACAAATCGACTCTATAACAGGCTACGCCCGACCTGCAGTTTTCCCAGAGACCACACCGCACTTGGAACGGCATTCTCGCCAGCGTATCATTACCGGCGGACGATTAATGAATTAACCGATGACCGCAACTCTCAAAGACTCTTACGGCCGGGCGATACGCGATCTGCGCGTGTCTCTGACCGATCGCTGCAATTTTCGTTGCTTCTACTGCCTGCCGCACGGCGAGCCGCCCATTGCGCCGAAAGAGGAAATGCTTTCGTACGAAGAGATCGAGTACGTCTCTGAGATCTTTGTTTCGCTGGGGATCCAGAAAATTCGCCTGACTGGCGGCGAGCCGATGATGCGTCGAGACATCGAAACGATCATTGAAAAACTCGCGCGCCTAAAATCAAAAGGACTCCACGATCTCGCACTCACCACCAACGGTTATTTTCTACCCGATCGCGCCCAGGGTTTGAAAGACGCCGGACTGAATCGCATCACGATCAGTGTCGATAGTTTGAAGCGCGACACCTTCAAGCAGATGACGGGCGTCGACGTGCTGGATCGCGTATTGGCGGGAATCGCGGCGGCGAAGGAAGCCGGTCTCGACCCGATCAAGATCAACGCCGTCATCGTGCGCGACCACAATGAAGCTGAAGTTACCGACTTTGCTGCCTTCGCGCGTGAGCACGACGTTAAGATGCGCTTCATCGAATTCATGCCTTTGGACTCAGGCCACGACTGGTCGCGTGACGATGTTGTGTCCGGACGTGAAATTCGTGAACGGATTGACGCGAGGTTCCCCTTGATTCCGCTCGATGTCGCTCGTGGCTCCGAAACTTCTTCGCGTTACCGTTTTGCTGACGGCGCCCCCGGTGAGATCGGAATCATAGCGTCGGTCACGGAACCTTTTTGCGGCGCCTGCTCGCGCATACGCCTGACCGCCGACGGCCAAATCCGTACGTGTCTTTTCTCGACCGTCGAGCATTCCCTGCGTGATGTGATTCGCACCGGCGCGACGCGCAGCGAGGTTGTCGAGTTCATTGAAGGCGTCGTCATGAAGAAAGAACCGCGCCACTACATCAACGATCCTCAATTTGTTGCCCCCTCGCGCTCGATGAGTTTCATCGGCGGATAATCAACCCCAAACTGCTGTACAGAACCCCGAGCGGTCCGGGGTGCCCAGCCGGGCAGCCGGGCTGGGGTGGTAGTGAGCGAATGCTGGTACTCCGTTTACAGCAGAGCTTTTTCGCAACGATCTCATTCAACATTGTGTGTCGCATCGCTCGCTACCGCTCGCGGTTCTATCAATTCTCGAAGCTTCGCTCTGTGATCGTCAGCTCTTCATCTCCTTGATGTCATCCAGCAGCACGCGCTCGTGGCCTTCGGGATTTACCTTGAGGTAAATTTTCCGTAGCGTGCCTTCAGGATCGATGACAAAGGAAGTGCGGTCCCAGTACATCGTGCCTTTGTATTCGCTTTGACCTACGCCGGCTGCTTCCAGCAATTCGTGATTCGGATCAGCCAGCAAGTCAATCGTGAATGCAAACTTGTTGCAGAAGTCTTTGTGTGAAGCCACGTCGTCCGCGCTGACGCCCACCACTGCGATGCCGGCTTCGTCAAACTCCTGCTTCGATGCGGTAAATGATTTGCCCTGAATAGTACAGCCGGGCGTATCGTCTTTGGGATAGACGTAAAGCACCAGCCACTTGCCCGCGTAGTCGTTGAGCGTGACGTTCTTGCCGTCCTGATTCTGCAAATTGAAATCTACAAATCGTTTGCCTTCTGCTACCGCCATGTTGTTTTCCTTTCAGCTTGAGTTAACCGAGCATCAGCCTTCATAGGGAATCATGATTGTTACATGGCGTTAGCGCCATTGCACGCGCACCCAAACAGATTTAGAATCGGGACTAGATTTGACAAGACATACAGCTTTCGGGGGAGCCCGTTTCAAAAGACGCGGCTGAGAGTCACTTCGAGTGAGACCCCTTGAACCTGATACGGTTAGCACCGTCGAAGGGAGAAACAGTTATCCAATGACCGTTCTATCCTTTTTATCAGGGTGGAGCGGTTTTTTAGCTTTGGCCTTGGGTCTTTGTACTTTGGTATTTGGTTCCGCAATCCAAAAGGATAGGCAATCCTTCGGTTTTCGACATCGTGGATTGAATGCGCCAAGTCGGCTAAGCCGACGGCAGAATGTAGCCCCGGGTGGAGCGAAGCGGAAACCCGGGCATCAAAGTTCTTATTGAAGCTTTGAGGCCGCGAAGCGGGCGAAAGAATATTTGCACCACCAACAAGGAGTTCCTATGAGCACCGCAATCGAACCAGTAGAGATCGAACAAACGCCAGTCAACAACGAAAAGCCTTTGCCTAATTCGCGCCGCATCTACGTCGAAGGCAAACAACCCGGCGTGCGCGTGGCTTTTCGTGAAATAGATCAAAACGCAACCCGCAATTTCGACAGGTCGCTCGAAGAGAATCCGCCCGTGCGCGTCTACGATACGAGCGGGCCTTACGGCGACCCTGCGATTCCGTGCGACGTGCGTGAGGGTCTGGCTGGACTGCGTTCTGAATGGATTCGTTCGCGCGGTGACGTTGAAGAATATGAGGGCCGCGAGCTAAAACCGATCGATGATGGTTATCTGACTTTCGACGCTGCCAACCAGGCACGTCAAAAGGAGAAAGGACGCCTCGAAGATTTCCCCGCCTTAAGACGCACGCCCTTGCGCGCCAAGCCGGGACGTTGTGTTACGCAAATGCACTACGCGCGACAAGGAATCATTACGCCCGAGATGGAGTTCATCGCTATCCGCGAAAACCTGGGACGTGCCTGTCCGACAAACTTAAGTTTGTCGAACTTGGACCGCGATTCATTACTCCACCAACATCGCGGCCAGTCCTTCGGCGCTTCAATTCCTGAATACGTCACGCCCGAGTTCGTGCGCGACGAAATGGCGCGCGGTCGCGCGATCATTCCCGCAAACATCAACCACGCGGAATCCGAGCCGATGATCATCGGCCGCAACTTCCTGGTGAAGATCAATGCGAACATCGGTAATTCAGCAGTGTTGTCATCGATTGACGACGAAGTCGAAAAGATGCGCTGGGCTGTCAAGTGTGGTTCAGACACGGTAATGGATCTTTCCACCGGCAAGAACATACACGCGACGCGCGAATGGATCACCCGCAACTCGCCCGTGCCGATCGGCACCGTGCCGATTTATCAGGCGCTGGAAAAAGTTGGCGGCAAAGCTGAAGAACTCACCTGGGAAATCTTTCGCGACACTTTGATCGAACAAGCCGAGCAAGGCGTCGACTATTTCACGATTCACGCGGGCGTGCGGCTTCCTTATATTCCTCTAACGGCAAAGAGAACGACAGGGATCGTGAGTAGAGGAGGTTCAATATTGGCCAAGTGGTGTCTCGCCCATCACGAAGAAAGTTTTCTTTACACGCGTTTCCGCGAGATCTGCGAAATCATGGCTGCCTACGACGTTTCCTTTTCACTCGGCGACGGTTTGCGTCCCGGCTCGATTGCCGACGCGAATGATGAAGCGCAGTTTGCCGAACTCGAGACGCTTGGCGAGTTAACGAAAATCGCCTGGGATTATGACTGCCAGGTGATGATCGAAGGGCCGGGTCATGTTCCCATGCACTTGATCAAGGAGAACATGGACAAGCAACTCGAGACTTGTCAGGAAGCTCCGTTCTACACGCTTGGCCCACTGACGACCGACATTGCGCCCGGCTACGATCACATCACCTCCGCTATCGGCGCGGCGATGATTGGCTGGTACGGCACGGCGATGCTTTGTTATGTCACGCCGAAGGAACATCTCGGCCTGCCAAATAAGAAGGACGTCAAGGAGGGCGTAATCGCTTACAAGATCGCCGCGCACGCTGCCGATCTGGCCAAGGGTCATCCCGGCGCCCAATATAGGGATAACGCGCTTTCGAAAGCACGTTTTGAATTTCGCTGGGAAGATCAATTCAACCTCTCGCTCGATCCGGAAGTCGCGCGTGAGTATCACGACGAAACGCTGCCGCAGGAAGGCGCTAAGCTCGCACATTTTTGTTCTATGTGCGGCCCACACTTCTGCTCAATGAAGATCACCCAGGACGTCCGCGAATACGCCGCCACGCATGGTCTCAAAGAAGAAGAAGCGCTGACTCGCGGCATGGCAGAGAAGTCGCGCGAGTTTGTTGAGAAAGGCGCCGAGGTTTATTCTAAGGCTTGAGCGACACGACAATGATCTCCGCCGAACAACTTGTAGGTGAAGAATTGGCCGAGTGGTATTCGCTGACGCCACAGGAGCGTTGGCGAGAATCCGCGAAGCTCTGGGAAGTGTACCTTTCGCTGGGGGGCTCGCTTGATCCCGAACCCGATACACAAAGTCCTTTCTTCGATCCGCGCGCACCGAGTTCGCGCCCTGTTGATGGGCGGGCAGGCCTGCGTGTTATACGGCGCGGCGGAGTTTAGCCGCGACACGGATTTTGCAATCCTCGCCAGCCAGGCAAATCTCTCCAGACTGCGCGCGGCCCTGGCTGAACTCCAGGCTGAAGTTATCGCGGTTCCTCCATTTGAATTGAACTATCTGCGCAAAGGCCACGCAATCCACTTTCGCTGCCACGCTTCGGAAGCCGCCGGCATGCGCGTTGATGTCATGACCAAGATGCGCGGCGTGGATACTTTTGCAAAGCTGTGGCCACGACGCTCGACCCTGCTCGCGGAAGACGGCACATCCTACGAGTTGATGTCTTTGCGCGATCTGGTGAAAGCGAAGAAAACTCAACGCGACAAAGACTGGCCGATGATTCGCCGACTTGTCGAAGCTGACTATTTCAAGCATCGCGCGGAACCAAAGCCGCAACATCTGCGCTTCTGGTTTCTTGAGCTGCGCACACCTGAGCTTTTGATCGAGCTTGCGGCTGCGCATCCCGAGATTTGTCGTAAACTCATCAAACAGCGTTCGCTGCTCAAACTTGCTCCACCAGGCGAAGCGATTGATTTGATGGAGGCATTGTCGGAAGAAGAAAGATTAGAACGCGAAGCTGATCGCGAATATTGGGTTCCACTAAAAGCCGAACTCGAACAACTGCGTCGCGCTCGCTTGCGTGATGGATAGTTGGTGGGAATCGCGGCCTACATTTCTGCCCCACGAAGATCACTCAGGACGTCCGCGAGTACGCGGCACAAAAACAGATCGACGAACAGGCGGCGTTGGGAGTCGGCATGAAGGAAAAGGCTGAGGAGTTCGTGACTGGGGGCGCTGAGATTTATCAAGGTAATCTGCCGGCAGGCGCACACGATCACTAAACATAGCTAGCGAGATTTACGGCAGAGCTTGATCTGGAATAAACTGCGGGTATGAGCGCATCTGATCTCATCACCACTGACCCTGAGATTCTCGGCGGTGTGCCGGTCTTCAAAGGCACCCGTGTGCCGGTTAAGACTCTCTTCGAATATCTGGAGAACGGCTATTCGCTGGACGAATTCCTCGAGTGCTTTCCTTCAGTCACCCGCGACTTAGCCGGCGAGGTCCTGGAATGCTCTGAGCGGGCCCTACTTTCTCCTGCCGCCTCATGAAGATTTTGCTGGATGAATGCGTTCCCGCACCCATGCAGTCACTGCTCAGCAATCACGCTTGCACCACCGTGCAAGCTAAAGGGTGGAGCGGTATCAGGAATGGTGATTTGCTGCAACGGGCTGAAGCAGAGTTTGATCTCTTCGCCATTGATCAGATCTTAGGCTATCTCACATGGCGTGATTCAAAAGCAGCCATAATCTATTTTGTTCGGAACAGGAATTTGGGCCCTGTTCTTGAAGAAATCGATGCTGCCACGCCAGACCACAGGTGTTACGTTGAAACACTTGGAAAGACCAATGACGGCTGGATCAATTTCCGATTGACGCTGTTGGAAGATAGCACGAGCCAAACAAACCTGAGTATCTTGGTATTCCACTTCTCAGAATGAAGTACGCGGCCAACGGCGTGCTCTGCCGAAAACGCTTGTCGATGCGATGCAGAACTTGACGCTGATCGAGATCAGGTTATTTCTCTAGCGTTGGATTCTCATACCCTGAGTGGGTGCGGTCAAGTACGCACGTCCACTATTCCGCCTGTCACAAACCGTCAGAAACGAGTAGTCTTTGACCATGGCGACAACTGAAGAAATCTTCCGTGATGCGGTGGCCTTGCCGCCCGATGTTCGCGCCGAACTCACTGAGCGGTTGATTGCGAGTCTGGCCGAGGATATT
>DIYZ01000202.1:0-1088 GCA_002427845.1 Chloracidobacterium sp. UBA6041 | reverse complement strand
AGTTATCCTTCGTTCATGAGCACCATCCTTGAAATAGAGAAACTCGCGCTCGACTTAACTGAGCAGGAACGGGCAGCGCTGGCCGCGAATCTCCTCAACTCCCTTCCGCGTATTTTATCAGACGAAGATGAAGGCGTTGCCGAAGCGCTGCGACGTGATGCCGAGATTGAGGCCGATCCCGCTCAAACTATCTCTCTTGCGCAGTTGGATTCTCATATTCAAAGCTGGCGCGGTTAATGCTCACGTCCACTCTATTTCACTTGTCACAAACCGCAAGCTGCTTGTAGTCTTTGGCCATGGCGACAACTGAAGAAATCTTCAATGACGCAGTGGCGTTGCCGATCGATGTTCGAACCGAGCTCACAGAGCGGCTGATTGCAAGTCTGGCCGAGGATATTTCGCCGGAGATAACTAACGCACAGCTTGCGGAAGTACGGCGCCGCATTGCTCAGGTAGAGTCTGGAGAGGCAGCGCTGATTCCTGGCGATGAGGCTTTGGCGCGCGTGCGAAATCTGCTGGCGGAACATCTGCCTTCGAGCTAGCGCATGGCGAGCTATGGCTTTCATTCAGAGGCCGCGGACGAGTATTTGGCTGCCACACGTTACGTTACTACCTTGATCACTCATCACCTCTGGTAGCAGCGGCCTTTGTCGCGGAGATCGAGGCCGCCATTCAGACTCTGCTCGCATCTCCCGCCACCTGGCCAGTAATCGAAGAGAATCAAATTCGACGCTATCTGCTCAGACGATTTCCGTATTCACTTTATTATCGATGGGAAGCGGAGCAGGACAGAGTTTCAATATACGCAATCATGCACTTCAGCAAACTAACCGGTTACTGGCGTCATCGCGTTACATGAGGGCTTGCCCATAGTTCTGATGACTTGAGTTCTTGATGAGGCAGAAAAGACGAGAGCCTTTAAAGCGCTCCATGAGCGTGAACGATCATTAGAATCGGCGTCTTCGCACAGGTTTAGGTCCGGGTTGGTCTCGGCGCCGGCTGATGCTCGTCAGCGACAACCCAGAAGACTTCCCTGCTTCCGCTTTCTTCAATTATTAATATGCAAACCAACTCAATTGAAACGCAGG
>DIYZ01000231.1 GCA_002427845.1 Chloracidobacterium sp. UBA6041 | reverse complement strand
GACATGAAACTGGTGCTTGAGGAGTTGCAGGAGACGCTCGAGCTGCCGCGCTTTCCTGCGCGCATCGAGTCGTTTGATATTTCGCATATTCAAGGCGCGGAGAATGTAGCGGGAATGGTGGTGTGCGATAACGGAAAGATGAACCGCTCGGAGTATCGCAAGTTTCGGATTAAGACGGTTGAGGGCGCCAATGACGTTGCCTCAATGCGCGAAGCTGTCCTGCGCCGCTACCGCCGCCTGCTGGATGAGGGAAAGCCTTTGCCGGATCTAGTCATGATTGACGGCGGCAAGGGCCAGCTCAATGCCGCGGCAGATGCGCTGCGCGAATTGGATCTCGAAGCCGTGCCTATGGTGGGCGTAGTGAAGCCTCCATTGCGCCACAATCAGGTTTCTTATCTGCTGGTTAAAGGACGCGAGCACGAGCCCATTTTTCTCGATCCTCACTCGCTGATTCTTCGTCTGCTGCAAATGATTCGCGACGAAACGCACCGCTACGCTTTGAGCTACCATCGTAAGCGGCGCGAGCTGCGCGACTTCACTTCCGAACTCTCGGCGATTCCCGGCGTGGGCGAAAAGCGCAAGGGACGTTTGCTTAGACATTTTGGTTCTATTCAGCGAATTGCCGCAACCACGGAATCAGAGCTGTCGCCTTTTGTGGGAAAGAAAACAGCACAGGAAATCGTGGACCACTTTGCGCGCCAGCGCAGTCTTGCGGAAGGCGAAACTGCTGTTGGTGGCGCGCCTGCGGAGCAGGCGCCAGCATAAAGCCTGTGGTGAAGCGAAGCGAAACCCCAGGTTTTGTGAGCATCCTCGCCAGCCCGCGAAGCGGGCGATGGCCTGAAGCCCCAGTGCCCAATCCGTCAGGAGAACTGTCGCATGAAACTGATTCTTAGTCGAAAAGGATTTGATTCTTCGTTTGGTGGATGTGCAAGCCCAATCTTCGAGGACGGCTCTTTTGTGTCGCTGCCTATACCAGAAAAATCTGCGCGCATGAGCTTTTCTGATGTTGGCGGCAATAGACGAATCGAAGCGGTCGTCGAAGATTTGACGGAAGCCCGCAAGAAACCTTTGAAGGCAAATGATCATGTTCATCTTGATCCCGATCTCCGCATCGAGTCGCGGCCCCGCAAGCCGGGCTGGCGTCCACTGTTCGGTCAGGCAGATGCAGCTCAGCGCCACCTCGATAACCATGGCGTCGAAGTAGGCGACACCTTTCTGTTCTTCGGCTGGTTTCGACGCGTCGAAAACCGCGATGGGGGATTTCGTTTTAAGCCTGGCGCTCCGGACATCCACATGTTTTTTGGATGGTTGGAGATCGGAGCTATTTGGCGATTGTGGAAGGATAGGCTTCGAATTCCTAACTGGGCTTCCGAGCATCCTCACGCTAATGCAGACTACCCGAGGAATACGATTTACGTCGCAGCCGGAAACGGCACAACTTACAATGGTGGCACCTTCCATTCCTATTCGGATCAGCTAGTCCTGACAGAACCGGGCAAGAGTCGCAGCCGTTGGCGGTTGCCGAAGTGGTTTTACCCTGCCGTTGGCAAGGCAGCGCTAAGTTACCATGGCAACGTTGCTCGGTGGAGTCTAAGCGAGAATTGCGCGGACTTGCAGAGCGTAGCGCGCGGACAGGAGTTTGTCCTTGATGGAAACGATTATCCGGAAGCAGTAGAATGGGCGAAACGTTTGATCGCTGAGAATGGCTAGAGCGAACGCACAGTAATAAGGCTCTATCTCTTAAGGAATTGAATATGAAGAGAGTTACTCGTAACCAGAGGCTGTCGCCCGTTTCACGGGCTAAGGTCCCTTGCACTAACCCGTTCCCGGGGCTTACGCCCCAGGCTTTATGCTAACGCCTGCTCCGCAGGCTGGATGTATCGTACGTCGCGCAGTTGAATCAAACTCTTTTTTCTCCTGAAAGGAGGAACTCCCCCCATGGCAAGTAAAGCCAGTATCGGCGGACATCCTGTTCATCCGATCCTGATTCCGTTTCCTATCGCTCTGTGGTCCACGTCGTTTGCAACCGACGTAATTTACTATTTCTATCGTCACGACAGCCTGCCTTTGATCTCTAAATTCATGCTGGCGGCTGGCTGCCTGGGGGCCGTAGCTGCGGCTGTGCCGGGGATTATTGATTGGCTCAGCATTAGAGATCCGGGAGTGAAGCGAATCGCCAATTGGCACGCTCGCTTGAATATCATCGCGCTGATCGTCTTTGCTATCAGTCTTTACTTCCGGATGAGGATAGGCGCGCATTGGGTCAACTATCGCATGCGGATTCCTTTCTTGTTGTCGCTGTTGGGAGTAATACTGATTTCGATTTCCGGTTGGCTCGGCGGCGAACTCGCTTACAAACATGGGGTGGGAGTTTCCCCGCAACACGATTCGCCCGAAGAAGAAGCGGCGAAAGTAAGACTTCCATAAAAGGGATAAAGTCGCAGCGCAAACCCAAGGTCATGCAGTGCCAAGGATAGCAAGCCTGCGGAGCAGGCGGCCGCATAAAGCCTGGGTGAAGCGCAGCGGAACCCCAGGTTATGCGAGATTCAGAACCGCTAGCCCGCGCAGCGGGCGGCAGTTGCAAGGAGGACGACGAGATCTTGATGAAGGTCTGTCGCCCGTTTCACGGGCTTCCCAATTGTGCCTCACTGGTTCCTGGGGCTCACGCCCCAGGCTTTATGCTAGCGCCTGCTCCGCAGGCTGGATGAAAGATAATTTCCCTTGTCCTTCATTCCTCATCCTTTGTTTATCTCGCCTTTGGCGCCGGTGAAGTCGTAAGTGATATGCAAACGCAGAGAGCCATCCTGCACTTCGCTGCGCACGTCTTTTACATGCGCCTTCACCGTCCCGTTGCTCGCCTGCACGGGAATGAGTAATTGCAACTGCTGCGGTCGCAAAATCTGCAGCGGATTCACGCGGCTATCGATGGCCGTTCTCACAAACACTGTGACGAAATTATTTGCAAACGGCGCCACGCCTTCAAGGTTAACTCCTTCAACATTCACGCGCCCATAAAGAGTTTGACTGGGCTGATCAAACGAAAGCTGCACGCTCGTTTGGGCCCAACCTTTAAACTGCATGCAGTTTCCCAGTAGATTGTAACTACCGCTAAACGCAAGCGGCGCCGAAACATTACTGCCCGCAAACTGCACGTGCGTCTTGACGTTGCTTCCCTCCGGCGCCAACGTCACGCTGTTTGTGCAGGCAGCCTGAAAAACGGCGTGCCGAATATTGGAAGAACCCGGTGGGGCAGCTGTGCCCGAAAGGTTGAATGTTGGTGGGCCCAGATCGCGAAAGACTGTGCCCAGCAACTCGTCAAAAAAACTGTCACTGAGCGAAACCACTACCGTCCCCGGCGGGTCGCCGCCGGCTGGAGGCGCTTGCAAGCGAGCGCCGGGAATTGCCTTTGCACGCGGCACGCCGAGAAAGAAAATGGCGGCGGCGGCGCCAATGACAAGTCCCAGAACAAGAATCAATATGTATCTCATCTGTTTTCTCAGCGTGTGGCGCTCGGCGACGGCGAAGCCATCAGCGCCGGAGACACACCAGTGGCCGGAGCGGGCGCCGTCATGTTGCTCAGTAGCGCTTTGATTACGGCCGCGATGGTATTTGTAATTGCGTCGATCTGCGCACGCACTTGTTCGGGTGGCACTTTGGTAAGTCCCGCCGGCACCTGAAACAGCGAGTCATCGACGTTGCTGCTGATGTCGCGCATCTCCGCAACAATTCTCGCTCCCTTTACTCCCTGCACGTTTCCGCTGGCTTCGCTATACAACTCGGACTTGAGCGGCAGGCCCGTCTCCTTATCCACATACACAAATGCTTCGCTGCTGACCTGGCCTGCTGAGGTCGACGTGTTTGTAGTGGTCGCATAACGATACTTGTCGGCGGTGCGACCGTTTATTGTGTCGTCGCCAACTCGCTCGACGCCTTTCAGGTTTTCCAGATATGAAACGAGCTGGCCCGGCGTCATCAGCTTTTGCAGTTGAAACCCCGTCGCCTCCGGCGTCAATTCCGCATATTGCTTGCGGCCGGGAGCGATCACAATGTGCTTATCACCCTGTTCGAGATAAATGAGATCGGAACCATCAGGCAGTTTGAACGACACGCGGCGATCGGCGCCGTTGCGCGCAACTTCGGCAGACAACGTGGGAATGCCAACGGTCTTTTCTCCGCCTTCAGTTTCCGCGCTGAACACCAGGGTGGCGCTATATTTTTCCGGCTCGCGCGCGGCAATTACTGAAGCGGGCGCGGGCGAAAGGTTGGCGTTGGCGTTGATCGGAGAGGTGTTGGCATTGGCTGTTACATTTGTATTTGCATTCGTGTCAACCCTCTGGCAAGCGCCGGCAAACATCAGCAGGCCAAGGGCCGGAAGGGCGATCCATAGTGGTGTTTTCACCCGGCTGACCAGACGCGAAACGCGGCTGGGCGGGAAGATAGTCGTTTTCATAGAAGTGTCTCCGCAAAACTCGAGCGCTGTGGCTCTGTTACTAAAAGGGGGGTTTTGGAGGGGAAGCCGTAGGATAACATGCGCCGCGACGTTTGTAACGCGAACTGTTAGTTCGCGTTCCGCGGCGCAAAAGTGATCGAGACATTGACTTGCCACCCTGTTTTGCAATAGAAGCTGACTGCTCTTTCAGTTCTCCGTTGTGAGTGTGGACCATGAAACAACTTCCAGTCGTCCTTGTTCTCGGATTTGCGCTAACGCTTTGCAATCTAAGTAACAAATTAAGAACAGCAACCAACTCGAAGGGATCGGGCAAGTCGACATCGAGTTCGAATAGCTCGGGCGATGCTGAAACCGCTACGCCTACCGCCGCACAGATAGAGGCACTCGCCGGCGGCCAGACGGTCAAATGGGATCAGCAGGGAATGTCATGGACCGTACCACCTCAGTGGAAGCAGGTCAGCAACGAATCTAAGGAGCTTGTGTGGAGTTCACCGGGTGGAAGCGACGCGGCTAACCTGATCGTCAGCATTTCGCCGATGGACGAAAGCTTCCCCACCGACGTCAGCATTAAAGCGTTTTATGATGGCGCGAAGACGCGCCAAAAAAATGGCGAGGTTGATGAACTTAAGTGGCTGGAAATTGACGGTCTCAAAGGTGTTCAGTTTCGCGAAGCGAACCCCGAGAAGCCGGACGGTTTCCGACGTCTACAATGGATGGCTTACCGAAAATATGCGGGCCAGGTACAGTTTGTTAACCTGATGCTATCAAGCAACGGCAGAGGTTTCCCCAAACACCAGGACGCGATGTACGGCGTTTTGTATTCGACGAAGATTGTCCACTGAAAACAAAAAGGGGAAAGGGTCAGGGGGAAAGGGTCAAGGTAGGCAAGATCAGTCCGTGCTCCACTGATTTTCCCCGTTCCCCTTTACCCCTTCCCCGTTTCTAATTCCCCGTTCCCCTTTCCCCATTCCGCGGCTCTTAGTTTTTCTTGATGTAATTGCGGTGAACCCACTCTCCCTTTTGCTTTTCATCGCGAGTTTCAAACAGGATGTTGCTGTCGTCTTCCCGAGTCACCATTGTGGTCCGGGTAGTGACTGCCTTCTCCGATGGGCGCGCCGCCTCGGCTTCAGTGAGAAATGTTTTCACACTCTCCGGCTTTACCGGATTGAATTTCTCCGTTTGCAACTCGGCGATGGCTTCAATGGCATTTGCCTTGAGCAACTTGGGCCAGAGCTTTTTGAATAGCGCGTTTGAAGAATAGACGTCCGCGCTATTGACCTTGCCATTGATCGCGAATACATAACCGATGACGTCGTCGCTTCGGTCCGCAATGTTAGCCAACGCTTTGATGTAACTTTCGGCGGTCTCCTGAACTCTTGTGTTTTCAACTGCAAGCTGAAGACTCGACTCCGACACCGTGGAATTCACCCGCGTGCCGACATTTTGGCTGAGCTTGTCCTGCGCAACTCTCACGTTTTCCCAAACGGCTCCCTGGGAATTCGAGCGCTTAGCCGCCAGCCTGATCTCCTTAGTCGCGGCAGCGTCCGCGGAACTGCTGAAGACTCCCGCGCGTTCATTACCGCGACCACTCCACCGTCCATGCTCGACGCAAAAAGCCGAAATTGGCATGCGACCCGATTTCGGCGGCACGATCAGATCGACACCTATCATGCGATCCTGTTGCCCGCCTTTGACGATATCGCCCGACTGAACATAAACATCTTCGTTGGAAAAATTCTCGATGGCGAGTTCGTTCACGCTCTTGGTCTCATACACGACCACCTTCTTCTGCAACAGCGCTTCCTGTAGCGTCAGGAAAGTTTTCCCCACTGCCTTACTCTTCCCATGAATGAGAAAGATCGCCAGATTCTTGTGTGTGAACGGGCCGGATAGACGACGATACTCACCAGCCTGAATATCGTTTCCTTGTCCCTGACCGCCGGCCAAGCGAGCCGCGCCATTGCTCTCCGGAACTTTGATCAGCATCCCCATTGAGACCACGATCGAAAACAGAACGACCCCGAAAGTTAGTACAAACGCTTGTCTCTTCATTGTCTTATCTCCTTACAGAAAACCCTGGCACTCCTAAAACGAGCCAAAGCCTAAATGGAAAATTGTAAACGGGGAGCGCAGCTCGGGGAGAGTTCCCTTGAAGTACTGGCGGAGCCGCATTGAGACTTGCGGACCACCCCGGACCTTCGGGGAGACTTGGAAAGTAAAACCTAACTGGTTGGTAGAACGAGGCTGGGGATTATTCTTGCACTAAGACGAAAACGCTGGTCCAAAGAGTTGCCAGTGCGACGGGTACCGAGCGGGATTTTGGATCTTAAGCAATCTCCGCCTATTTACGTCCAGCGTTTGTTACGCTTCTCTTTTTTCGCCGGTCACTTCCCGCGCGACAGAACGTCCCGGCCTCGCATACTTATCCAGCCCGAATCCTAGAGAAATCGTTGCCAGGAGGATCGCGGACGAAAAGAAGTACGGCGCCGATACTCCGATCGAATCAAACGCCCAGCCGAAGAAGAGCGGTGCGATGATGCGCGCGACGCCGCCATACGTCTGTTGCATTCCCATGTAGAGGCCGCGTTCTCCGGGCGCAGTGACCCGCGAAAGAAGTGCCGTCACGCACGGAAACGTAAAGGCCGTGCCCAAAGGGATCAGCGCCACAGCGAATGCCAGCATCCCCAGGTTTCGCGACAACGGCATCCCAACAACGCCAGTAGCCAGCAGCACGATGCCCAGACGCGAGAGATTCGCCTCGCCCAACCAATCGACCGCGCGCCCCAGGAGCAGCACTCGCGCGAAAACTGAGATACCGCCGACGTACATGAAGAAATAGCCAATCGTCTGTTCGGTGACCTGAAAGCGCGCGTTCAGGAACAGCGCGAGCACCGAAAAGCTTCCCTGGAAGGCGCCGATGGCGATCGCATAGATCCAGATGAGACGCGACGCAGGCTCGCTCGAATGCGAGATGACGCGCCAGATCGCCTGCGACGAAGTACGACGTAGCTCGCCCGCCCGCGGCTGCTCACTGAAATCACGCGATTCCCTCAGATAGCGCGCGACGAAGATCATGTTTAGCAGACAGAGCGCCGCCGCCATGATTCCCGGCGCCGCGTGCCCCATCTGCATCGTCCCCGATCCCGGCATCAGGTCGCGCTTGCCTAATGCGATCGCGAAGGAACCGAGCACCGGCCCCAACGCCACACCGAGGTTGGTTGTCGCCGAGAGCCATCCCAGCGCTCGCGCGCGATCCTTCGGATCAGTCGAGTCCGCCACGTACGCCTGGATCACTCCCACTGTGCCTCCGCCTGCCCCCTGCACGATGCGCGAGATGAACAAGACGAGCAGCGAGTGTGCGAAGCCGAAAATCAGATAAGCAATTGCCGATGCGCCTAACGCAATGAGCAGCGTGGGCCGCCGCCCCACGCGATCAGAAAACCGGCCCCACATCGGCGCGCTCAGCAGTTGGGCGACGGTGAAGGCCGCGACGATGAAGCCGATGATCATCCCGATCCCAAAGTGCATTCCCAGCACGTCGATGCCCGACCCGCCGAGTGTCTTTACATAAAATGGCAGGAGCGGAATGATCATCAGCAGTCCCAGCATGTCCACGAATGCCGTGGCCATCAGTGTGAACAGCTTCGCGGGGATCTTCCGCACTTCCCTCCAGAGCACATAGAGCAGCCCAACCGCAATCGCGCCGAGCAACACGCGCACGATCGGCGATTGGAAGGATTGGGCGATGTTCTGCTGAATAATCATTTCAACTTGTCAAGAAGTCGACCTCTGCTCCTGCCGACTGCTTACTGCTTACTGCTTAATGCTTGCTGCCTTCTGCCCATTGGATCGAACATAATACACCAGCGTCAGCCGCACCTTGCCTGTCACGGTTCATAGCGGACGATTGATTTTTGGTCGAGACGGAGGGAAATTTATTCCGTTAAAGGTGATGAAAAGATCGCTATGTGATGATCCAGGACACGATCAATCATTGGGCACATCACCGCGGGCAGATGACGGTCTATCTGCGTCTGCTGGGAGCGAAAGTCCCCGCCCGTTATGGACCATCAGCAGACGACAATCAGTTTCGATAGATTTCGAATCTCAGGCAGGCGCTTTTGGAGTCCGCAGATTACGCAGATTAAACCGATTAGGAGGCAAGGGCAGGACCATCAGGCCACGAGCTGCGCGTCCTGCTCCTGCTTAGTGCCGCTGCTTCCTCATCTTCTTGTCTGCGTAATCTGTGTAATCTGTGGATACTGCCTTTGTCTTTCCCGTTCCCCGTTCCCCTTTTCCCCGGTTCCCCTTCTTCTTATTGTTTGTTAGTCCGCGCAGGTCAAATTATGTCTGTGCGATCGGCCCAATATCGCGGCTCACGGTGCTGGTGAGCCAGGGCAATCACCAGGATTGTCTCTTGATCAATTCCATAGATCAGCGAGTAAGGGAAGCGAGCAAATAAAAACCGTCGGATCTCGGGCTCAATCTGTGTAGAGAGGAATGGGTAAGTCCTATTCATAAGATACTGTTGGAATGCGACCAGCTTTATAACCCGCCCATCGTTTCCGAGCCTCCTCAGCCCAAATGCGATCTATCTCGGGGTCTGGCTTGTCGAGGTCAGTGAGAATCGCATCTACCAGACGCAGCTTCTCTACATCAGGTAATGCCCGAATTTCTGAGACTAGCTTGTCGGCTGTTGTTGACATAATCTGTGCTCCCTGCGGAATAACTCCATTGCGAGCGACATTCTATCAATTCGCAATCCAAATTTCGCGGTCGAGACCCTGGGGAAACCATGCAGCCAAATGTTCATCACCCTGAAGGGGTGAAATAGTCGAACCAATCGCCAAAATCGTATTCAACCCTTTCAGGGTAGGAACGGTGGTGTGCTTTCCCCAGGGTGTTACCCTGGGCTGAAATTATCGAACGCCTTCGGCGTAAACAAACGAAGCGGATCGGATCAGACGAGCAGTGGGCCGACTTCATGGTCACTTTTTGGTCGCGTTGCGCGGGTCGTCCGCCGCATTCACATAGTTGACCTCGAACGGCCCAATGCCTGACACCTGAATCACAGTCTCACCCCGGTCGGCTCCCGGTTCTGTATTTGTTTGGCGCTGATGCCGCGTTCCTAATTCATCCACAGATTACACAGATTTCGCAGATTCAAAACCAATACCAAATAGGTTCAGCGTGATACATCACAATGCGCAGCCGTCTCAGCTCTGATATGTTCTCTTCTTAATCTGTGTAATCTGTGGATTATAAAGTCGCAAGCTGATTTTGGAAATTTTGCTCAAATGAAGGTGCTGGATGCTATGAAGTTACCCGAATCTACTCATAAATTGGTTTTTGGTTTTTGCGTCCTGGTCGTTCCAGGTTTGTTCATTCCGCAAACCGCTTTCTGCCAGACGGAAAAGTTGGGAATTGTTAAATACACGCCGCCTCCGGGGTGGAACAAAACCCAGAAAGAGAACGTCATCGCATTCAGCAGTCTGAATCAAACCACGGGCGGCTTTTGCATCATCACGGTTTATGGCGCGACACCGAGTGCCGGCAATCCGCAAAGTGATTTTACCAAAGAGTGGAATAACCTGGTGGTCCAGCCCTTGAAGGCGGAAGCAAATCCAAAGACGGAAACAGAAGCAGAGAATGGTTGGACAGCAATCGCAGGCGGGGGAGCCGTGGAATTCCAGGGCAATAAAGCTCTTGCCTTACTGACGGTCTTCAGCGGCTTCGGAAAAACCGTCAGCGTTCTGGGCGTTCTTAACGATCAGGCTTACTTGCCTCAATTGCAGGCATTTGTCGCCGGTATAGAAATGGATAAGACTGCCGCGGCATCTCCGGCCACCATTCAAAATAATCCGGCTACAATTCAAAGTGGTCAGCCAGGAAAGTTTGGCGCGATGACCTACTCAGCGCCGGCGGGATGGAGCGAACAGCGATTTCAAGACGGCGTTGTATTTAAACCGTTAGACCTACCTGCCGGTGAACAGTTGGCGATGCAAATAATGCCGCCACTGAATTCCTCAGGCACATTGGAACAAGCCCTGGCGCAAAGTTACGACGAAGCGGCTGCTATGTACAACACTACTAAGATGTACATCGCCGGCGGCGGAAATTATGGAAAAAACGCGGCCCAGAGATCATTTAACGGCTGGGAATACATTCGAGGCAAAGGCGGAGTTCAGGCGGAAAATGGAACCCCTTATAAAACTGAACTCGGGCTTGAATTGTTTGTTGTTAAGATCAATAACCGATTCGAGCGAGTGGCGATCTTAGAATCAAGAAAGAACTGTAACCTGTCGAGATACTATTCCTCTGATAGGATAAGTTACCGTAATAGCATTGAGAGTCTTTTATTCTCCTTACAGTTTGCCGACTTCAATGGGCCCGCTTTAAGAGCGGGTTCGGCCAAAGGCCCCGGCATTGTTGGTGTGTGGCAAGGTATTTCTCTGGCAGTCGGTGCAACCTCAATTGGAGATACACTTGGTGTACGGTATAAAGTTTTTTCACCCATTTTCTTATCCAACGGACAGGCCTATTTTGGACCCAAGTTTCCTTCTGAAGGATTGTATGGATTAGACACCCGTATACCGCCGGAGCTGCACCAGCGGGATTGGGGAACCTACACGTTCAGTAATGGCAGAGGAGTTTTGAAAATGCTTTACGCGGATATTCCGTTGAGGATGGAAGGTGACAAACTCATCATCACGCCAAACCAAACTGATCATCGCTTTTTCAAAGTCAATCCGGTTGACGGTGCAACCTTCAATGGAACCTATGTCTTGAGTGAAGTGAATGGGAAAATCCCTTCTATCACTTTTACGTCCGATGGAAGATTTACCGACAACGGAGCAATCAAGGTTCTGTATCACGAGTATATTGATTGCTTAAACCCTGCCCTCGTTGCGGGCTCAGGCACATACGAAGTAAAAGATTATTCTGTGCTCTTTACTTACTCGGACGGAAGGAAAATAAAAATTGCTTTCCTGGGAGTAGATTATGCCAGGAGTAATCCCAGCCCGGCGACTTTGATGATGAGTTTTAATGAGGATCAGTTAGTAAGACAATGACACTAGATTGTCGGCACATGGTCAGGTGTTCGGTTTGACGACTAGCGGAGTGCAGCTTCGGTAATTTCGGACGGATAACTCCCGCGATCTCAACGGGGTGAAACACACTGGGACAGATTCGCCTTTGCCATCAAAGCTCGTGCTGTTATTGGAGGCGCTGCATTCAACTCATCTCGCCAACGTCAGGAGAAGCTCTTCACAGATTCCACCAGATATTGAAGAGCGCGTGAAACACGTCGACGGAAGTTTACCTACTTCCGTTTGGAAACATATTCCCCAGACGATCGACTAGGAATTGCGGATTGCGAATTTCGAATCTAATAAAGCCCCCGTTGACCGGTGATCGACTTGCCAAAGCCCTTGCTGAAGTGCGGCTTCTGCCCCGCGGGATCAGTTTTCGATCCGGTGAGCCGGAAGAAACGATGTAGAGTCCGCTGCCCGGTTTCAACACTAACAGAAACTTACAAGATTTCTTGCATTGACGAATTTTGAATTGGGTTTAGAATGCTGAGTCAACGGCGATAGGTGGCTGGGGTGAGGACAGTGACCTGTTGAGGCTGAATGTCTCCGCCAACCGATTTGAGGCCGGGCCAAACCCGGCCTCTCGGTTTTTCTTTACGCGTTAACGCT
This sequence comes from Chloracidobacterium sp. UBA6041, assembly GCA_002427845.1. Lineage (GTDB taxonomy): Bacteria > Acidobacteriota > Blastocatellia > Pyrinomonadales > Pyrinomonadaceae > PSRF01. Next base: position 2,470 of record DIYZ01000231.1, on the reverse strand, counting down.
CGGCATCAGCGGCGGCGCGAAGCGCCGTCCGCTGCATGCCGTTGTTGGACGGCGTATTCGAGTACGTGGTCACTTCATTTGTCCCTGCAAGGCGATCATGGCAGCGAGCGCGGCGTCCTTCTGGTCCTTGCCCCAAGGCGGGCCCACTGACTTCCCAAGCGACGCGATCGTCTTCCGCAAGCTGTTCACCGAAGTCGCTAGTGCTCGTTCGGCGTGCTCATGCAACTGTTTCTCGGGTACACGCAGGAGTCTTAAGCCGCACGCTCTGGCGGCACGAGCAAGCGCGTCGCGGAATAGCACCCCCTCAGCCTTGTGCATCCGGAAATGCACGGCAAGGATCTCGTCGACGGTCCAATCAGGCATGGGATCGACCACGAGTACCGCGCAGGCGGCTACCTCATGTCCCGCTTCGCGTGCGCGCTTTACAACCGTTCGCATCTCTCGGACCGCGATTCGGCGCGCCGTCACGAGACGCTGTCTGACTAGATCTCGTGCGTCGCCCGCGTTCAAGCGTTCGGCAGCGTGATAGGGCTGCTTCGCCCACGACGCTTCATCTTTCTCGACTAGCTCCATGCGGCACCGGTCGACCACCTGTAGCTCACCGCTGCGTGTGCCGAGGACGACCAGGGCTGCCCACCCTGAGTGGGCCTTCATCCCGAACGCGACTTTCATAGTTAGGCCTACGAGATTCTCAGCTGATACTCTGCCTCGTCAGCGGTTCCGGCGTCCGCATAACGCCTGGCATCACCCGCGCCTCTATTCGACGTTGATGAGAGGCATCGTGATGGGGCGTCGGGTGCATGCCGTTGTTAGGCAACTCCCACCATTCAACTAAACTGTCCATCGCAACTAGAGTTGCCGGGGCCTCAAGCTAAATCTCAGAAGGTCGTGGTCTCCTCCTCCGCGACGAGGAAGAGCGGCTTCCCTCCGCTGGAGATCGAGACCGCGTGTGCTACTGCCTTTTGCGCGCTTGCAGAAGACGCGCATTCCTGGAGCGTTTCCGGGGACGGAAAGTGAAAAGTTATCACGCCGTTGCGGCATAATATATAGTTGACGGCTTCAGTTCTTAGGCAGACATATAATAATTGAAGGAAAGAACAGCTATCTGCGTCTAATAGCGGTGGAGGGAGACAATGAAAAATACGAATCGTACAACATCGCTTCTCGTTCTGCTGCTAACGGTTATCTCCTTAGTGCCAAGCTGTAAAGGCAATGCTACTGCCACAAACGGGGGGCATAGTGAAGATAGCAGTACCCCTGACGCTGGTATTATTGACGCAGTTCGCAGCATGACTACACAGCGAGCCGCTCATACGGCAACGCTACTACCTGACGGTAAAGTTTTAGTTGCGGGCGGTTTTGCTGGCGATGAAAACAGGCTGGCGAGCGCGGAAGTTTTTGATCCGGCGACGAGTACGTTTGCACCCACAGGCAACATGAATGCTACTCGCGCCGGTCATACAGCAACGCTGCTTCCTAACGGTAGGGTTCTGATTGCAGGCGGCTACAACGGAAGTTATCTTGCAAGTGCTGAGTTGTATGATCCGGCAGCGCACACTTTTATGCCGACGGGCAGAATGGTCACGGCGCGAAGCGGTCACGTCGCCACGCTCTTGAACAATGGCAAAGTCCTTCTGGCTGGTGGCGTTGGAACGGGCTGGACGTTTCTGGCGGATGCCGAATTGTATGACCCGACAACCAACACTTTTACCGCTACGGGCGGCATGACGACGGCTCGTGAATCTCATACTGCGACTTTGTTAAAAACCGGAAACGTCTTGATTACTGGTGGCCATAAAGGCAGACGCACAGCAATTACGATTTATTCCAGTGCTGAAATTTACAATCCTGCGAGCGGCACTTTCAGTTCTACCGGAAATTTGACCGTCAGACGTCACAAACACGATGCAACTTTGCTGGCAGACGGACGAGTCTTGATTATTGGCGGCTCAGACGAACGTGACGGACGAGGCGGAAGCGCATATCGAAATGCGGAGGTTTTCAATCCCACGACCGGAACCTTTACGGCAGTCGGTAGCCTGAATGCTGCTCGTTACAAATTGCAGGGCACGACGGTACTTTTGAACAACGGCAAAGTTTTGATTGCAGGTGGCGCAAACAGAGCGGAAGTTTTTGACCCTGCAAACAACACTTTTTCTTTCGCTAACGGCAATATGGGAACGATGCGGTTGTTTGCGACAGCAACGCTTTTGGGAAACGGACAAGTTTTGATTACTGGCGGCTATGATGACAGTCAAGCTGTAAGTGCAAATGCTTGGATTTATCGGGCATGATTCCCACTAACGCGCCGTCCAACAAGTCATAGAGGCCAGGGAAGCTGCGGCTGCGCCACCCACTTCCGCTGCTTACCTCTATCAGCGCTGCTCGCGGCAAAGCGCGGTACGAGAAACACTCTTAGGACGAAGGATCCCTTTTTCGAGTGGCCGTTACACCATGCACAATCGCCACG
>DIYZ01000261.1 GCA_002427845.1 Chloracidobacterium sp. UBA6041 | reverse complement strand
TCACGATGGGCCGGAATACGCAATTAGCGGTAATCCCGATCCGAACCTGGTTTCGACTAGCTACATTGAACGCCAGAACCTCACAATGCGAATGAACATGCGACGGTTTACGAGACTGACAAACGGATTCTCAAAGAAGATTGAGAATCACATGCACGCGGTTGCGCTTCACTACATGCATTATAACTTCGTTCGCATTCATAAGACCTTGCGATGTACGCCAGCAATGGAAGCGGGCGTTACAAAGAAGCTTTGGTCTATTGAGGATATTGTAGCCCTCTTGGACTCCTAGATAACCGACGCCCACTCCCCGACCCTCGCCGCCGTCTTGTGGAGGCGATCCTGGTGTGCCATAATTTCCCACTTCTCGAACGTCTCGCGCCCAAGGACGGCAAACATGCCTGACGACCAAATACACAAAGCCGAACCGAAGCTGTATTCGGATGCGCGGACAATGATCTTTTACTCGAACTATACCGCGATCACCATGACGCCTGATGAGGTCATATTCCGGTTTGCAGGACGGGACTTAGAGGATGCTGCGAAAGCTCTCGAAGTAGCACGACTTGTCGTCAGCCCAGCACACGCTAAGCGCCTCTTAGGGGTGCTGGCAAATATTATTAAAATTTATGAAACGAATTTTGGGGAACTCGCTGCCGACCCATTGCAGCGCTTAACGCCAGAAGGACGCAAGAATCTCGGCATCGATAACTTGCAAGCACCAGAATAAAATGACTCCCGATACTACAATCAGAGACGCCACAGAAAAGGAGTCTCGGCATCAATGGGTTGTTCAGTTAAGCACTGGCGCGGTCAGTCTCACGGACGACCTCAACCGAATATTGCAGAGTGTCGGTAAGGCTCAACAAACCGCCCATGTGCTCCTTACCTTATCTAAACTTAGCGAAGCGACTGGGGGACATGTTCAATTGAGGCCAGAATACCAATTTGTACCGGTTCTAATTGGTGACGACGGCGAGGCGGTGCCCCTGTACCACTTTGTGGAGGTACTTGATGGTCTCGTTGGGTACGACCAAATAAAGCAAGAGCTACCTACGCTGTCCTACGTGCAAATAGATGGCGCTATCTCTTTTCTCAGGAAGATTGCCCAGTACAACCCACGTGAAATAGATTTTGATGCGCTTGAAGACGAAGAGACGCGCTCAGACCCGGCCTTCCTAAATGAATTAAGACGGGCGCTCGCCGACAAGGAGACCTCACGTGTGCTCCATCGCGACTAATACAACCGCCGACCAACAGCTTACCTCCCTCAAAAGCTCTGGTGATGACACGCTAATAGAAAATAAACTTCGAGACTTCGCGGGGAACTCAAACGTCCGCCAGTCAGGTATCTTGGACTTGCCCAAATACCATCTGCGCGATATGCCTAATGATTTGAAGCATATTCGGAGAATAAGGGCAGGCCGTCATCGCGTGTTTTATACCGGATACCACACACACTGCGCTTACAATGTTTTTTACATAAAAGAGTTCAAGAAAAAAGGTGTAAACGATGAGCACGACTCACACTTTCACAAAGTGCTAAAAAACGTCGTGGACGATCCTCCGACGGCCCGCGTTATCCGGCCTCCCGATCCCGACGAGATCCCTTAATTCAAACTAAAACCAGTGCCGCAAACTGCTATGCCACAGTCTCGCTGTTAAAACTTGTAAATGCATCACTACCAAAAATCGCGATCTATTGACACAGCTTAGTTTTTAGAATAAAAGCGGGCTGCTCTCGCGATCCTCATTTCCTTTAGGAGTTCCTCAAATGAAAAGAATCGTCTCACTACTAATCCTTGCGTGTTTGCTCTCTATCCTCTCGTTCTCTTCGCTTGCCCAAAGACGCTCAAGACGGCATGTAGCCCCAGCTACGACGGACAACGGCTGCGATTTGTCTTTTACGGGAAGTGCCCGTAAGCGGGTGAAGTTACGCAGTACTACGTTGGATTACCCGCTTCACAATAGCGGTCGCGCGATATCCGTTAGTGATTTTTTAGCCTTCGTTTGTCCATTAGATGCGGATGTCCCCCATCCCGTCCCTTCAACTGAACCAATGGAGGTTGAAAAGGTCACGGTAACGCTTCGGGGCTTTGTAATGGCAATGAAACGCGATCCCGATAATGATCTTCATGTTCAAATCGCCGATGCTGCAAGACCCTACAGGCAGGCGCAGATCATTGTCGAAATTCCACCCGGTGCGGCTTATTGTGACGCACGTTCTAAGATGATGGATTTGTTTCTGGCAGATGGCGGTACTCGTTTATCCGGTTATGCTTTTCGGAATCCGCCGTTAGTACAAGTGACGGGTTATTTATTTCTTGATTCAACACATGGTCCAAGCTGCACCGCTAACGGTGGACGGGGGATAAAGAATGGTCTTCGGACAAGTCCGGTAAAAGGCACGTGGGGGGAAATTCATCCCGTCATAAGCCTTGATGATGCGCATTAAACCACAAGGTAAACTATCGCGGCCTTGCGGATTGCTAAAAAGATATGAGTGATAGTTGCGATCCGAAAATGATGTGGGTCGGAAGTAGCTGAAAAACATTTCTTCTAATCGCGGAGAAGTAAAAAATGATTCATTCTGTTTACTTGCTTACTACACCAATGAAACCTGGTAACAGAAATCGATCGGACCCTACCGGGGAAGAAACAATTCAATGTCGTCTAATTCGCCCAGTGTTACAAAGCTGATTGAAAACTTCCGCACGAGTACAGAGCACTTTGCCAATATCGCAAAGAGCCCTGAGTCGCCCGGGACTACGACTCTCCACGATCCAACTCTCAATGATCCAAGGAAGCTTCATAACGCCTATGCTCGAAACTTGTTTACATGCTATGCGAGTAAGGTTGCCGACTTATCCGCCGGCATCTTGCTCGCAGTTGAACATTCCAACTTTCTAATGTACGCGCTGTGCGGACGCGCACTGATCGAAACAACGGCAATTCTTCGCTACTACATCGTTGAAGAGTACAAGCCGTTGCTCGACAAAGGTCCGCTGGCCCAGAACGATCTGCAGAGGTTGATCGAGATCGATGATCGCCACCTTAGAGGAGGAACATTTGATTGGGAGTCCTTCCTCTTTAAGAATTATTCCAAACTAAAGGAGGAAGCAGCGGCCCGAGTTGGAGGAATTTCCAAAAAGCAAGGTCGTGAACCAAGGCAAGTGAGAATCGGCCGTGACTGCATGAAGAGTTGGGCGAAGGAAACCCCTGCAGTTTCGATCGTGTATGACTTGTTCTGCGATCTTGTTCATCCCAACATCGGAAGTACTTTTCTCGTGGCCTCAACCACTAATGACGGTCTGTACTTCTCTCGCTTTCGGGGAAAGCCGGTGGGACATTCAATCTTCGAACAAAGCTTTCCCATGTTGGTTTCGGTAACCCATAAGGAATTCGGCCGGTATCTCGCGCTCCTTGCGGCTACGATCTGGCACGATGACGAATTGCCGGATGAACCTAACGAACCGGTAAACTGAACCCATCGAGAAAGATGCCCGTGTCAATACCTGTTGCGCACAACTGACTTCAGAACCTTTTACAAGACTTCTTGCATTGAGCTTTGGCAAGCGTTCCTCATGAAAGCCCGGTAGTGGGTTTCTTAGCTAACGCTTTGATACCTTCATTGTACCGTCGTTTGCTTTCGTTTTGTTCTTCCAACCCAACGAGTATCTCGGTCAACAGCCCCGTTACGTCTTGGGCGACCTGGACGCACTCATCGTCTGTTAGGTCGTGAATGCCATTGGACAGTTTGTCGTACATCAGGGAGACGGGATTGTGTCCTTTCACCTCGATTCCCTTTGGCAGCTCTTGCTTGATGAACTTGAGTTTGTCGTCAAAAATCGTCGTCCCGAGGGCTTGGTCCAGTGCCTTTCGCTCTTCTTCGCCGGCATCTTGGTTCACCCGCTTCTCGCGGTAGATTTTGATGAGCGTATCAATCTTGTTTTGGATGATTCGCCGGAGATAAGCACAGGCACCGATTCCGTAGCTTTGACTGATTGAGGTTTGGGCTCTCCGAAACAGCTTTTGGTCCTCGCCCAGTTTCTTGATTAACCGCCCATCAATCGGCAGTTGGAGAGGTGGAGACTGTCCAACCTTTTCGATATACGTGCCTTGCGCGGTGTCGTATCCAATTTCTATCCACCACCACAGTTCCGAGAACCAACATACCTTGCAGCGGTAGTGGATTGAGTAAACGCCGTATGACGGTACTCCCCCACCACCCAGCATCCCTAACCCGCCCACGACTCTTTGGGAATTTTCAGCTACAACTTTTTCAAGCTCTGCTGCAGTTTTATCGAGGTACCGAGAGTCGGCATTGTTAAAGGGTTGGCTCCGACCGCACTTTTCATGCTCGCACTCGTGGTAAATCACGTCAGGGAGCAAGTCTGTTAGGCTCATCGGCAACGTCTTCGGAACATCTGTGTAAACACGTCGGTACAACGGGTAGTCCTTCAGTACCGTAGCCATGAGTTCTTTGGTGAATTTAGTTTTATTGATTTCCATAGTCTTTAGAAATCGAAAGGCCAGCTTATGACTGGCCCATCGGTAAGCGGCAACGCTGGTCCCCACACAAGACAACGCGGATTTCGGCGCATTCTAATACAACTCAATTTTAGGGAACGAGCAGATTATATCATGGCCTAAACCTGAGTGCAGAGCGGCTCATGTTCAGTGATAGAAACCGAAAGGCCAGCGGTTTGGCACTGGCCTCATATCGGTTGGCGGAGGCTTTCGCCTCTGTCGGTTACTGTCCTCACCCCAGCAACCAGACGCCTGATTGCAGTGGATTGTACTAAAGGTAGTAAATTCGTCAAAGCACGAAAACTGCTCCTTAGAAATTGCTGAATGCAAGATTTCTTTTATGTGGATCTTTGAGGCGGAGGATTGTAGTCCCCATTCGGGCCATTGAGGTATTAAATGCAAACAGATTCATTGAAAGTTTTGGGAAGAACCATCTCCCACGGCCCAACTGCGCTAAAGCCTCATCACCAAGAAGTGCACCGTCCGCGAAACCCGGCGTACATCGCGGATCGTCCTTGGCAACAACTCGAATGGCCGGGGATTTCTTATGCGGCCAGCGGCCAGTCTGCGTATGACGCCTCGGCCTGTGTCATAATCCGCGTTAGGAACTGATCAAAGTCTTCTGGTTTAACGCCCCGTTTGCGGAGCACACCCCTCACGGATGCCCTGATCTGGGCTTCAACGTCCTCTCTGTGCGGCGAGGTCCAATCAACCTTCAGGTTACGCTTGATTGACTGGACGGAGTCGTGAATCAGAACACGAAGAAATTCTTGCCCATAAGTCTTATCGAAGTTTTCCGCGACTGCATCGTAGAAGGCTAGTTCTTCTTCGGTTAATCCAAGGGCTGCGGCGCGCTTATCGTCGGCTTCCCAGCCCTTCCTCATTTCAATCATCGCCTTGACGACCGCGGCGGCGTCAATCAATCGGTTGTGGTACTTGCTCAGTGTGTTTTCCAGAAGCTCCCTGAAGTTCTTTGCCTTTGTCAGATTCTTTTTCTGCCGTAGCTGTATCTCATCGGCAATCAGGCTTTCCAGCAGCTTGAGGCGCAGGTTTTCGTTTGCCTTGCCTTTGAAGGTTTGTAGGAAGTTATCATCAAGAATTGAAACGTCTGGAGCGTCGAGTCCAGCAACTTTGAAGATATCGACTACGCCTTCGGAATCAACGCTGTCATCGACGAGATCCCGAACAGCTTGTTCAATAGTGCGCTCAGCCTTCTTGCCGGGGATGGTCTTCAGCAGTTGCTTCCGAGCGCGCTGATAGAAAATCACCTCATCAGCAAACACGCGGCAATCATCCAGATGCTTCACTAGTAGAAAACTCATTGTGAGTCGATGTTCGGCTTGCAGAAATTCGTCGCGCAATTCGTCTTCATCAGTCAGATAACCAAAAACCAATGAATAGCGGTCTTCTAGTTCAACCCTGGAAAGCTTGCGCCAATCGCCATAGTTGGTGTTCTCAGGCAAATGATTTTTAACTTCTTCGATACAAGCGAAAAACATGGACCTGCCTTCACTTTCTACGTCGGGTGCTGGTTCACCTGAGCCTTGCGCCGTGTACTTAACTGTCGCTTCACGAAGTTCATCGCCGATACCTATGTAATCAACAATCAAGCCATGCGGTTTGTCACGGAAGACACGATTCACACGAGAAATCGCCTGAATCATGCTATGACCCTTCATTGGTTTGTCTACGTACAGCGTGTGCAGGCAAGGAATGTCTGTTCCAGTCAGCCACATATCACAGACGACGACGATTTGCAGCGGATCATCGGGATCAATCATCCTCTTCTTAATGGCCTCACGTTTTGCTTTCGTTGTGTAATAGCCCTTCTCGCTCCACTGCGGAGGGTCCTCGCTCAAATTGGCAGTCATCACGATCTTGATTTCCGGGCAGTCAGGAATGTCTTTTAGGTGTTCATAAAGCTTCACGCAGTTTTCGCGCGTCATACAAACGACCATCGCCTTACCCTGGAGCGTGGCGGTGCGGTCTTTGAAGTGCGCGAGTAGGTCATTGGCAAGTTCTTCGAGCCGTTCTTTCGTACCGGCAACCGCTGCGAGTGCTGCCCATTGTGACTTCTTTTTCTCAAGGTCTTGAATATTGCTGTTGGCTGCGATCTCTTGCAACGCGGCTTCCAAGTCTTTATGGTTGAGGTGAAGCCTGATTTGTCGCGGCGAGTAGAAGATTGGAACCGTGGCTTTATCGTCTTCTGATTGTCTTATGTCATAAGTGTGAATCAAGTCACCGAAGACTTGGATCGTATCAGCTCCACTTAGACTGACGGGTGTGCCGGTGAATCCCAATCTGCGTGCATTCGGCAAGGCTTCGGTTAGATTTCGTGCAAAGCCCTGATCGAAACCGTACTGGCTGCGGTGCGCTTCGTCGGCAATGACAATGATATTCGAGCGTTTATTCAGAACCGGGTGTGAAGTCTCGCCTTCTTTTAGACGGAACTTTTCAATTGTGGTGAAAACCACCTCGCCACCTTCTGTGCGGAGCAGCGATCGCAAGTCATCAACGCTCTCAGCCTGAGTAACATCACCTACTAGGGCACGGGCTACTACGAACTGATCGGAAAGCTGATTGTCCAAGTCGTTTCGATCAACTTCAATCACAAAAATCGGGTTATCAAGCTCAGGCACGCGGCGCAGGATGCCGACAAGAAAGACCATTGAAAGCGACTTGCCCGAACCTGTCGTGTGCCAGATGACGCCGATGCGCTTGTCTGTTCCGCGTGTCACGGCATCGATGGCTTTCTGAGCGGCAATGTTGACCGCAAAGAACTGATGATACTTTGCGCCCTTCTTAGTGATCTTGTCGTTCGCTACCTCGAACAGGATAAAGTCCCGGATGTAGGCGAGCAGCCGCTCCTTTAGGAACAAGCCTTCAACAAGCGTCTTCATGCTGCCCGTCGTATTCTTCTCGACATTGAAACCGTCAATGGATTTCCACGGCGCGAACCATTCATCATCTGCCGTCCACACCCCGTGCAACGTCGTCAGACCGTCTGAGACTACTGTAAGGGCGTTGTAATCGAAAAGCTGGGGAATTTCGTGGCAGTAATGCGCGATCTGATTCAGCGCGTCGTCAACAGTTGGTTTGATTGCGTAAGGATTCTTGAGTTCAAAGACCACGAGCGGCAGCCCGTTGATGAAAATAATAATGTCCGGTCTGCGGTCGTTTTGTCCGTGAATCGGAAACTGATTGACAACCAAGAATTCGTTCTCGCTCGGCTCATCCCAGTTGATCGGGTAAACGTGGCGATCTCGCTTTGTGCCGTCTGCAAGTTCGTAGCTGATGTTGACGCCCCGTGTAGTGTCGCGGTGAAAGGTGAGATTTCGGCGTAGAGTGTCGGCGCCTTCGGGACGGGCAAACCGAACCACGGCCTCATCAATCGCATCAGCCGGCAGGTCGGGATAAGCCTTCACCAGAAAGGCTCGTAGACGGTCTTTCAGGACGACTTCATCATGAGGGCGCTCTAGTTCTTCGCCGTGAATGTAATCGTAGTTGAGGTGGTCGAGCCTCTCAATCGTCGTCAGCTCAAATTCGGTTTCAGTTCCACGATGCGGCATTCAGATTGTCTCCGCAAGAGTCTTTTCGGCCTGACGTACGCGAATTTCGCCCGAGAGAAGTCTGGGCAGAAGCGAATCGCGCAAGGCAGCGAGCGCGCGAGATTGGGTTCTGTTGTTAACTATGGCTTCAATCATCGGAGCAATGATCTTGTCTGCTCGCTCAAGGCATTCGCTGCTTGGCACGACTGACAGCGCTGCGGAAAGATGATGTCGTTGTATATGTCCCATCGTTGTGGCTTTTCCGCTCGCAATATCTTGAAAATCTTCGAGGTGCTCTTTTGTCCAAAAGTAATAGAACCACTTCGGGTAATTAGCTGATGTTACTTTGAAAAGGTGTTGATTAAGCGCGCCCTCACCGCCACACCAGATTTCAACTAGTAAACTGCCCGACCAAGAAAAGATGATGTCACCGTCGTGAACAATGAAAGGTGACTTGATATTCGGACTAGCTTTGTCGCTGGTCGAATCGCTATATCCTTGTCGCAGCTCCCTTATTTTTATTACCGCAAGGTACTTGTAGCCCGTTGGTCGAAACTTTTGTAGAGCCAGTCCATTTTCATAGTTAGCGATTTCATCCAAAGGTTTTACCTTCCACCCTTTTGGAATGGCTTCCAATCCTGAGCCTTCAAAGGCGGAAGGAAACAGCAGGGCTGTCTCTTCATTCATCCCGTAAGGCTTGCGCCCCGTAGCCTTCTCTGTCACCGGGTCGAAGTCTACAAGCCACGACTTGAAGAGCGCACGTGCCATCGCCTCCAAAGTATGACTCGTCTGGCGATTCAGTTCGATCTTGTCAACCAACGCACTCAATACGCGCGCAATTGCTCGCTGTTCGTCTAGGGATGGAAGAATTAGTTCAACATTCCCAATCGTAGCCTGATTCAGATTTTGAATGCCTGTGCCTGAACCATAAGCAACAAATCTTTGTCTCGAAATTGGAGAGCGCAAGAAATATGAGGCGAAGCCCGGATGAATAATTTTTGGATTCGGCCGAAAACGAATGCAGAAACCAGAAAAGGTCGTTGGACGCTTCAGCGAATGGACATACAGGCAACGTCCGACCAATTGGCCGTTGCCGTTTGAGCGGATAATAACGGTATCGCCTTCTTCTAGGTATTGCTCAGGCGGCACTGATATTCGCTCGGAATCAAGCTCGTCTAGACCATCAGCAGGAACGAAAAAGTGATCACCAAAGTCTTTGACCTTGAGTACGGGCAGTCCAGCCCCTTCTTGAGTCCGATTGAAATTGATTCCGTTGCGGAGGTCTCCGCAGTCGCGGAGTCGAACCAGCTTTTCACCTTCATCACTGACCATTTAGAAGCCCTGTTAATGTTTCACGAATCGTCATCTCCAGCTCAGCCGACTTATCGAACTGTGCTGTAAGATGTTGAAGCAATCGTGGAAATTTATTTTGAAACGGCTCCCCTTCATCTTCCACATCTTCTGAGCCAACGTAACGACCAGGCGTGAGCACGTAGTCTTGTCCTTGCACGTCTTCGAGCTTTGCAACTCTGCAAAAGCCCGCGATTTCCTCCGGCACATCGGTGCGCCGGAATTGTCGGTACACGGCGGCAACACGCCCAACCTCTTCATCTGTAAGTAGCTTCTGTTTGCGCGAGCCGGGGATCAGCTCACCCAGCCTCCGCCCATCAATGAATAGGATTTCGTCTTTCCGTTTGCGGAAGCCTTTCTCACCGTTACGGCTCTTTGAAAGAAACCATAGACAGCACGGAATCTGCGTGTTAGCGAAAAGCTGGCCGGACAGTTGCACGATGCAATCAACATAGTTTTGCTCAATCAGCGCCTTTCGCACTTCCATACGAGCCGTCTCGCCGCTCGACAACTCTCCCGTCGCCATCACAAACCCCGCTGAGCCGCCCTCCTTCAAGTGATACAAAAAGTGCATGATCCACATCGTATTGGCGTTGCGCAGGGAAAGGGTCATCCGCTCGTTGCTTACGACAAGGCGAGGGTCTTTGTCCGCGATGCCCGAGGCACCCCAACCCGTTTTACTCTTCGCGCCATCATTGAAAGGCGGATTGGCGATGATGTAATCGGCCTTGAGTGGTGCGTGTTTGTCGTCGCTGTACGAATTGCCGAGTTCGATTTTGCCATCCAGGCCATGAATGAACAGATTTAGTTTGCACAAACGCCAGGTAAAGTCCTTGCTTTCTTGTCCGTAAAAAGAAAGCCGGCCAGTGTGTTGGGTGAAGATGTCTGATTGCACGAACATTCCTCCCGAACCGCAACACGGGTCAAAGACGACGCCTTCGGCCGGCTCAAGCATCGCCACGAGTGTGCGGACAATGCTTGAAGGCGTGAAGTATTCGCCGCCGCGCTTGCCTTCGGATGAAGCAAATTCGCCGATGAAGTATTCATACACCTTTCCTAGCATGTCTTCACCGCCATGATCTTGCTTGAAAATGTCTTTCGAGAACAGATTGATTAAGCCCGTTACGCTTTCCCGCGCCAGATTAGAACTGGCAAAGATGCGCGGCAGCAGTCCTCGCAGCTTTTTGGGATAAGTCTTCTCAAGCAGGTCAAGCGCGTCATCCATGATGATCTTGATGTCATCCACTTGCGCTTTACTTCTGAGATAATCCCAGCGCGCGTTTTCCGGCACAATGAAGACGTTTACCCTGCGATATTCGTCTGCGTCTTCGAGGATGCTCTTAGCTACTTCCGAGTCAGTGGTGTAATAATCGCTGCTTGGATCAGCAATCAACCTTTCGAGGTCTTCTCTGCGCTTCTCATACCGCATGGAAAGAAACCGCAGGAAGATTATCGGCAGAACGTACCGTTTATAGTCCGCTGGCTCTATCGAACCGCGAAGGGTAACCGCCGCCTCCCATAGTTCTTTGAGTAATAGAGCAGTGCCGTTTCCTTCGCTCGCGCCGTGTCCCTTAGATGATCTCTTTTTCGTCAACTCATTCCTTTCCTCTTCAAGTTGGGGAGAGCATAGCTTCCCCTGTGACGTGGATTGTGACGTAACCGCACGTTCGCGTGACTGCCTTTTTGTTATATGAGGCTTAGTTCGCCTCAAAATTTCCTCTTGCTCACTGATTCCATTCAATTGTGTCTCGACAAATCATTTGCGCCGCGTGAACTTTTACCTCCGAATCAAATGCCGCCAGTAATACCCGACCAGCCGCTTGACGCGATAGCGCATTAGTCTCAACAAGTTGAGCGTTGTCGATGAACACCTTCACCTCGTTGTTTTCGAACTCTACGAGAATTGAATGTTTGCCTTTTGGCATCGGCGCTCGTTGCTTAGACTTGGCAATAATGCTGGGCCCCGGAAACTCAGCGAGTTCTGTCATCCCGTTTTGTCGCTCATACGCTAAGTAGCTACCCTTAAGTTGTGCTACGTAGCTATCCATGAGTTGAGAAGGATCGGCGCGAAAGAAAACACCAAACCAGCCTTCCTCCGTGTCGGTGCTGAGGATTTCGAACTCCGCCTTAACGGCACCGTCTCTCATCAGAAAATGTTGGCAGTGCCCTTGGTGGACGTTACGGTTGGTTTTGCGGTCCTCTTTGGAGCGACCATCTAGGCATATCGGAAGCTCTCGCTCTTCACAATAAAGATCAGGAAATTTGTCCGAGAAAGATAGGGCCTTTATTTCAAAAAACGTCTTTAGATACCCCATGACCCTTTTAAGGAGGTCTGCCTCAGTCTTATACAAAAAAACGTCGAGGTTCCGAATGTCAAATCCGAGTTCTGAAACAGATCGGCCGCTCACTCTTAGAATGTTTTTATTCTGCGTTAAGGCTATGCCTAGTTCGACATGCACGTTCGGATTGTTGTGAGTGAGATCAGCAACCACAATATCGGCATCCGTAATCTGATTGGTGAACTGCTGATGAAGTTCCCGATTTTGCGCCTTGAATGTTGCAATTTCTGAGTATTGCGGGGAGGGCCCGATTTCTTCAGCGCCGATCACAACCGTTACGCTGGGATAGCGACTTCTAATTTCGTCACGAATGCAGTTATATTGATTCAGCGTTGCCGCATCAAATGGAATCGCAAAGAAGATTTTGTGACTAGTTTTCATGCGCGCCTTAGGTGACTCCGCACAGAATATCATGAGATAACACGACGTGATATTGAGCGACGCCGGTCTAGCGTAAAGCCGTTGTGGGGGTAACGGCTTCGATGTTGTTTGGTAAGTTCAGTAATAGGTAGGTTTGAGATTGAAACGGTAGTGGTCTGGGGTTCAAATCCCCACGCGCCTACCAGCACCCTTAGACACCTTGTCTCATAAAGACCGGTGTAGCGGATACCTTGTAGCGACTACCTGCATTCATGGAGTGTCACTGAGTAGTGACGCGATCATCGGCACCCCCTAGTCGGTAGGAATCCTTCACACAAAAAATCAAAAACAAAAAAATGCGCCTCGCCAAGTCTGGACCAACCGTCATTTTTTTCGGACCCCTCGAACAACTCGGGGGGCGCGATCCCTTCAATCCCCTCCGCACCCGAACTACTGAGCCGACATTAACGCTCTGTCGCGGTGCTAGTGTAGCGGATACTGTAGCGACTACCTGTATAGATGGAGTGATATGGAGTAGCAGAGCAACGGAATTTTTGCTGCTTTTACTACTCCATATCATTCAGTGCAACTGCGTGTTCAAGCCTCTTTAGGATTATGAGTCTGCTGCTCTAACCAAGTGATGGCGTCAGCTTTGGGGCAATGGCCGGCGAAGAAAAGTATTAGCAGAGGCAGCGGCAAGAGCGGTAACGCTACGGTAACGACATGCGTTACCAATCAATACTAACGCTGCCCAAGAGACGCAACAGTGGAAATGCTGTAAGTCGCTGAGACGGCGAAAGATTTGCCGCTGAGTGCAACTTAGCCCAACTCGGTACAAAACGCCCAACTCGCCCTTTCACGGCGGCGACACGGGTTCGACTCGGTAGTGTCCTAATTTGAAATTACTCTGGCATGACGCTTGTCCCGTATTCTATAATCCCAGCCATTATGAACTACGAGAAAGTATCCTCAAATGACTTGGTGGATCGGAGATTCCGGCTAGACGACGGCGCGATCACCGTCACCAGAGCCGACGATCTTGACGTGCCTTATTTAGAGCGAAGGGTTTGGTTCCACAGGGACAAGCACGACGCGCCCGATTCTGGCGACGGTTAAAATTGAAACACTTTTGTCGTCCGCGATCCCGCGCAGTAGATCTCGAACATACAGATCGTTGTTGTGCGCGCCCAGAAATTTCAATTCTAAAGCCTCATCATCACCCTATGGTTGCTTAATCTCATTTATTGTTTTGGTGGGTGATGCTACATACGTGGTGATATTATCGGGCCACGCTGTAACAAGTCGAAACTGCGAGGCGCTGCAAAATGTGGAAGTCGGTGAAGCGTTTCCTCGTCGGCGCGCCCATCTCAACCGCGATGGCGCACCACGAGCGGATCAATAATAAAACCGCGCTCGCAGTCTTCTCTTCGGACGCACTCTCCTCAGTCGCTTATTCGACAGAAGCCATCCTGCTGGTGTTGCTGGCTGCCGGCTCAGTGGCGATTGGTTATCTTCCGCCCATCGTAATCGGTCTCGCCGTTCTGTTAACTATCCTGACGCTTTCTTACCGGCAGACGATTCATGCGTACCCTTCGGGCGGCGGCGCTTACATCGTTGCCAAAGACAACCTGGGGACAATGCCGGGATTGGTGGCCGGCGCAGCACTGCTCGTTGACTACGTCCTGACGGTGGCAGTCTCTATTTCGGCAGGCGTTGCGGCGATCACGTCTGCGGCGCACGGAACACACTTCGAGTTTCTGCAAAATCATCGCGTACCGATATGTCTCTTGATGATCGCTTTCATTGCCGCGATGAACTTGAGGGGCGTTCGCGAGTCGGGCGTGATCTTCGCTGGGCCGACCTATCTGTTTATTCTCGCCATGCTCGTGCTCATCGTCGGCGGCTTCTACAAATATTTTACGACCGGCGCGGTAATGCCTACCCCTGCTCCTGAGGCGTTGCACTATGACGTTTCGGTCGGCGCTTTCAACCACAGCACGATCGCCGGCGGCGCGCTCATCTGGCTCCTGCTACGGGCGTTCGCTGCAGGCTGTACGGCCCTGACCGGCGTGGAAGCGATCTCCAATGGCGTACCTGCATTCAAGCAACCTGAGTCGCACAACGCTGCGAAGACACTGACGTGGATGGCCGTGATCATGACGATTCTCATCCTCGGCACCGGCTTTCTGGCCTACAAGATTCACGCGCACCCGCTGGGCGAACAGGAGACGTTGGTTTCAGCCATGACGCGCCACACGTTCGGAGCGGGCGCGGTCTACTTCTTCGTGCAGGCTACAACGGCGGCCATTCTGGTGCTGGCGGCGAATACATCCTTTGCCGACTTCCCGCGCCTTTCGAGTCTTATCGCCGCTGACAGATTCCTGCCGCGCCAGCTCGCCAATCGTGGGGACCGATTAGTCTTCTCGAACGGCATTATCATCCTCTCCGTCCTCGCCGCTGCGCTCGTCATCATTTTCAAAGGCTCAGAGCAGTCGATGCTACCGCTCTACGCGCTTGGGGTCTTCATCTCATTCACTCTGTCGCAATCAGGCATGGTCATCCACTGGTTAAGAGAGCGTAAAGCGGACGAGGTGGAGGCGCGCATCAGGGAACAGGAGCGCCAAGCGATCATTCACCGGACCGTTGATCCGAGTCGGGCCAGCCACGAACAGGAGCGGCTGGCGGTCGTCACGCTCATCGTCGGGCTGGTGATAGCGATCACCAAGTTCACGCACGGCGCATGGGGGGTCGTCATCGTGATCGGCCTGATCGTGCTGATGTTCCGCGCGAATCAACCGGCACTACTGCAATGTGACAGAGCAGTTAGCACTCCACGACGCCAAACCACTAGGGCCGTTGAAGCACCGCGTGATTGTGCCAATCTCCGGCGTGCACAAGGGCACGATCCCTGCACTGAGGTACGCCAAGAGCCTGTGCGGTGACGGCCTCACACCGGTCAGCGCCGTTTACGTGGAGGTCAACCCGCAGCACACCGCTGAGCTACGGAAGGAGTGGGAAAAGTGGGGTATGGGTATCCCCCTCAAGATCATCGCATCTCCTTACCGGTCCATTACCACGCCGCTCGTCGAATACATCAACCGTGAGGCGGAGAAACATGAGGATGCGATTACGACGGTGGTGCTACCGGAATACATCCCGCGCGGGTGGTGGCAGCAACTGTTGCACAATCAGACGACCTTGCTGATTAAAGGAAAGCTGCTGTTCGATCCGAACATCGTCGTCGTCAGCGTGCCATACCACCTGCGAAGGTGAACTGTGGAAGTTTTCGTTGAATACCTCCGGCGTCTCGCTGCCGACCTGGCCGGTTGAGCATCGGGCATACTATTTGTCGCTCTTGCTTTTTACTGTCGGAAGAGGCGCACAGCAAAAATATTAGTTCGTGGGTACGCACGTTAATGGTTGTGCTCACTCTCAATAGGTAGGCCCGCGTCGATCCAGTCTTGTTTACCTTCGGCATAATCGCGAACCCTCGTGTCCCCAGCGCCGCCAGTTCACGGGCGGCGTTCTCTGAAGCATTTCAAGTGGGATTGGCGCAGTAAACCACAATATCAGCTTCTTTATTCGGCAGAAGGGTGGGCGCAAGTCGCGTCGCCTGGTCCGGCGGCAGGCTGATCGCTCCTGGCAAATGCGAGTGATGATAGGTCGCGGCCGGTAAGGTCTCGACAAGGAGAAAGTCGTCTTTACGATCAATCTTCTGCTTCAGTTCATCTCTTGAGATTGTACTTGGCATGGTGGTTCTCCATTTCGAAAATAAAACTTCCGTTCTTTAATTAACCGCTACTTCTTGCTCGGTTCCGGTTCCTGTGCCCAAAAGATCCACGCAGCGCCATTCTTATGTTTCTGGCGCGAAGCGAGCATTCCGCGCTGCTCAAGTATAGTGCGGGCGCCACGCTGCATGTTTGCGTACAAACACTGCGTGATGTCCGAGAACTCCCAACCTTGATTGGCAAGGGGAGTTCTACGGAAGGCGCGTTCCATTTTCGCGCGTCTTTTTTCAAACAGGCTGACCACCTGTTCGGCCATCTCTTCACACAGGCTCCTAAACTCAGCGCACTCCTCAGTCTTAAACACCGGAAAGTTCGGCTCGTAGTAGCGTTCGGTCGGGTATTTTTTCTCCCACTCTTCAGATTCTTTGAAATCCTTCCAACTGAGTTCTGCCCTCCACCTATTCACGAGTGCGAGTTCGTGATAGCCGTAGTTCTCGTCCTCATTCGTAGGACCAGTGCAGGCCTCTTCGGTCGCGACCGAGGCAATCTTAATGCCTGCGACCGATATAGATCTTAAATGCCTTCTAATCCATCCGGCTCTATCGTGCTTGCCCTTCTTAAGGCCATCCCAACCAGTAAATCCTTCGGCGATCTCCTCTATCGACAGCTTTGGATCCTCTCGGCAAAATTCAACTAATGAAACGATGCGACGCACCTTCGCCATAATCAAATCAGTTATGTAATCAACGAAATCATCGGCGCGGGACTTGGCCATCCCTCGATCGGCCTCCGCCAGACTGGCGATGAAGATCCTGACTTTTTTGGGAACCGGACCAGTGTAGCGCCAGTCGCCGGCGCGCTTTACCTCCGAAAGGCGCAACACCTGCGGTAACTCGAAATTAAGCAGCCGGTAGGCTTCTAATGAGTCGCCCATAGACACATGTTTCAGGATTTCAAGCCAAAGGCTCATTTGTTCACCGCTACGGATCTTCTCTCTCACAATTCGGAACAGGGGTTAGGTCGATGCAACCTGTTTAAGCTTGCCTCGCTGATCGGATAACCCCTAAACCAGGATGGTCGAAGGGGCTTATCTTAGCGAATTTAACCCTCTATCGCCATTTCTGCTCGACATCTTTGAACTGTTCAACCTCTCCTGAAAAGCCCAACAGGCACGTGGAGACCAAAACAAGCGGCCGGCGCCTGGACCACCACGAACCGTGGGGTATTGAAATCAATAACGATCCGTACCTGATCAGGAAACGTAGTTGTCAATCCCAATACAGCTCGGCTTTTGACCGCGTATGCCCTTACGCGAGACCGGCCGTGCAACGACTTCGCTAGTTTATTGGCAGTTCGGGCTCGCCCCATTAGCCTACTGGCGTTCTCTGGAGCAACTTCATTCAGGATGCTGCGAAAAGTCTGTTGCCCAAGTCTTTGTTTGTGTCTTTTGAACATCTCATGACCTCCCGATATTGGTTTACGCGACCTTTTTATCGCCCTTCACTGTGAAGTGTGATTAGAAATCGGTTTTGTTCAGTGCCGCTTTGTGTGGAATTCTAATCTGCGAGAGGTACCGCGTAACTTCTTACGATTAGGAAACGATCGACTCTTATGATGAGAGCTGCGGGTTGTGCTCAAAAACTGGCAACCGGAAATATCGCCTATCGACTTTGGATGGTCGTGGTGGCCAAGTTGATCGGATTGCGTGCCGCTCTCCTCGGCGTGAAGCGCAGATGAAGAGCCAGTGGAGGGTCACACAGTTCAGTTGGTTCAAATCGCCTGTCAGAAGGGATTTCGCCGGGCGAAATTGAATTCAACCCGCCAGCTAAAAAGACTAGGAGGTCTCGGCAAATGCGGGTGCGTTAAATCGCAACTCGCGTCGCGCGATCCTAACGCCTCTTCTCCCGTCGCTTGCTTCTACTAGCAGCGCGCCCCACCGGTAGGTGCGGCGGTAATTCCATCTTGTCATCAATAAGAACATCGACAATAACACCCGCAAGACGGCCATACCGCAATAGCACTGGAAGAGGCGGCTCGCGGGTTCCTAATTCGTATTGAGAGACAGCCGAATAGTCCACTTGCAGGTCCAGCTCGCTAGACATCTCAGTCTGAGATAAGCCCATCTGCTCACGAATACCCAGTAACTTTTCACCAAGACGCCGGGGCCTTGGCCGGGGCAAGCGACCCATCAGATCTAACCTCCACATCGATCTATCGTTACAGGCTTGACTCTATGGGTATTTACCCATAGAATACATTCTGCGACTAGCTCTGACCTGGAGACTGAACGGTCCACGGGGCACACATCCTTCGAGCTTCGAAGAACTAGCAGCTTGGAACGAACAGAAAACTTGTTCACGGCCGCCGCATGATACTCGCTTGGGGAGGGTCCGGAAAGCAAAGTGCAAACAACCCGACGGTCAAGAGCTGTTAAGTCTCTATGCAGACTATGAGAATTCAGATAAAGAAACGAGGACATAAGATGGCAAATACTACTGAGAAACTTACCATTTTGCAGCTGAAGATGGAGGAGTACAACATCCAGTCGAAGGGCAAGAGTCTTTCAGGGCACTTCCCACCCGAGGAGGCGGTTGATTTGCTGGAGACTGCGGCGAACCGCGGGCAGTCCATCAGCGAGGTGATTACGCGGGCAGTGGCACTAGGGCTACCAATGGTAAAGAAGCAGTTTCCGCCGATCACGGATGATTACCGGAGTCGGCCAGGCCAGATACATAGCGTTCATATAATTACGCCGCGATTAGCCAAGCTGATGAGGAAATGGAAGATTTTGAAAAAGGGTAAGACACTGACAGGACACTTCATACCCGAGCAGGCAGTCGATGTTTTGGAGACAGCTCATACGCGCAGAATGTCGACGGGTAGCGTTCTGAAGGCGGCGGTGAGGATTGGTTTGCCAAATGTAAAGAAACAGTTTCCGCGGCCACTCAATATCGCCAGCATAATAGGGAAGTGAAATGTGTCCGACGGAAATTCTAAGCCCACCACCCGACAGCGGGCTCGGCGATCATTGAGTTGGGTAACTCCCATTTTTATGAGGTCTTTTATGAGGTCAATGGAACTTTGCAGATTTTCATAATATTTGATATCGTTACTGGTAAGCTTGAGATTTTGAGGGCATCGCATCTCGAGCAAGCGGCCCATCATCTGAAGGAAAGTGCCGCTTTATTCACTACACGTGAGTGTGTGAATAAAGCGGCACTTTTGTTTTCACCGAAGTATGTCATGCGAAGGTAATGCCAGACGCAGAGCTTCAGGGAAAAGTATCGTTCGGTTGATGTGCTGCTCATTGACGATATTCAGTTCATGGCTGGGAAAGAACGCACGCAGGAGGAGTTTTTCCATACGTTTAATACTCTTTATGAGCAACAAAAGCAGATCGTGATAAGTTCTGACTGTCCTCCTCGTGAAATACCCACCCTCGAAGAAAGATTACACTCGCGATTTGAATGGGGACTCATTGCCGATCTCGAACCCCCTGATTTGGAAACGAAGGTTGCCATCCTCAAGCGGAAGGCGGAGACAATCGGGTTCGTCATTCCGGATGATGTGGCTCTCTTCATCGCCGGCAGAGTAAAGAACAATGTAAGAGAGCTCGAAAACACGAATCAAACTCTATGTTAACCACCGTGAACAGGGCCACCAAGAGAATGTCTGACGACGAGATCGAGCTTCTCTGCTTGAATCTCAAACTTGATCCGCCAGCTATTGACGTTATCAGCGCGATTCGAAACTCGCCGCCCGTCCGCTTAGTACGCGGCGGACGAAATAATGTACGAGGCCGTTATGCCAGCCGCTTGATGGGGGTCACGATCCAATTCGAGAGTCACTCCTGCGAACTGCCTGTTATCTATCAACTCGAATATATCGAAGCTGATGTTCGTGAGTACTATGACCAGCCCTATACCTTTAGGATCGGATACGAAAATAGCGCGGGAAGAAAGATAAACCCTCTGTACACACCGGACTTCTTTGTCATCCGTGACACGTACGTCGAGTTCATAGAATGCAAAGCCGAGGAGCAGCTTAGGCAGATAGCGAAGGACCGTCCGGGATACTACGTCCTAGGCAATGATGGTCAGTGGCGCTGCCCCCCCGTTGAGAAGGTGTTAGCGCAATTCGGCTTCCGCTTCACGATTATCTCAAGTGCCGACATTGACCACACACTTTATAGCAACCTGGTCTTTCTTGAAGACTTTCTCGTCGTCAACACTCCATCCGTTGACGCGACGATTTGCTCCGACATTTTACAAATGTTCCAGGCCGACGGTCGTATCGCCCTTGACGAACTACTCAACCAAACGTTCGCTATTGGGGGAACAGCGGATGATGTTTACACACTCATCGCACAGATGAAATTGTACGTTGATCTGTCTGCGGAGTTGCTCGTAGACAGGAAACACGTATGGGTATTTATCGATCCAGAAGCCGCTAACTTAAATCGCCCCGCCGATCGCTACGTTGACTATGCGAAAGCAAAATACGCATCCATCAGCGAAGGGGCTCGGTATATTCTGAACGACGGGACCGAGAAAGTCCTTCGCATCGTACTTGTTGCCAAAGACAAGATATACATGGAGGGTGAAGACGGAACTGCGCCGTCGTTATCCCCATCCTGCTT
This sequence comes from Chloracidobacterium sp. UBA6041, assembly GCA_002427845.1. Classification (GTDB taxonomy): domain Bacteria; phylum Acidobacteriota; class Blastocatellia; order Pyrinomonadales; family Pyrinomonadaceae; genus PSRF01. The sequence continues at coordinate 4,909 of DIYZ01000261.1, read as the reverse complement.
TGAGAGATTGGTGACCGACGGGAAACTCAGGTGTCTAGACTTTGAGTCTGATTCGAGTCAAGAAAACGAAGCACTCAGAATAATAAATTCTGCGACCCCTAAAGCTATCGAGAAGGCGAATCTCATTAGGCGCGACTTGCAGCGCCACTTCGCGGGTCTTCCCGTCCCCGGAGTGCCCAAGCGAACGCTTGAATACCGAAAGGCGCGGTGGTTGGAGGCAGAACGTCGTTACGGCTCCGGGTATGTCGGAGTCATCTGGGACTATCGTGCCAGGGGGGATAGGAAGACGATAAGGATTCAACCGAATGTCCGTGCGGAAATGAATCGGCTTATTGAAGACGAGTATGAGAATAATGTAGCCAAAGGAATATTTTCCGTCTATGGCGACCTAGTTCTATGGTGTCATGAATGCGTTCCCCAGGTAGAACCGCCACATTATCAGACTTTCTGTAGGGAGATAAGAAAGCGCCCTCAGCACTTGCAGGCACTGAAAAGGGTGGGGCACAGGGCTGCTTACGACATGCAGCCCTACTACCCTTGGCTTGAGAAGGGCACTCCGCCGCACGGCACTCGCCCATTTGAGATCGCTCATATTGATCACACACCACTTGAGATCGAACTGGTGGATCCTGACACTGGTGAAAACCTGGGGAAGCCTACTCTCACCCTGATGGTCGATAGCTATTCGCGACGCATACTGGCGATTTATACGACTCTAGATCCTCCAAGTTACCGCTCTAACATGATGGTGATACGTGAGTGTGTTCGTCGATGGGGAAGACTGCCACAGACGATCGTTGTAGACGGCGGTTCAGATTTTCGCGGCATCTATTTCGAGACGTTGGCTGCGGCCTTTGAGATCACAATCAAAGTCCGCCCGGCGAGCCAACCGCGCTTTGGATCAGTAATCGAAAGACTCTTAGGTATTACCCAAACAGAGTTCGTACATCTCCTCGCTGGCAACACCAAACTAAGGCGCCAAACACGTAAAGTTTCCAGGTCACATGACCCGAGCCGGCTAGCTGTCTGGACAATGGAGCCCTTTGACGAGAGCTTTTGCGATTGGGCTTACAACCGTTATGACACGCAAGTACATGAAACGCTCAAACGGTCCCCGCGCGATCTCTACGAATCAACCATAAAGCGTACTGGCGAAAGGCGTCATAGGCTTCTCGCTTTCGATCATGAGTTTCTTATCCTCACCATGCCGTCAACAAGGAAGGGTACGGCCAAAGTCTTGAACAGCGGGCGGGTCAAGATTGGCAGCGATTTCTATCGCTGCGAGGAACTCATGCCGTTAATAGGAAAAACGGTCGAGGTGCGAGTTGATCCGCTAAATATCATGAATGGCTACGTGCGGATAAAGGAGAAATGGGTGCGTTGCGTCTGTGATAAATATCGGCATGTAGAGCGGATGACAGAACGAGAACGAAAGGCTTTCAGCGAGGAAGAGCGTCAACGCAAGCGGACCTTTTCAGGAGGCCTTAAAGACAGGGCCTTGGAAAGGGCTCTTAGTTCACGGCCAGATAGGGCCAAAGAGAAGGAATTGGCCGAAAACCGAAGGCAGGCACTCTTACGAAAGAAACAGAATGAATTTTCTATCAAGAGAGTCTTGGGAAAGCACTTCGAGCCTGGTTCGCAATTGCCGTCAGCCACCACAACCAATAGGGCCTTGCTTGCCGCCACGGAGGAAAGCTCGTTGTTCGCGTCAATAGATACGCAGTCGATTCCAAGTCTTGCTGAATACAAAGGATGACCACAAAACAAATCGGCCTATCAACCGTAAAGAAATTGAGTTTTTGTACGAGAGATCGACTAAAGAAATTAGGAGAATGATAGATGTCCAGTAAGCCTGCAAAGGAATGGGAAGCACTTCATGAGGAGTACCGAGCCTACCGGACCGGTCACGCAAGGCTACTGGAGGTTACGGCCCAGATCAAGAGTGCGATAAGTAGGCGAAAGGAAGGGATCATTATTGTTGCTGGGCCAACACGCGTTGGCAAAACCACACTCTTAGTAGGCGTGATTAACAGCATAATCTCCGAAAACTTATTGGAAATGGAACGGGATCCCGGCTTCATACCTGCTGCGTTGATGGAGGCTTACGCGTACAAGCGGGGATACAAATGGTCCGATCACTGGTACGGATGCCTGAAGGCTCTTAACGAGCCGCTAAGAAACAAGAAGTCGGCAGGCTACAACATTTTGCCTAATAGGGACGCCTTACACGCTGCCGCCGATCATAAATATGAGAGGGAAGACATCCTACGTCGTTCATTCGAGAATGCAGCTAAACATAGACGCACGAGCATTTTTGGGGTCGATGAGGCCCAAAGTATTGTTGTTGGCAGTTCCCTAGATATGCACCGGGCCAATGCCGAAGTGATTAAGTCAGTCGCAAATACTAGCGGAGCCCTTCACCTTCTCTGCGGTAACTATGACGTGCTTGATCTCTTCAACCTCAGTGGTCAGATCGGGGCCCGAACGGGACGTCCCATTCATTTTCCTCGATATACCACTTCCGCTAAAGACCTGGTCGCCTTTAAGGCGGTTGTTTTGAACCTAACGTCTGTGATGCCGGTTCAGGAACCGCCGAGATTTGATGGAGTCTTGGATTACCTATTCGAGAGGAGCCTTGGCTTAATCGGGTTGCTCAATATCTGGTTCTCCGAAGCGCTTGGCGATGTCCTTGAGAATGGAAGAAAGACCGTGACGGCCAATGATCTCGAGAAATGCGAACCGCCAGAGGCGGTTTTAGACAAAATATCCCAGGAGATCATCCAAGGAGAGCAAAGGCTAGCGCAGGACGGAAGTACATTCGCACTTATCAAGGCACGAATGAGCTTCGGCGCAAAGTTCAATGAAGCACGGTGGAAGGAGGGAGAGGGTAACAAACTTCTAGAAAAGAAGAGTGAGTCGAGAGTAGCAGCGTCGGCTCTTCCCGGGGTGAATGCCGAGCCCAATGATACTGTTCCTAGTAAAAAGACCGGAAAAGCGAGGCCCCGTCGAAACGGTAAAGCGTTCGAACGTGCGCCAGCGCGCGATAAGGTGGGCGAAGGGAGGAACAATCGGATTGCGTGATTTTCTAGATAATTCCGCCGGGCATTGGAATAGAGTAGCGATCACACCACCCCGGAGCCGGCTTTATCACTTAGCGCCGGTTGGAATTGGCACAGGTCTCGTGGAGAGTCTAACTGGGTATAGCTCCCGCTTAGCCGTCGCGCACAACGTCACATTAGCAGTGCTATTCGGCTATGAAATTGCTCACCTTCTGGACAAGAATCACTTACGAAATAGCGAGAAACGTTCTAACAAGAATGCTGTCTTATCGAATTCGTTTCGCGCACTCGCTCCAGCTGTCGACGGACGCGGGATAATTGCCGAAACGTATATAGATGCGCTCCAGAAACTCACAACAAGAGACGACTTACGTTTCCTTACGATGTTGCCATGGAAGGACGTGATATCCCACCGGCACTTAATCCGACCAAATAGGGCGTGGTGCCCAACCTGTTACCACGAGTGGCAGGCAGGAGCGACTGTATACCAGCCGCTCGTCTGGTCCCTTGATGTAGTAACGATCTGCATTCGACACCACCAACGGTTGCAGTCGAAGTGCCCAAGTTGCAAACGCGACATACGACCTCTCGCTTCACGTTCTAGTCCGGGCTACTGCCCGTCGTGTCATGCTTGGCTGGGGCAGCCCACACAAACTGGTTTGCAGCACGACGAAAACCTGGTCGGTTATGAGGTCGAGTGGCAGCGTTGGGTGAACCAACAGATTAGTGAGATGCTCACAGTAACTCCAGCCCTAACAACCTCACTCCAAAGATCAGTAATGGCTGGTTCCATTTCTCGTAGCATCAGAGGTTCCGTTTTTAAGTCTGAATTAAGTTTCGCGCGACAGTGCGGGCTAGCCCAATCGTCGATGAATAGTTTGTGCCGCGGCGATAGTGTGCCCCAACTATCCACCTTGCTGAAGATCTCGTTCTTCACTAGGGTTCCGGTTGTAGATTTGCTTCTTGGGAGACCTCCCAACGCTTTCGGCGTCCAGACTCGAACTAGTCTCAACCATGTGCCTAAGACTGGTAAGCCTGCCGCGTTATCTCAGCGCTGGAGCCGCAATAAAACAAAGACTATCAGGCGATTATTTGAAGAACTGGCCAAGGCCACGCCTCCTCTTTCGATGGTCGAGATCAGGAAGCGGTTGAGTCATCCAGCCACTTCCCTGCGTTCCAAATTTCCCGAGCTATGCCAAAAGACTGTCGTTAGGTACAGAGAACACGTCAAGAACAATCGAGAAGAGTTTTGGGAGAGCGTTCGAGAGAGGCTTCAAAAACAGTTGACACAGAAACCCCCATACAGCGTCGCTGAAGTGGCACGGGAGGTTGCACGTAGTAGACCGGCAGTAGTCAAACGATTTCCAGAGCTGTGCACCAAATTATCTGAACACTGGAGCCAGTGCCGCAACGAGCATTGGGACACAATTGAAGCTTCCCTACACAACTCATTGGAATGCGGTTCTCCAAGTCACCTCAGGGACATTGCAAAACAACTCAATGTGAGCCACACGAGCTTGTATGAATACTTCCCACAGCTTTGCCATAAGATCGCAGACCGCTATGCGCTCCAGCTACAGCAGAGCCGCGCGGCCAAGAAAGAGGCCCTTCGCAATGAGGTAAGGAGAATAGCAAGGTGCCTGTGGGGAAAAGGTATTTACCCTTCTGTACGGAAAGTAGAGAAGTACTTGACCAAGCCGAGATCACTAAGAACCAGTCAAGTCGCGCTGGTTGCCCTTCGAGAGGTGCGACATGAACTTGATCTAGCTTCATGCCACAAGTCAAGTGAGTGAGGTCGCCCTTGAATTCTGACAACGCTAGGACAGACATTGAACTGCACCCTTGACTGA
>DIYZ01000272.1:30447-35652 GCA_002427845.1 Chloracidobacterium sp. UBA6041 | reverse complement strand
AGATGTGTATAAGAGACAGGCTTAGATCTCCTTTCTAGGGGCCAGACAATCGTGTTCATTGAACATGACCATGCAAGCGGTACTTGAGGTGGCCAATCACGTTATGGTGATGGACGAAGGAAAGATCATAGCGGAGGGAGTGCCAAACAAAGTGCTAGAGCAGCCTCAGATCATGGAGGCCTATCTTGCCTGACAAATCGAACAGTCTCCTCTACGTCTCGAGTTTATACAAGGTCATCGTCGCTCACTATGTTGTTAGCAAATTAAAATGTCCGCTCTCACTATGTCCGCTCTTACTATATGTCCGCTCTTACTATTGTCTCACCCTCGGATCGGTGATATAAGCCGCGCACGAATTTTGCGATCTCACTTCGATAAGCAAACGCGGAGAAGCCGATGCTCGAATCCTACACCGGGCCGGAGATAGAACGGTGGTTGCACATTCGCGCTATCGAGTGGACGGCTTGGCCATCGTTCATAACACAGCCGATTGTTCCGATCTTGATCATCTTCATCCCGTGGTATTGGGTCTTATTGGCTGTCTTTCTTCTCTAGGCATCATTTGGTGCCCCGTTCGCTATGCTTTCGTTAGTCCGCGCTTGGCACAGATCGCCGTCCTTTTTGTGTTGCTCAATTGGCCCACGTCACTGGGGAGTGCCATCTATCTCTTTGTCCATCGAAATTACTTGTCAGGTGCAATCGCTCTGCTTTGGCCGCTACTCGCCGGGCTGATCGGCATTCCGGGAAAGATCGGCGTGGTCGAGCTAGCTCTGGCTGAGAAAATTGGATATGTCGATCATTTAGGAAACGTCATGCGCTGACTGGGTATTGTCAGGTTAAACGTCGGAAGATGTAATCAGGCTGTTCATGCGGCATACTCCACTGATGCGCACCTCCGTCTCTCTCTATCATCGTCATCGCTTCCCCGCCAAGATCATCAGTCATTGCGTTTGGTTATATTTTCGCTTCGCCCTGAGCTTCCGCGATGTCGAAGAAATGTTAGCGATGCGCGGTGTGTCCCTGAGCTATGAGACTGTCCGAGAATGGTGCCTTAAGTTCGGTCAGACTTACGCCAACGGCTTACGTCACAAGTCTCCTCGGCCCGGCGACAGGTAGCACCTGGATGAGGTGTTCCTCAAAATCAACGGACGCCTCCATTACCTGTGGCGAGCGGTGGATCAGGATGGCGACGTATTGGATATTCTGGTCCAGAGCCGCGGAGATAAGAAAGCAGCCAAGAAGTTCTTTCGCAAGCTACTAAAGGGATTGCGGTATGTCCCGCGTGTGATCATTACAGACAAGCTGAAGAGCTACAGCGCCGCGAGAGTTGAAGTGATGCCGAGTGTCGAACACCTCCAGCAGAAGTATCAGAACAACCGAGCGGAGAATTCACATCAGCCGACCAGATTGCGATAGAAGGTGATGAGGAGGTTTAAGTCAGGAGGACACGCCCAACGCTTTCTCTCCGTCTTCGGGATCATCACGTCATACTTCCGACCTGGCAGGCACCTGTACACTCGTGGTGGTTACAGGGAAGTGATGAAGTCGAGGTTCGTGACTTGGGAAGAGGTGATTGGGGCTCAAGCAGCAGCTTGAAGAGTGAGATCGTCGACCGATAAGATGAGTAAGCATGGGTTGATCTAATCTGACACGGTCGTTGTCTTTTCTCATCAGTTTAAGTTGACAATACCCAGGGGAAGTATGAAAGAATCGGATTTAAGCGTGTCGCTCGGCGATGGATCAGGTCAGAATATGCAGCGAGGACAAAATGGAAGCCCGAGTCCTGACACTATTCTTGTCATAAACAACCTGCCGGACCAACTGCAGTTACTGAGCTCTACGCTCAGAAACGCCGGTTACGACGTCCTCGAGGCTGCAAACCCTAAGGCTGCCCTTAGACTGGCTGCCAACGAAAAACCCGACCTAATCATCAACGACGTCTCCATGTCGGAGACCGACGGCATCGAGTTCTGCCGCCGTCTGCGCGCCCGACTGGACCTCGCCAGCACCCCAATTCTGCTCCTGAGTAACTTTCGCGTCGACACCTCGAACGCCGTCGAAGGAATCGAAGCCGGTGCCGACCATTTTCTCCAAGCGCCCTACGACCAACTCAAACTCATCGCCAGGGTCGGCCAACTGATCGAACGCAAACGCACCCAAGAAGCCCTGCGCCGCAGTGAAGAACGCTATCGTGAGCTCTTCGACAATGCAAACGACATCGTCTACACGCACGATCTCGAAGGTCATTACACGTCACTAAACAAAAAAGGACAGCAGATAACCGGCTACACTTGTGAAGAAGCCGCAACGCTGGAATTCAACAACTTAGCAACCCCAGAAGACGTAGCCCTTGCCAGAGAAATGCTTCGCCGCAAAGTTGCCGGCGACGAAACTTCCACCATCTATGAAGTCTCAATCCTGGCGAAAGATGGCACAGTCATCCCAGTAGAGGTAAATACACAGCTCATCTTTGAAAACGGCACGCCAATCGGCGTCCAGGGAATCGCCCGCGACATCAGAGCGCGCAAAGAGGCCGAAGAAAAGTTCCGCCAAGTCAGCCAATCCCTACTGGAGGCTGAACGGCGCGCTATCACGGAATACAAGACACTCCTGGAGCGAATCGCACAACTTGCGCAGGTACTAGCTTCGGCCCGAGACCTGGCCCCAATCTTCAAAGCCTTACTTGAATTCACAACCATCTCGCTACCATGTAACGCACTCGGCATTGCCTTATACGATCATGAACAAGTAGAACTCAACCCACATTTTCTCTGGATTGAAGGAAACAATATTGACATCACAGATCTAGAACCAATCCCTGTTACCACCAACTCAGACGTACGGCGCGCCATAGTCTCCGGACAAACTATCATCTCGACCGCATCCCAGCCTGATCAACCCATTCCAACAATTTTTGAGTACTCACACACAGATCTAAAACCCGCCTCAGCTATGACCGTTCCGATGACGATTATGGGTCGAACTATTGGCACGCTTGAAATTCAATGCACGACTGACAACGCGTATCAAACCGAACACACTACCGCTTTACAAATGGCAGCAAATCTCGCTGCGAATACTATTGAAAACGTCAGACTACTAAATCGCGAACGAGAGCATGAAAACCAGCTCAGACAAGCGCAAAAGATGGAAGCGATTGGCCACCTTGCCGGCGGAGTCGCGCATGACTTTAACAACATCGTAACCGCAATGTACGGTAACTGCGACATGCTAATGAGAGGCCTCGAACCCGGCACTTTTTTGCGCAAACATGTGCACGACATAAAAGACTCCGCCAAACGCGCGGCCATGCTCACACGACAACTGTTGGCATTCAGTCGTAAGCAGGTCCTTCAACCAGTTAATCTAAACCTGAATACCGTTGTCATAGACATCGAACGGTTAATCGCCAGACTCATAGGCGAGGATATCTCGATCACCTGCAATCTGGCCGAAGATCTGCCGCAGATAAAAGCCGACAAAAGCCAATTAGAACAAATCATCATGAACCTTGCTGTAAATGCTCGAGACGCCATGCCCCAGGGTGGCAAAATAATCATCGAAACATCTGTCGTTTATCTCGACAAAAAACGTCCCCAGCAATATTCCAAAATTAAAACACATCCTCACATCCAGCTCTCAATCACTGATACAGGAACAGGCATGAGCGCTGAAACTCAGAAGCACATTTTCGAACCATTTTTCACCACCAAGGAAGAAGGCAAAGGCACAGGCTTAGGACTAGCGACCGTCTACGGCAGCGTCAAACAATCTCGCGGGTCCATATGGCTACACAGTAAAGAAGGAGAGGGCACTGTCTTTAAGATACACTTCCCGATCGCTAAAGAACATCTCGACATACTCCCAGAGAGCCGTACGGAACCCACGGACGATCATAAAGGAACCCAAACAATCCTTATTGCCGAAGACGATCATGCCGTTCGCCAGGTATTACGCGATGCCCTTCACTTCTCCGGATGCAAAATACTGGAAGCCGCTAACGGACGCGACGGCTGGGAGCTTTTCCAGCAACACCAAGAGGACATACAACTCGTCATCACTGACGTCTTAATGCCACAAATGAACGGTCGCAAGCTGGCCCTACTCATCAACAAGATCAGGCCCACCGTACGAATCATTTACATCTCAGGCCACCCAACTGATGCCATCACTGATCGCGGCGGCGTCCTGCTAGAAGGCGTTGAGTTTTTAGAAAAACCTTTCACTAATAACGACGTCATCCGCAAAGTCCGCGAAGTCCTGGGATCAAGCGAAATCCTCCAGCCGGCCACAGCCTGATACCGCACGAGGAGTGGCCCTTAAGACCTCTTTCCGACCCTTACAAACCACCCTCTCTTTTCGAAACCACCAAAGAAAATAAGCCCCTAAGTTAGACCAGCAAGAAAACCTTATGCCCAGCCGAAGCAATAAACGGAACCCCGAACCCACTGCCACCGCCGCAATCTTAAAGAACGCCGCGGATATCTTTTCCGAGGCCTTATTCTTGGTCGACCGATCGCGACGGATCATTCTTGCAAACAATGCTGCCCAAAAAATGACCACGCTCGAGGAAACAAATTTAATCGGGCAACAAATCGAGTCCATCCTCTCACTCGAAAATCCTCAAACGCAGCAGAAAGTCACCAGCATAAAACTACCCACAAAGGAATTACTCGTTCTGCGAGCCAAAATACACGCAGTACCCCACTCAGCCACTTTTCTGCCTCTCAATTACATTCCATATTTCGCAGCCTTCAAGCCACGACCTACAGCACTCGCTATCGTCACACCCCAAATCTCCACCCAAGCGCAAGATCACACGACGGCTACTATCTACCAGCAGATTCTCGGCCAACTGACAATGAGGATTGCACACGACTTCAGCAATTCGCTGACTTCCATCATCGGAAACGCTGAACTTATCGAAGAACAGATATCGGCCCTTCTGAAGCCGCCAATCCCTGAGCCTCTGACTACATTGCTTGATCAAGGACTGCCAGAAATACAAGACGTCGTGCGCAAGTCACGAGAAATGGCGCAATTCATCAACACCCTTCAACAATATGCCAGACAACAACCAACAAGCAGCCGGACGCTCGACCTCAATACAGCGATAACCGAAACCATCACCATGGCCCGAAGTCTGCTTGGCCGCAAAATCCAAATCGAATTCCTCCCCTCTGAAGATCTGCCACAAATCTACAT
>DIYZ01000272.1:25498-30116 GCA_002427845.1 Chloracidobacterium sp. UBA6041 | reverse complement strand
AAGGAAGTTACACCCGACTCAGCATTACTGACTCGAGCGCCGGCATGGATCCGGAAACACTCAAACGCATCTTCGACATTCCCAACTCCAATAAGACACCAGATCTCGCGAGCTTGGGTCTGCCTACCGTTTACTCTATCCTCAAACAATTCAAAGGCTACATCGACGTTGAAAGCTGGATCGGTAAAGGCACCCGCTTTGATATTTATTTTCCGCAAACACCTCCGGGCCCAATAACCCCACCATCAGTTGAAGACGACGATGAAGTCCTTGTCCTGCATCTTCTCCGTCAGCCAACTCAAAATGCTTTAAGCCCCGAACCTGCACTACCCAATGGTTCTTTAATCCTTGTCGCAGAAGACGACACCGACGTCCAGCGCTTCATTCAACGCTACGTCCACAGAGCCGGCTACGAGACTATAATTACAAGCGATGGAAATGTCGCGCTGGAGCTTTATCGGAAGCTCACAAAGGAAGGAAACCAGCCGGCACTGCTCATTTCAGACCTTGGTCTGCCAGGCATGGACGGGCGCACGCTATGTAATGCAATAAGGCAGGAGCATCCAACCGCCCGCGTACTCCTCACCAGCGGCTATCGAATCGAACTGGAGGGTAACTCCAGAAAAACCAAAGACGGCTTTGACTTCCTGCAAAAGCCATTTGCGCCGAATATTCTACTCGCAACCATCGAGCGAATACTCTCAAAACCCACCATCTAGCCCGCACTTCCCTCCAAAAACGCCTTAGAAAGCCCGCCAGCTCACGTATTATCGCCCTAACTTATTGAGAATCCGCGCCTTACCCTCGCTTCTAATCCGCAAGCATGTCGTGTTAATTACAACACTTGTTAGGCTCGCTTTCCCCAAACAAAAAGCCGGCCACGCTGTCCAAAATCCAGCGAGCCCGGCGGCAGACGAAGCGACTTTTTATATACTATTCGCCTGTTTTCACCCCCAGCCCTTCTCTCGACACTTTTTCCCAAACGCACTACGATCTAAGCCTAATGTCTTAGCCGCCTGTGTCTTATTTCCATTACAGTGCCGCAAAACGCGCTGCATGTGCGCATCCTCGACCTCCTCCAGCGTCTGCATCTCTTCTGTGTTGCCAACCAAGGCACCCACAACCGGCATTTCATTCTCATTCAAATCACCGACTATTGCCCTCAGATCCCGCGGTAGGTCGCTAAGCAGCACGATCCCATTACATCGCTGTACCGCCGAGTCAATTACTGATTCCAGCTCGCGCACATTGCCCGGCCAGTCATAGGCGTTTAGCGCCGCCATCACCGCAGTCGAAAACGCAACTTTCCTCCCAGTCTTTCTCGCAGTGATTCCCGCGAAATGCAAGGCCAAAGGCATTACATCCTCTCGCCGGTCCTTTAACGGCGGTAGGAAAATCTCCGAACCTTTCAAACGAAAATAGAGATCCTCACGGAAACGTCCGGCCGCAACCTCGTCCACTACGTTACGATTACTTGACGCAATCACCCGCACATCCAACTTGATCTCTTGATTCGAGCCCACCCGCGTAACGCGATGCTCCTGCAGGACCCGCAACAGCTTGACCTGAAATGCCGCCGTCGTTTCCGTGATCTCATCCAGGAAAATAGTCCCGCCATCAGCCTCTTCAAAGACGCCCTTACGATCCGTTATTGCGCCGGTAAAAGCTCCCCTCGTATGGCCAAAAAGCTGGCTTTCTATCAACTCCTGAGGCATCGCCCCGCAATTCACAGCAACGAACTTCCGGCCCGCCCTGGAACTCATTTCGTGGATCTTCTGGGCGACTACTTCTTTGCCTGTGCCTGATTTTCCCGTTATGAAAACTGGCCTCGTCATCTTCGCAATCTCACCTATTTCAAGCGCCACGCGGATCATCACGCTGCTATTCCCAATCAACTTAACTCCGCTTTCCTCCTCCTCATCATCACTCGAACCATCGATCGCAGGACCAATCGCAGATCCATCATGAAACGTATCCGACAACGTCGGATATTTTCTCAGGAAAGCCTCGCGGATGTCTCCGATAAAACAAGGCTTAGGGATATAGCCAAAAGCACCCCCAGCAATCGCAACATTCGCGTTGTCCGTACTTCCTTGTCCCGTGATGATGACGACGGCCAACCCAGGCTGCCGATCCAAGACCTCCCTTGAAAATTCGACACCATCGCCGTCCGGCAAGCACCTATCCAAAAAGACCATGGAAAATTGCTCGCCAGCATCAAACATCTCCCGCGCCTGCGCCAAGCTCTCCGCCTCTACGACCCCAACCTTAAACTTGCGTAGGCATTTAGAGATCACACTCCGCACATCGGCCTCATCGTCGACCACCAAAACGGGCACACCCGCCGGATAATCCCCGGAACCGAGCCCACTATCTTTCACCGAAGCCGTACCCACAGCAGTAGTCGACATAGACATATCTCCAATACTCCAATAGCCCTCTACGATTCCTTCAAATCTCTAACGCCCAGCCCGCGCGGCACGCATCATCCGATAACGCGCCGCAATCCGACGCACATAATTTTGTGTCTCATCATAAGGCGGGATGCCTCCGGTTCGTATTCCCCGGCGGTTAATCACTTTTCCGTCCCTCAAGACAATAGTCTTACCTTGCAAGTAGGCGTCGACCGAACCCGGGCCTGCGTTGTAGCCCGCCAGCGCCAGCGACACATTGCCGCCAAATTTATCCAACAACCAAACCAGGTAGGCCACGCCGCCCCGAACTGCTTCTCTTGCGTCGTGGGGATTCCGCACCCCAAATCTCGCTGCGGTCTCTGGCATCAGCTGCAATGGTCCCCGCGCATTCTTAGACGATACCGCATTCAATCGTCCACCGGATTCCTGCCACACCAAAGCAAGAACCAAGTCTGGATCAATACCATACCGTGCCGCCTCCTTATAAACGGCCTCTTCCAACATTAGTTGATCAGGAGTCCTTTTATAACTGGTCAGCTTAACCAGCGGGTGACGACCGGCTCGAGGTCTTAAAGGCCCCTGCATCTTAACTGATTCCTCTTTCACAGCGTGGCTTACTACAGCTAAGTCTGCCAGACTCACATCCGCGTTACTTATGCGCACGCCCTGAGCAGCAACTTCACCTGCCCCCACGCAGAGGCAACAAGCGACGAACAACAAGTGTCTCCAAACGCGAACACCCAGATTGTTGTTTGCTGACATCGGCAAGAGCATAGGTATGTAAGCCAAACGCTGAAGTCCTTTCCTCCAGCTCGCTCACGACTCTTTGCAAATAGAAAGCCATCGTTACGATCCCCCTAAATCTCGACAAACTCCACTAGGAATTCAAAACCATAGATGTTTTTAACACCTACTCTTGCTGCTCGCTTTTCTAAGCATTGAGGTTTTTTCACCCTACCCCACCTTCACACACAGCCAAAACAACGTTCATCCTCAGCTAAATAATGCGGCACACCATATGCACTGTCGCTCCACCAACGAAGCCGATGGCCCACGACCAACGGGACTGACGCCAAACCGGCTTCGCGAGGAAAAGAAATATCGAGTTCACCTTCGCTCACGCAATCCTTCTTGCCCGCAACTGAGTGAACTTCTAACAAGCAAGGCACCCTCAGGGGAAACTGCTGAACGGTGTGCCAAAGACGGAACCTGGCTTTCAACTAACAGGACTGGTGTACCTGCGTCCGACTCCGGACCAGAACGGCATTAAAGGTGTCCATAAAAATGAAACGGCCAATGACTACTTCAACAACTCTTAATTCGCGTAGCGCGGCGGCGGCGGGCTTTTCCCTGCTCGAACTGGTGATCGTCTGCGCCATTGTTAGTGTCGTCGCAGCCCTTTCCCTAGCCTCATTCGCCAACCGCGACCAGGCCGGCCGCTTTATGGCAGACGTGGCCGCTCGAATCCGTGAGCGCCGCGCCTCTGCCGTAAGAATCAACGCGCTCATTGAACCAACGCTGCTCGAAGATTTCCGGCAGCCACCTATTAGTATTGACTTCTCCAACCTCTCGACTACTGCTCCGCTCGTTGTCGAAGGCGTCGAGGGAGGAGAGAGAACATCTTTCGGCGCGCCCCCTTCTCTGGGCGGAACGGGTCAATGGAATTTCGTCTATCAGGGAACGCCACTTCACGTTCCCTCAGGATGGCGCATTGCTGCTTCCGCTTCGCAACTCTCCCCTATTCCCTTGATTCCACTCGGGACACCGACGACCACGCTCAGCTTTACCGCAGACGGCAAACTCGATCCTTCGTCGCTTCCGTCAGCCACGTCCAACACGAACCCCGACGTTGAGAGTCCTTTTCCAGCTATTTACTTGACGAATGGCAGCGCCGCCCGCGCGGTTGCTGTACACCCATCGGGCTTAGTCGAACTTTGGCAATATGACGAAAAGACTGGCACCTGGAACGGCTTTTCTAATAGAAGCGTTACCGCAACGCCAACACCGACGCCGGTCCCGACTCCAACCCCGACACCTACTCCCGGACCATGCTCTATAGGAGCTAGCCCTAGCCCGCTTTTGATTCCTAAGAACGGCTCCGGAAGTGTGACCGTGACTTTATGGTCCTTCAGCGGTACTGGAACTATCACCGCCAAAGGCAACAGCGGCGCGCACATCAGTGTTTCACCATTAACGCAGCAGGT
>DIYZ01000272.1:595-25260 GCA_002427845.1 Chloracidobacterium sp. UBA6041 | reverse complement strand
TTAACTTCTCGTCGCCCTGCGGCTCAACCAACGTCAGCGTGAAAACATTCTGACCCCTTTCGGGATCTCTGGAACTCGAAAACAAAATGCGATACCACAAAACAAACAACGCGGCCACGAAGCGAAATCCCCGCTCCCTGGGCAGGACTCAAACCGGCTTTAGCCTACTTGAGTTGCTTATCTCGATGGCGATAACCGTGATCGCTGTAATCGCTGCTGTTGGCCTCATGACGAAGTTCGCAAGAACTGTCGGCGCCTTCACAGAAGTCAGTACGATGGAGGAAGCCAGGGGCACCTCAGAAACTCTACTTCGCGCCGATCTCGACGGCGCCGGACATAATCTAACTCGCCCTTCGCCACCTCTGGCAGGAACAATATTCGCTACACCCATGTCGTTTGATTTCTACACGTGGTCCAACGGCACTATCACTAAAACAGGCGCCACCGGATGGGACAATCCGGCAAACGTCACTCACGCGCTCGCGAGCGGACTCGGTTCCTTTAGCTTTACGCCTCCAGCCAACGGAGGAAGCGCGTACATCAACGGACCCAACGGCGACAGCTTCGCCATCGTTATCGGATTCGGCAACCCCGACATCGGTGTATGGATGGGCGTTTACGTCAATGGCGTGGAAGTCGCCGCCACCTGTTGTCATCCACCAAACGAGACCGTCTCCCCACATCTCTCCGGCGACTCCTACACCTTCAAGATAGAAAACGGACCTTCGCAGCGCGTTGCCAAGCTTTACAGAGTGCGCAATAGCGTGCCAGCGCCACTATGGACCAGCAATGCGCCAGTGCTGGCTTACCCGATTGCCTTTGCGCTTAACATCTACAGCCAGAGCCAATCATTTACAAACGTTAAGATCACCGGCGCGCCACTAATCGCTCTTTCCGGCAACGCCACCGAGTTTCCTCCACTGCCTTACGACATCAACACACAACTTACCGCGCCTATCACAACAACTGGCGGCGGCTCCGGAGTCACAGTCGTGTCCGGCGACCACTCAACCGATGCCGTCACCACCGTCGCAGATTTTAACCAAAGCTCGACTGACATCGTCGCGCGCGCTCCGCAGCGCGGCTCCTTTAACAAAGGAGACTATGTGCTCATCATCGACTGGGGAAGCCTCGATCCCTCCAGCCCTGGCGGAGCGGCCTCATCCCTTTGCATGATCTCATCCGTCAACTCGGCCGCTGACAAAGTAACTCTCTCGATCGAGCGAGTCCGTAAAGAGAATCCCGCTTGGGCTCGGCTTTGGTCCAGCGATGCCGATCACGCACACAGCTTCGCCGCCGGCTCCACACTGACAAAGCTTCAACCGCCGGTCTCCTATGCCATGAGCAGTGATTCCCGCTTAGTCCGAATGGAAGGGGACCGCGCCTCCACCCTCGCTTTTAATCTCCGACGCGCAAACTTTAATCGCTACGTCGAATTCAACTCTACCGCGATAATATTTCAGGTAGACATAACCATCGCCGCCGAAGGCATAGAAACAAACGTAACTACTTCAGACGAAACGCGCGGCACTATCGAATTCAGGTCCAGGCCCCGCGCACTCAACCTTGCCTCGAACCAACTCAACTGAAGTAGGAAAACAGGAGCTTTCATGTTCAAACGTAATCAATCGGCACAACCCCAGTCTCCCTGCGGTCTCGCTTTTGACCACAGAAACGGACAGATCGTTATTGCCGAATATGCAGCCGATGGCGGATTCGACATCTATCGCGCCATCATCGGCGAGCGCCGCTCCGTCAATCTGGAGAGTACTGATCTGCGAACCACCCTCACAAAGGGAAACGCCCACACGGACGCGCTTTCTCTTCCGATCAGCCCGGACGCTGCAGAAGAAGATATCCTCAGAACAATCATAGAAAGAACCCAGGGCGACCAGTCGCACGTGCTCGCTTTCACCCGCACCCCTGACGCTCGGATCGTTGTCACCCAGGTTGAAGCACTCGCTGTCACAGAGATCGTCAGGCGAACCGAGCAATGGCTCGACCAACAACAGCCCGAGCACACTCGACCACAGGAAAAGACTCTGCGCGCCGAAACCAGAACCCGCGCAATTACCCGCCTCTGGCGAGCCAGCCAAGGCGATACACAACTAACCGGGACAGCCGCCGTGCTCGTTATCACTAATGACGACTACGCAATCGGACTCTGGTCTGAACAAACCGGCCTCGTATACGAAACCGAAGAGCTGTTTGAACCCGGCGCCGGCATTGAAATCAAATGCCAGCACGCCCGCGACGTGTTCACAAAATTCGTTGCCCCAGCAAGCCTCGCTAAACTCAAACTTCCCGAGGTCACCAACGCCGTTCTTTCGGCAGCAGACGGCTACGCTGACTCGATGCTTGCCTTACTGAACGAATCCCCGGAACTGGACGGAATGCGGGTAGAACCCGTCTCCATTAACATCGGCGACGCGACGCGCCCTGATCAATCTTTGGATCAACCTACAGCCTTTGCTATTGGCTCGCTGCTCGATCACGAAACAATCCCCGCCTGCAACCTCGCAGTCACTCCGCAGATGCGTCTCGATGAGATCGAACGCGAACGCAAGCTAAAGGACAGGACTGCCAACTCCAACAAAGCCCGCGCGGCTGTACTGGCGATCCTTATCCCCATCGTCGCCGTCTTCGCCTTTGCCTTGGCAGCCTGGATCGATAACGGCATCGAAAGCGTCCGACTGAAGTCCCGAATCAATGAGGAAACACTAACCGGCCAGAAGTTGGCCCAGGCTAACTCCGACTATGAGTCATCGAAAGCTAACTTCGCCGCTTTCCACTCTCTGCTCGACAACTTGATCACGCTTAGACAACGACAACCAGCTGCACACCAATTACTCAGCGATCTCAATCAGCGCTGGCCAGTTGACTCAACCTGGTCAATCTCGGAAATCAACGTCAGGGGCGCAAACGTTGAGATCACGGGCAAAACCAAAAATGAACAGGCCATCACTTCCTTTGCCAAATCACTGGAGTTCAGCAACGGACTCTTCACCGGGATACTCACTCGCAACAACGTCGAGGGAAACTCGCCGAATTCCGCCCCCCAACAACAAAACCAGCTGCCGCGCTCAAGCGTGATTGAATTTACGATTCTCTCCGCTTATGCACCGCTCGCCACCCCAGGCAAAGCAGTGGCAGCACCGGCCCAACCGCAGCAGATGGGCTCACTGCCACAACCGTCCTTAACGAAGAGTCCACAAGTAGGACCCAAACCAGTACCGGCCGCTTCCGCAATGCCGGCCGGCCCAATACCTAACTTGCCCGTACCACCGCAGTCACAGGGAACAAAGTAATGACAACACTCCAACAAAAAAACGCTCGACGAAAAAAGAACAAGTCGAGCGTTAACAAGCTCGCCACGAAGCTCAGGGACCGGGCGCTCCAAGCAGGCACTACGAAGCTTTTGATTTTCGCCAGCCTGCTCTCGCTCGCACTCGGCGCCCTCATCTACTACCAGTACACCACGCCGCAGGCAGCCGCGAACGGCGCTCTCAGAGAAACGCTTGCGAACAAACGCAAACAAAACGCCATCGCTCGCATGGTCCAGGAAACAAAACCGCAGTTCCTCGATCAATTCCGTCGCCTTATTAGTAACTACACCACCGCGCGCGAACTATTGCCAAGCGAAACGGAAGTCTCAAACGTGCTCGACGCTATTCAGCAGATGGCCCGCGCTAACCAAGTCCGCGTCACTATGTTCGACGCATCCAAGCCCGGCGCAAAATCCACATCCCCATCCGGCCAAACGAGTGCCCCGGCGGCAACGACAGCAACCACCAACGCGCAACCGGCCCAGCCGCAAATCAGTCTCAACGAGCGCGTGATGCCGGCCCAGATACAAGGCACTCATGCCAACGTCGCTCGCTTCCTCAGCGCGGTCGCCAAGTATCCAAGAATTATTTACGTTCGCGATTTTTCAATCACCTCACTGAACCACCAGGAAAACATGAATCTCACCCTGGTCACATACGACGCGCCAACCTCCGGAATACTACCGCCAATCCCTGCGGAACTGCGCGAAGAATTCCAAAACCAAACGGCGCAACTCGCGCCCAAATAAGCCCCAGGCAAAAAGACGACTACGAAGGAAACTGACAATCATGAACCGTACCAACCAAACCCCGCGCTCAAGCGCCGCGAACCGACTTAAGGCACTTCTCGCCTTGCTCGCTATCTTCGCTATCACCGCCCTTATCACTTTCGGCGGACGCCGCGCCCTCGGCCGCAGTCTTGACGCGCAGCCTACACAGGCCGCACTCATACAAGCCCGTGCCGACGCAGTCGCTGCGATACCGCAGCTACCCAAAGACACCGAAGATAAACTCGCCGCTGCACTCTATCCGCAGCTTGCTCCGATCACTGCCGCCTTTTCCGATCCACTAGTTGATCGCGCAGGAATCGATCAGACAGCCCAGCCAAGCACGGCGCGCCTCTCCCCTGCCTCAATGGCCTCAACGACAGCCGCGCTACAACTCACACCGCCTGTGCCGGAAAAGCTTTCGCGCCTTACACAGTGGCAGCAATCAGTACGAGCCGCTAACGCTGGCGGACTGGTTCCGCCCTCAATCACCACCGCATATTTAATCTCGGAAGTCAGCCCCACTGGACGCGTCAATATGAAGGGCTCACAAGGCGCGTGGCTTTATATCGACGCCGAAAAACGTCAGATCCCTGCGAACATCGGAGCAAAGTTTTACGACGGTGTTCTCGTCTCAATAGACCCTGATATCAATACGGGCGGAGTCGTCTTCCGCACATCTGCGGGCCAGACAAAAATGCTCCAATGGGACCGCCAGGAAGACTTCACCAACACTTCTCCGGCAGCCCCGCCCCCAGCCGGCAGAGGCGAGCAGGCGAAACCGCAAATACGGCCGCAGCAATACAAACCCGTCTCTCAAAATAGTCCGCTCGCGCAACCTGAGCGTGAATCGTCTACCCCAAGCAACGCACCGATCGCCGCGATCCGTCCCACCACTTCAATGCGGACAAGAGGAACGCGTGAGGACTACTCCGATCTCCAGGTCGCCGTGCGCGACCGCTATCGCGCGACATCAACAACTGTTCCAATCCAGCTCTCTGCTCAGCCAACTAAACTTGCGACTCCCGTAGAAGCGCAACCCGAAACAAACTCCTTCTCCACAGGAACACTGCGCGGCAATAAACTTAACTACGCGCACGCTGTCTACAGCAATTACCACGCAGGCATCATGAACAGTGCTATCTCGTCCCTCGCGCAAAACAACACCTTCAACCTGGACGATCGCGGCTCGTTTAATCTCGAACCAGTAGCAGTAACATCCACTCCACTGACCGAACCATCTGTTGTTGCCGCTACCGAACAAACTGATAACAAGCCAGAGATCGGAAGCGAAAGCTCGTCTTCTCAAAGCGCCACCGCAGCTTTTGAAACCCAAACGCCGCAAAAGGATCAGATCGCAACCGCAGTTTCACAGCCTTCGCCAACCAAGGCAGTACCAGCGGCAACGCCAGCCACGGCGCCGCAGCGCAACACTCTTTGCGACTCCTCTTATCGGGGCGAGAGCATCACCATTACTAACGAATCCAACCGACCACTTTCTCTCTTAAACCTGGTTAACCGCCTTAACGAGGCCTACGGCGCAAATATCGTTCTTGACTACGACGTTCAGGAAACTCCCGTCCGTCTCACTATCAACAATGCACCCTGGACTTCCATCCTGCGCACTCTGCTCGATTTGAATGACCTCGACATGGTCTGTCTCGACGTCGGCATCGTACAGATCGCCAAGCGATCCAAGATCGCTTCAATGGGAGACCTTCGTCGCCGCAGTGCTCCGATCGTTCGCGAAGTTTTCAGACTTCGCTATCTCCAGCAAACAGCCGGCGGCAGAGCAAACCTCGCCGGTCAAACACAGGCAAGCAATGGCGCCACCATTCAATCACTTGAAGATGCCATTCGCGACATTCTCAAAGCCGGCGGAGACCCTCGCGGTGAAGCCCGCCGCGTACCCGGCCGCAATCAACTCCTCGTCGCCGCCACCCACGAACAGATGGAAGAAATTCGCGATCTTATCTCGCGCGTCGACCGCCCAGGCTATCAGGTCAAGATCTCCGCGCTAGTCTATACCGCAAACGAAAACCGATTACGCGACATCGGCTCTCAACTCTCAATCGTCGTCGGTAACACTCAGGGAACCAACCTCGGCGGCGGGACCACCTTACCAAGCACAGCCACGACCACTAGCGGGACCGGCGGTACAGGCTCGGGTACAGGTAGCGCCAGCGGACAGCCAGCCTCCGGAATTAATCCCGGCGGGATTCCCGGACTTGCTAGCGGAATGCGAGCGCCAACCAACGGCCTCGGCGCCGCAAATCCACTCGCCACCTTCGGCGTTACCAGCCTTTTCGGCACCGCACAATTTGCCTATCAATTAACGCTGGCTCAACAGAAGGGCGTCGTCAACATTCAGTCTCGACCATTCGGAATCGTGTCGGATGGCGATACATTTGATCTTGTTGCCGGCACTCAAATCCCAGTCGTTACCACCACGATAGCAGGCGGCGCCCCTTTCCAATCCGGACAAGTACAATTCATCGAAGCGTCCCGTATAGCCCGCATCACTCCCCAGGTTGCCGAAGATGAACAGGGCAACCCCAACTACGTCACCCTCAACATCCAGCTCGAAAACAATAGCGTCGACACTTCGCTGGGAACGTTCAACGGCGTGCCGGGCGTCAATCGCCAAAGTCTCCAAACCGTACTGCGACTCAGAAACGGCGAAACAGTAGTCATCGGCGGCCTCGCCGCCGACCAGGTAGCCAAATCCCAAAGCAAAGTTCCCGGCCTGAGCGGCATTCCCTTGTTTGGCAATCTCTTCAAAAAGAAAACCGACCAGGAAAACCGCGACCGGCTCTACTTCGCTATCACCGTAGAAGTCATTCCCCAGGATTCTCCAATGCCTAACTTCCAGGCACCTGTAGACGCCATCACAACGCCGCCGCCTCCACCCCACGCGCAACGGCCCACGCCCAACAAGAAGCCCTAGTAACAAGGTTAATCAGGCCAGGAAATCCACGGCCAGGAGAATTCGGCATCATGCAACAGACAGTTGACCACAACACAGACACTCCCTTCGCCAACTCTGGAGCAATGGAAATAGAAGGGGACCTCGACAAAGCATTCGAGGCCCTCGTCCCAGTTCGCGATGTTCACGAACCCGATGTACTACAGGCCCTGGCCAAGAAACTGCCGCGGTATATCTCTATCGAAAACCAAGCGGTACTACTTGAGTGGAGTCCCGAAGGAACCTTCGTCGTCGGCATGTCTGACCCCTTGAATGCCGTCAACGTACGCAACATAGTTCGCGCACTCAAAATACAGTCTCACAAATTGATGCCCCGGTTTGTCGCACCACCACGCCTGGCGATGCTGCAACAGACCGCTTATGAAGAGCGGGATGATGCAGTCATCAAATCGCACGAAGAGTTCGCAGATCTGCAAAAGAGCGACTCGACCAGGCAAACCATTGACTGGACAACACTGGACTCAGCAGCAGCCGCAGCTACCGAGCAACAAGAGCTAGCCGAACCCGAGATCGAAATCGGACTAGGTACGGGTCTACGCGCTAGCGCCGAAAAAATCATCCTCGAAGCTATCAAACTCAGAGCAAGCGACATTCACGTGATCCCCGGAGCCGGAACCGGCAAGGTCCGCATGCGCACCGACGGAATCGTCTACACCATGATTCGCGACATCCCTTCGGCGCGCATGGAAAATCTCGCCAACGCCTTCTCAGACATGGCCGGCGTTAACGGTTACGAACTCATGCAACGAGGCAAAGGCGCAGAAATCAACATCACTGTAAGAACAGCCACCGGCCAGAAAGAAAGAATGACGCTTCGCTTCCACGGGAAGCGCAGCTACTACGGCCGAGCGATCGTCATTCGAATAAACCGCGCCGTCTTCCGCAACTTCGGCCAAATCGGACTGGAACCAAGCCAGGAGGAAGAACTCCACCGCGCGCTCGACTACCGGCACGGCGTGATCCTCGTGACCGGCGCCACCGGCTCAGGCAAATCGAATACGCTCGAAGCGATGATTCGCAAGCTTGACCAGCTGCATCAGTGCCACAAAAACATCATCCAGATCGGCAACCCCATCGAGTTCCCTAATGACGATCGCATGCAACTGCCCGTCTACGGCGACGACTCATGGGGAGAAGCATTAAAAGACGCCATGCGTATGGACCCCGATATTTTCAGCCCCGGTGAGTTTCGCGACGCCGAAGAAGCGCAGATAGTTTTCCAAGGCGCCGCCACGGGTCACCTCACGCTAACGACCCTGCATACCAATAACGTCGCTCAGACCTTTTCACGTTTGGACTTTCTAAAGATCGGTCGGGACAAACAAGGGGATCTGATACGGCTCGTCGCCTCGCAGGAGCTGGTGCCACTCCTTTGCCCGCACTGCCGAAAACCAGATCCCCGTGGCCGTGAAATCGCCGAGCGTCTCATACAGATCGTTTTTCCAAATCGCCCGGACCTTAAAGCAGCTATTACCAAAGCTCAGGGCATGACACCCTTCTTCCACGCAGAAGGCTGTCCCGCTTGCCACAATCTCGGCGTAAAAGGACGCACCTGTATTGCGGAACTTCTCCATATCTCCCCAGACATCAGCCGAATGCTTCGCAAGAACGCCGACGGCGAAGAAATAGTCGATTACGCCGTCCGCAACCACGGCATGATGACCCTCGCCGAAGCCGCAGCTCGTAAACTTTGTCGCGGCCTCATCTCCTACGACCACATCCAGCATCTTTTGATGTCAACGCACCAGGCCGCTCCAGAGGCTGAAACTCACGCGTGGCAAACCTCCTACGATCAAGACACGGCACAAACCGCAGCCGACCATACCTATCCGCAGGGCCAACAAGCCGACGATAACGTGCCGGATGAACCCGAAGCTGTAATCGGAGACTTCATAGATGTCGAATACACAGCTGCTCCCAGGCCAACAACAACACAAACTGATACTTCACAACATGCTTCTGCTGCCGGCTTCTCGATGATCGAGCTGATGATTGTCGTTGTCATACTCGCAGTCGTCGCAGCCATCGCGATCCCCAGTCTTATTGCTTCTCGTCGCGCCGGCTATGAATCTACCGCCAAGCAAAAGCTCGCCGCCATCGGCCAGCAACAAACAGCTTTCAAAACCCTCCTCGGCAAGCGTCGTTACGGTTCCATCTCCGAATTGCAATCAGCCACCGCCGGCGGTTCGCCCCTTCTTACCGCGAATGACACTACCGTAACCGGCTGGACTTTCTCGGATGAAGGCACTGCCTCGACAACGGCCTTCGGCGCCAAAGTTATTCCCGCCACCGGCAACCCGGCAACCTACAGTTTTTATATCTCGGAGGACCAGACGCTGCGCCGCTGCGCTGGCACTGGCCCATGGACCAAAGCAGCCTGTACACCAAGCGATCAGTAACGGAAACAAAACACAAGGAAACCAGACCCATGTCCGCCTTAGCCCAAAATATTCAAACCGATTCAGCGCACACGCTCGACGCCGAACAAACCTGTTTCAAGTACCAGGGCACCGATATCCTGGGAGGTGAACCAACAAAGCAGTACATCTATGCCGCCACTGAGGAGCAGGCAGAAGCCGTTCTTACTCGCGCGAAGATTGAAGTACAAACAATCGCTCCGCGAAGAGGGGGGCTACGACGCCGCAAGAAACGCCTCACTCGCGAAGAACTTGGCACCTTCGCCATTCAATTAGCCGAACGTACCAGAGCTTCCGATCCAATACCTAAAGCGATTCAGGATATCGCCCGCTCGAGCAACAACCCGCTACTACGCGAAGCACTGCTCGACGTCTGGAACGAAGTAAAGAAGGAATCCGTCAATCTCGATCAGGCATTCAACGTTCGCCCCGACGTCTTCCCTGATGCTTTCCGCCACATCATTCGCGTCGGCACTACCAAGGGCGATCCATCCGACATGCTTTCCAAGTACGGCGAACGTCAACTGCTCACTGCCGAGAACATGGCCAAAGTAAAAGGCGCGCTCATCTACCCGGCTGTGGTGCTTTCCCTTGCCGCTGTAATCGTTTTTATCCTTTGCTATTTCATTCTTCCCAAGATGGAGGAAATGTACACGGCCCTGCTCGACCCCAGCACAGGGGCGAAACTCCCCTGGCTAACCCGCGGCCTTTTGTCCTTTAGCGGCTTTCTCGTGAGCTGGTACGGCATCGCTGCTATGGCCGCAACTACATTCGGAATAGTGATGCTCGTCCGCTGGCTACGCACAGATGCCGGCAAAGACTGGTTTCAACGTAAGAGCCTTAACTGGCCACTCATAGGCAACCTCATCCGAGAATTCAATGCCGCGCACGTCATCGATCTAATGAGCATTCTGGCGCCGGTAGTTACCCCAGCAGAATTCCTCAAAGAAGCTTCCGCCGCCTCCCTCAACGTGGTCTATCGCGAAACACTCGACGCCGTACGCGAATCTTTTCGCAGCGGAGCGCTTGACCTTCAAACCGCCGTAGCTCCATACGCACGTCTCTTCGGCGATGAGTTTCCAGCCGCAGTCGCGACCGGAGAGCAGACGGGACGCTTAGCCACCCAGCTCGGCAACTACGCTCGTCTCCTGGACCGTCGCGTACAAGACTCAACAGCCAAGCTAGCGAAAACAGTAGAGCCGCTGACACTCGTTGTCGCGGGCCTGGTCATAGGACTCATCGTGGTCGCTGCGTACTGGCCACTCTTTTCGCTCGTCGGCGACTTGGCAAACAAGAAATGATTTTTTTGATTGAAGGAAGAAGGAGAAGTCGAAGGAATTGATTTTCAGTTACGAAATCCTATTTGAGCACACGCACTTGTCAGCATGCTAAAGGAAAATGAGCGTGAAGAAACTACTTCCAGATACTGCCACTATACCGCGAACTCGACACAACGAGCGCGGCGTTAGCCTTGTCGAAGCGATCATTGGGCTTCTCGTGCTCACTATCGTACTGCTTGCCGGCGCGCAGCTCTTTCGCGTCCACGTCGAGCATCTTTCACTCGTTGAGCGTGCCCGCCGCGCTGACGTTCAGGCCAACGCTACCATGAATACACTCGCGGCCTATAACCTCTCCGCACTTCCAGACGGCAATCCATTCTCAGGCAAGGGCGCTAATGACTCAATCGCCGATGGCGAACAAATCTCTCTCGATAACAACATTTGTCTGGCCCAAGCCAACTGCGATCAGCTCGCCAAATCTCCCCAGTCAGGCGGCACTGGATCGAATTACATAACCCTGGGCTGGAATCAACCAGCTCCCACCGGCTCATCAATTGTCTATTACAGAGCCTGGCGGGTCGCAACTCTCGACGGATCAAAAGGACTACGTTGCATCACTCTAGTCATTCTTCCTGCAGAAGCCAACAAAGCCGCAACCGATCCAATAGAACCCCTTGCCCTAAGACGAACAGACGTAGTCCAACGCCAGTAAGGAGGCGTTTCAAAACGAATTGCACCTCAAACATTCGGTCAACGCAAACCTCCGAAACTCTAAAAAGGTCCGTGCCATGACGACAACAAACTCCGCGCAAAACAACTTCGAGCCACAAAACCTGGCGACTTCAACTCCTGCTTTTGAAAAGCCACACTTCGTACTCGTCGTAGACGACGACCCCTCCATACTTAGCGTAGCAATCGATGCTCTTACCCCCGCCGGCTACCGCTGCCTCACAGCACGCTCGGCCAAACAAGCATTGGTCACACTGCGAGACCCGAATTACATATTCGACCTGATGATCAGCGACGTGCTGATGAGCGGCATGAACGGCATCGATCTCATGAAAGAGGCAGTTGAACTCCTACCAGATTTACCAGTCATAATCATGAGCGGAACCTCTGAAGTAGAAACCCCGGTCCAAGCGCTCCGCGCGGGCTCGGCCGACTATTTAATCAAGCCCTTCGATTACGACGAACTACTAAACTGCGTCACACGTACCCTCGCAAGAAAAACAACCACGAACGAGCGCACACGCGCCGAAACCGAAACCGCCAGCTGGCAAACCGCCGCACGCGCTTTTGCACTCTCCCTCGACGCGCGTGACAAAGAGACCGAAGGCCACGCCGAGCGCGTCGTTGCTTACAGCGTCCGCCTTGGACAGGAAATGGGCCTCTCCAAGCACGACCTAATCTGCCTCGAGCTCGGCGCCCGCCTCCACGACATAGGCAAAATCGCCGTACCCGATCATGTCCTCAAAAAGCCCGCGAGGTTAACACCAAAAGAATGGCAGAAGATGCGCGTCCATCCAGCCAAAGGCCAAGAGATGGTCCGAAACATGGGACTCCCCGAGGCCTCAGCCCTGGTTGTGGGACAACACCACGAACGGTGGGACGGAGGCGGATACCCGCTTGGACTCCAACAGGAAGAGATATCTCTCAGCGCGCGCGTCTTCTCCGTAGCGGACACCTTCGACGCTATTACCTCCGATCGAGTCTATCGCCGTGGCCGGCCGTATCAGGACGCACTTGAAGAACTTCTTAAATTCAGCGGAACTCAATTCGATCCCCAGGTCGTCGAAGCCTTCGCTCGCATCGACCCTGACGAATGGGAAGCACTTCGAAGCAAGTGCCCCTCAGAGTCTGTTAAAGAGCAACACGCGATTGCCTGCTAAAACACATTCAGCGACAAGGACGAAAACAATCACTCATGCAATCAAGCAACCAGACAATATCCGAAGCCGACTACCGCGAACCCGCGCCAAAGCTTACCGAGCTTCTTGAGAAGTTGATAAAACTCAACGGCTCCGATCTTCATATCACAACGAACACCCAGCCAAGGATGCGCATCAACGGCGACCTTGAGCCACTTCCTGATTACCCGATACTTACCGCCGCGGAAACAAAACCTTACGCCTACAGTGTAATGAGCGAAAAACAGATCTCTGTTTTCGAAGACAGACATGAGCTCGACCTCTCCTTCGGTATCCAGGGACTCTCCCGCTTCCGCGTCAACGTGTTCGACCAGCGAAACGGAATCGGCGTCGTCTTTCGCGCCATCCCATTTGAAGTCGTCCCACTCGATAGACTTAAACTTCCTCCACCAATTATCGAACTCTGCGATAAGCCCAACGGTCTTGTTCTCGTTACCGGCCCAACGGGCTCCGGCAAATCAACAACACTTGCCTCTCTGCTCGACAAAATCAATCGAGAACGGCCGGTTCACATTCTCACAATCGAAGACCCAATCGAATTTATCCACGGACACAAAAGAGGATGCGTCAACCAACGAGAAATTGGGCCTAACACCGCCAGCTTCCCTGACGCTCTGCGCACAGCATTACGACAAGACCCTAACATCGTGCTCATCGGTGAACTCCGCGATCTCGAAACCATCGAATCAGCACTTCGCATAGCCGAGACAGGACATCTCACCTTCGCAACGCTTCATACCAATACTGCCTCGTCAACAATCACACGAATCATCGACGTGTTTCCCGCGAATCAACAGCCACAGATCCGCACTCAACTGAGCAACGTGCTTGCCGGCGTGATGTGCCAGCAGCTTCTACCAAAGGCCGACGGCACAGGCCGTGTCATGGCCGTAGAGTTAATGCTGCCGAACCCTGCCATCAAGAACCTTATTCGCGAAGACAAGATCCATCAGATCCAAAATGTAATGTCCTCGGGCCAGGAACAACATGGCATGCAGGTACTCAACCAATCATTAGCCAGCCTAGTTGCACAAGGGACCGTCACTTTCGAAGCTGCTTGCTTGCGCTCCAACGACACAACTGACCTAAAGGACAAGATCGGCCACTTGAAAACCACGGAACATATTCACGTGCCGGCGGCGACACAAAATAACGGCCGCAACGATCGAAGTAAGATCTTCGCTTAACAGCGCGCCGCCACTCGATTGATTAGTCAACAAACAAACTAGTTTGAGGGAAGAAATGAAAAATAGCAGCAACAACTCAATCTCAAATACAGAAACTCTCGCAAAGCAAAGACCCGGCGAACGTGGCTCAGCGCTGGTCGTCGCGCTCATGTGCATGGTTGCACTTTTCGCCATTACCTTCGCCGCTACAAAAATCCGCGTGGCTAGTGCGAGAGATATTGAGGATAAGAACGCCCAAGCTGTGCAATATTGGGAAGCACGTTCCGGAGCTGCTACCGTAGAAGCCTCTCTTATTACAGATGTACCGTCAATTTTCGACGCTGAAATGCTTAGGGCCCAAACCGCTGTTGGAGGCTATCCCCTTCCCGCTTTTGACCCTCCGCAAATCACGCTAAATTACAGCCGTCCAGTCTTGAACCCTGACGGCTCAATCAGCAATAACAACGCCAGCCAATGCACAAGCTTGCTAGGGAACCTGAACGCCTGGGCACAACGAAAGAGTGTCATTGCGGAAAACTACGCAAGTGAAAGAGGCTATGGATCAGACAAGACAAAGGTAGCGGTGTTCCAGGAATCACTTCGCCAACAACTCGTCGGCGGCCCAAGCAATGCAGAGCCCGCTTATCTTCTTGAATATCAAATCGATTCCGCCGTCGGGGAACAAGGGAATGCCCGCGGGCGTGTGCGACCTTCCGGCACAATCATGCTTGGACCAGCACAGCCTGGTTGTAACACCATTGTGTCCCTTTCCGCTAATCCCACCGACATCGTGGTCGGCAGCTCCTCCACCCTAACAGTTACCTACACGAACGCCAGCCACGTCTGGCTAACAGATCAGACAGGCGCAATCGTTCCAGGCACAGACACCACCGGACTTACAGAAACCAACAGCTCACAAACCTTAACGTTCACCGTCTCTCCAATCGACAACACCTCTTATCGCGCTCAAGCCGAAGGGTCCGGCTGCCGTGCCGTCTCAGCCGAAGTCACCATCATAGTCAACTATCCTCCGCCAGAAATCATTCAATTCAACGCGACACCCGCCTGTATCAATCAAGGCCAGTCAACAACGCTGAACTTCCAGGTTAGATACGCGTCCAGCTTTACAATCACCGGAGGCGGCGTAAATCAGACATTCCCTGGCAACACCGGAGCCACGATAACCTCCGGAAGCCTCGTCGTCTCTCCAACGACCGATACGACTTATACAATCACTGCAACCGGCCGGGGCGGTAGTGCAACAGGGACCACCTCCGTAACCGTCAAGCAACCATTCAGCATCGACCAATTTATTTCCGATTCGTACTGCGTCACTCCAGGAAGTCCGGTCAATCTAACGTGGGCCAATACAAACGCAGAGACTGCTACGATCACGGACAGCACCACAGGTGCAACCGTGGGCGTTACGCCATCAAGCGGGACGCGCAATTTCACTGTCAACTCAACTACAACCTTTACACTGAGTATTTCTCGCACCGGCTGTTCTGGCGTTGAAACCCTTACCAGACAATTGACAGTGAACACCACGCCCGTACCCACTGCGACCTTCGGCGCCAATCCGTCCGACATGGAACTGGGCAACGCCACAACTTTACAGTGGACTTCAACAAACGCATCGACAGTAACGATTACTCCGTCACCGGTAGCCGGCTCCGGAATGTCAGGACCACAGACTGTCAGCGCCTCCGGATCGTTAACCATTATTCCCACGGCAATCAATCAAAGCCCTGGTTACACTTATACTCTCACCGTCACCAACAATAGCTGCTCGCCCCAAACTATTACCAAAACCACCGTCGTTAAAGTTCGACCAGTTTTCGTTCCACCCCCGTGTCCAAATGTCATATCGTTTACAGCAGATTCGTGCGTAGCCAGCGGCGGAAATTCAACTCTCAGATGGAACGTCGCCGACTCTGACTTTGTTACCATCACAGGACCAGGCGTCAACCAAACCTTCTCCAGTAGCCCCATTGGCACGGGCTCCATGACCGTCACGCCAACGGGCGATTCAACCTATACACTGACCGCTACCCGAACAGGTTCATGCACCCCAGCCTCGCCGGCATACCCAACAACCGCCACAGTCAATGTACGAATCAGCCAAACACCATCTGTTAACAGCTTTATCGCTTCCCCATCAGTGATTGACGCAGGACAAACAGCTCGACTCTCTTGGAACGAGTCCGGCAATCTGTCGACTGTACGAATCACAAGCTCGGGCGGAGACACCAACACTTACAACGTTCCTCCTGGCCAACGCTTCCTGGACGTCCGGCCTTCTTCGACTTCCACATACACAGTCACTGTCACAAGCAATGACTGTTCAGCGCAAACGGCCAGCCAGGCACTAACCGTACCTGTTGGCCCGTGCCCTGCAATTACTTCTCCTTTTAGCGCAACACCATCAAATATCATTCGAGGTGCAAGTTCGACTCTCCAGTGGGGCATTAGCAATGCGGCACAAGTACTCCTTGACGGCGCCCCCGTATCCACCACAGGAAGTCGAGTGGTATCTCCGAACGTAACTACCACTTATCGGCTTTCAGCCGTGAGTGGCAACGGATCGTGTGACGTCGACCAGTTCATTACTGTCAACGTTGCCGCGTGCCCCACTCCGCAGATCATGTCCTTCACAGCAACGCCGAACGCAGTACTTATTGGCGGCAACAGCATGGTGCGCCTCGCGTGGTCCATCAACGACACCTCCGGCACCAGCGTTACTATTACCATTCCAGGCGCAGGCACGTTCACAAATCCCAATAGCTTCGTTGACATCACACAACCACAGTCCACAACGATTTACACACTATCGGTAACAAACGGCTGCGGCACCTCCTCTTCGACGCAAACACAAGTAACCGCAAACGCCTGCCCGGCTCCCGGAATCACATCGTTTACAGCCACCCCCAGCACAGTGACAATAGGCGGTAACCAGACCGTACGCCTGGCTTGGTCCGTAACCGATGCATCCGGCACAGGAGTCTCTGTAACAATCGCAGGTATTGGCACCTGGCCCACAAGCACGGGCTTCGTAGACATCGCCCAGCCACAAGAAACAACGACATACACACTCACCGTTAACAACGGTTGCGGAGCGACCGCAACCCCCGCTCAGGTACAAGTGACGGTAGGCCCCACGGCAACCTGTCCGGTTCTAGTTGCGGGCGCCCCCGACTATGTTGCTAACGCCGGCTCCACCGGAGCCGTTTCAGCATTCCCAAACCCTTACTCGACGGTAAATATCCAACTGGTCGCAAGGCACTACCAGAACGACAGCATGGGGGTCAACATGAAGATGACGATCTCCAACGGCAACGACCCTTTCATGCTACAGACGCCAGAAGTTCTCACCAGCGGCTACCACGGCTATTTCGGGAAGTACAAGTTCAGGCTTTACATGGGCCAATATTCGAGTTTCTTCAGCTCATTCAACGCGATACGCGGCATCGAGCTGTATGACAGCAGCGACAGCTTAGTGCAGACCATCCCGTTCGAAAACATTAGTAACAACGGGTCCCAGAACGTCTATGTCATGAAAGGGTCTGACATCACCACCGCCGATGGTGAAGTCGTGGTTCCCTACGCAAATTTCGACGCCGCTGTTGATGAGGTAGGAGTCGAGGCATTGACTGTGAGGGCCTTTGATCAGAACGGAAGCGGCCAGGCCTTAGACACTTCGGTCGCGGCCCAAGAGAGCCCATTCGGCTGCACCGAGTACTACAACAACCAGGGTGCAAGGAATGAAGTTGTGGCGCCCCATAACAATATGTACATCACTGCTTTTCTAGAGACCTACGCGGATGGCCATGTCAGGGGCGACGCCTCTACAGGAGGCATGGGAAATGAGATCGTCAACGGCTATTGGATAAAGACGACTTACGATTACCACATCATTCTGAGTAGGGACGGCGTGCCGTTCAAAGAGATACGCTATTCTTACGAACACACACCGGCTGTGCCGTTTTCGAGTCCAACCGTCTTCGAAATACCGGCTTCGCAAGTTCCGCCAGGTGTAGGCCCAGTAACGATGTGGGCGGAGCTGACAGGAACGGTCTACAACCGGGTCTACACAGAGACCTTGCACGCAACGATCGATACCACCAAGCCTGACGACACTAAATACCCGGGCGACAGTCCGCCGCCAGTACCCGTCTATGGCAGATTGGCGTACATCGGCGAATGTAACGGCGATATCCCTGGAGCCTGTACCAACCAGAAAACCAATAATGGGCTCCGGTGGTAGACCGTTCAAGACCTATTCCCAATTGCTTGAGCTTCGACTCCAGTGTAAACTTTATGCGGCTAAACAAAGAAGACAGTACTCGAAGTGAAGCGGTGGCATCCGCCGCACTTGCCAGATCACCGAGGCTTCAGGAAATGGAAAAGCTTACAGTCGATCCAAACGGAACAATTACTATCCCGCCTGAGATCATAGAAAAGAGGGGACTGCGCCCCGGCGATGAACTCGCGCTGGTAGAGTCTGCCGAAGGTTTCCTCGTTTACCAGGGCGGTCTCGACGATTCGACTCTGGAATGGTGGAGCCGGCTAGGCGATAAAGAGCGCCAACTTGCCACTACGGAAGCACGCCGCTATGAGAGTCTGACCGAGAAAGAGCGAGACGCAATCTGGAACGAACGAGCGGATTCCATCGAGGGCGAAGCCGAGAGTGACGAGATCGAGCTTCCAACCAAGTAGTATCCTCTTCGACAAAGGCGTGATCAGACGCGTGTACGAACGCCGTGTGCGGCTGGCGCTCGGAGAGCCCCCGACGTTGCTTCAGGTAGAAGCAGCGAACTCGTATGCGCGCATCGGTGCGATAACTGACCGTCTCTACATCACCGAACAAACCTCCAATGTCCTGAAACTCCGAACCGAGATCTTTGCCGCCCCGATCCTGGCCGATACGCGTACGCTAAGGAAGGCTCGGTATCTACGCCGGTGGGCACGCCGGTTGAAAGAGTTCGGTTTCTCGCCAGAAGATGCGATAGTGCTGGCCTACGGCAGCTTTGGTGTGGACGTAGATTCCAAAATGGTCGGCGTTGACGCGATCATTACGACTGATATTAGACTCGCTGATCACTACCAGCAAAGATATGCCGAAATCGAGAGCCGCTTCCGGAATATTGTTCGGAACCTGCCCGAAGACTACGCAGGTTTAGCATTGCCTCAAGTCGTGACAACGCCGGCAGTTCTTCAACTTCTCTGAGCCGATGAACAGCCGCAATGATTATTCTGCAATAAGGGAAACTGCTCGGTGATAGGTTCAAGTTTCAGGACTCGAAAGAGAAGCTGGGGCTTCAAGGTCTGGATGTCGTGTTTTGAATCCGCCATGCCCTGACCTGGGTGCAACGCGTGCTCCGCGCTTATGCCGCTCCTGATCTCGCGCCGGTAATCGTCCTTCGTAACCTCGATCACGACCTGAGGAGTGCCGGACGTTCTCCCTTTAGTCTTCTTGTTTGTTCTCTTCATATGCTTCTCAATATTTCTTGCCGCTTTTCCATGCGCAGATGATGCGAATGACTTCCCCCTCACGCTCGGCATAGACGACCATCAACAATCGGCGGCTGGAGAGTCCGATGATCTGAAATCGCGCTCCTCATCCGTATGGACAGTCATCATACTCATCAATCGCAAAGTCAAAGACCTCTTTGGCTTCGTCAAATGAGACGCCATGGCCACGTTCGTGGGCTTTGGCTTTCTCGTCGTCCCATTCAATGCCTACCATCTTCGCATTATCGGTCAAACCTAAACACGCAAATAATAAAAGGAAGCGGAAAGCGCTCTAGCGATTCACCCGAGATTTCCAAAATCGCAAAGGTTGCAACCCAATGCCCGATTTTCGCTTCGACACGTCCGATGAGTTAAATAACTTAGGGACTCCCTCAGTACGTTACAAGCAAAACGTCGAGGCCCTAAGAACTCTCATAGCCATTGAACAAGGTCAAAACACAAGCCCCTCACAAGATGACTTAAAGACCCTGACACGTTACGTCGGCTGGGGCTCAACGAGCCTGCTGAATAAAGCATTCCCCCGCGGAACACATGCCTACGGAGAACCAACTCAGGAAATAGGAGACCTTCTCACCGAAGAAGAAGTCGACGATCTCCGCAGCTCAAGCCTGACCGCCTTCTACACACCACTACAGGTCATCACGGCCATCTACGAAGCCCTCCAATATCTCGGCCTCGACAAACTCCCCAACCCACGCATCCTCGACCCGGCGACTGGCACAGGACACTTTCTCGGCGCAATGCCCGCGCACATTCACGAAAAAGCCGACTGCGTAGGGGTAGAACTAGACACGCTATCGGCACGCATTGCAAAAATTCTCTACCCGGGCGCCAAAATCTACCAACAGGGATTTGAAGACACAAAATTCCCTCAAAGCTTTTTCGACCTGATCATAGGCAATATTCCCTTCGGCGATTATCCCGTCGCCGACACATCAATAAAAGAGAGGTACTTAAAGCAACAAATACACGACTACTTTTTCGTGAAAGCAGTTGCGCTGGCACGGCCCGGAGCCATCATCGCTTTTATCACAAGCACAGGAACCCTGGACAAGAAAGACGACCGCGTCCGGCGCCATCTTTCAAAACACGCTGAGCTGTTGGCAGCTCTTCGCCTCCCCAATAACGTCTTCAAGCAAAATGCCGGCACACAGGTCATCACCGACCTGGTCATCCTCCGAAAACGCGCCAGACCCGACGAAACCGCCCCAGAGCGCGAAGCTTGGATTCACGCCGAGGAAGCTTCATTTCCCCTGCGCAAAGGCGGCACTGCCAAGACCATCATCAACCGCACCTTCATAGACGAGCCATCACGCATCCTCGGTATCCCTCTGATTGCCCCAAGCATGTACAACGGCAGCGAACAACTGACCGTCACATCCAATAACACAAACCTACGACAAACCATCCTCGACGCAATCACATCGTCGCTCCCGCAAGATCTACTCCTGCCGGCGACCCACTCGCAACCATCGCCCCAACCAAGAGTCTCTTCTGATCAAACCCTTGAACAAGACGCCAAAGCCGAACTCCAATCTACCACCAGCTGTTTTCACGCCACTCAAAGACAAGGAAGCCGAGCGACAGCCCTGGTTGATATGTTCACCGCTGCTAAGAAAGTTCTCAGCCTGCAGCTTCTAAGTACCGACGACATTATTCTCCATTCAGCGCAAACCACCCTAAATACGCTGTACGACAAGTTCGCCTCCCGTTTTGGTTACATCAACTCAAAGAAGAACCAAAAGCTTTTCCGCCGCGACAATCCCTTTGTCAGCTTTCTTAGAGCACTTGAAGACAAAACACCTACGGGCGGATTCATTAAGTCTAAAGTCTTCAATACCCGAACAATCAACACGCACAAGCCCGCAACCGAGGCCAACAACCCACAAGACGCCCTTCTCCATTCTCTCAATGAGCGTGGCTTAGTAGATTTAGACTTCATTGCCGCACTCTCACGCATAAGTGTTGCCGACACTGTTACGAGTCTCTCCGGTCTCATATTTCAAACACCCGCCGGCAATTGGGTAACTGCGGACGAGTATCTTTCCGGAGATGTTCGAACCAAACTGCTCGAAGCCGAAGCCGCTGCAAACCTGAACCACCAATTCCAAGAAAACGTCCAAGCGCTACGCGCCGTACAACCGCGCCCACTGGGACCCGGTGAAATAATTGCTCGTCTCGGAGCAGGCTGGATTCCACAAGAAATTATCAGTACCTTCGCAAATGCTCTGGTCCCTGACTACACTGAACAAATTATCTACAACGCACCCCTCGCCAGATGGATCGTCCCACGAGCGTCGTATGCCGCCACAACGAGCTTTGACGCTACACAACGCTGGGGCACACCTCGCGCGCACGCAATCGAACTTATCGAAGACGCTCTCAACCTTCGCCGCACCGCCATTTATGACGAAACAGGAACAGGCAAAGACAAAGTACGGGTTCTCAATCTAGTAGATACAGCAGCAGCCCAAGCCAAGCTAACTGAAATAAAAGATCATTTCATGGAATGGGTCTGGGAAGATCCAATTCGTGAACGACAGCTCTGCGAAATCTATAACCAACAATATAACGTCTACCGTTCCCGCCAATTCGACGGCTCTCACCTTTCCCTGCCTGGTACAGCTGTCAGCGAAACCCTGAAACCTCATCAAAAGGACTCCGTCTGGCGCTCACTGCAAACTCAAACCGCCCTCTTCAATCATCCCGTAGGCTCCGGTAAGACTTATATAGGGATCGCCGCAGCCATGGAACTCCGCCGCCTCGGCCTGGCCAACAAACCGCTGGTAACAGTCCCTCCGATCGCTATATCGACTTGGGTGACTCAAGCTCAAACCCTCTACCCAGGCATCCGCCTGCTTACCACAGACGTTAACGACTTCACTAAAGAACGCCGTGGCGAGACACTTTCACGCATCGCAACTGGAAACTGGGATCTAATCATAATCCCTCACTCCAGCTTCAAACTCCTGCCACTCATGCCCGAAACATTTCGGCGATTCCTACAGAAAGAGATCGACAAACTACGCTCCTACATTCTCGATCTCGAAAAAGAAGACGAAACAGCCAACCGCCTCTCAATCAAACAACTTGAAAGGCAAGCTAAAAAACTGGAAGCACAACTAAAGGAAGAGAGTGGAGTCATTCGCCGTGACGACGAACGAACAATAACCTGGGAGGAACTGGGCGTTGACGCCTTGATCGTGGACGAGTTCGATACCTTCAAAAATCTTGGGTTTGCTACAAAAATGACTCGGATCGCCGGACTGCCCAACAGCGACTCGCAGCAAGCCTTCGACATGCACGTAAAGATTCAATATCTCCTCGAGCAAGCTGGCCGCGTCATCGCTTTAACCGCAACTGCAATTTCAAATACAGTCGCTGAGATCTACACCGTCCAACGTTATCTCCAACCTGATCTGCTCCAAAGACTTGGCCTTAGCCACTTCGACGCCTGGGCCCAGATGTTCGGTGACACCATCACCGAATTAGAACTAAAGGTCGACGGCTCCGGATGGCGCCAACATACCCGCTTTGCGAAATTCGTTAACGTCCCGGAACTCTCCCGCCAGCTCCAACAAGTACTGGATATAAGAACTAAGCAAGAACTAGACATCCCTACGCCTGCTTTAATCGGCGGCTCCACAATCATCGAAGATATAGAACCAAGTGCCGCGCAACAAGAGTTCACCAAAATGCTCTCCCTCCGTGCGGACTGCATAAGAAGCGGCCAGGTGAAGCCCACCGAAGACAACATGCTTATGGTCACCAGTGACGGGCGCAAAGCCGCACTCGACATACGGCTTGTTATGCAGGACCTTCCCGAAGACCCCGACAGCAAGATCAATCACGTCGCAAACAACGTGCATGCTATATGGCAACGAACGCATCACAACGCTGCCGCGCAACTATTGTTTCTGGATTTATCGGTCCCTAAGACAACCGATTCCAAATACCTTCTCCCCGCAACCACGCTGGAAGAAACGACTGAAACCGAACCGCCAACCAGCAATAGCGAGACGAGCGCAGAAAGACTTCTACGCCAAAGTCTCTACTACGAGATCAAGAGAAAACTAATCGCCAAAGGAATACCGGCAGACGAAATACAATTCATTCACTCGGCGGATACCCAAACTAAAAAGGCACGCCTCATAGAAAACGTCAACGCCGGCAAGGTCCGCATACTGCTGGGCTCAACATCAAAAATGGGCGTAGCCATGAACGCACAGGAACGGCTAATCGCTCTCCATCACCTCGACGCTCCCTGGCGCCCACGCGACGTCGAACAACGCGAAGGTCGAATCCTACGCCAAGGCAACATCTTCACCGAAGTTTTCATATTCCAGTACGTCACAAAAGGATCGATGGACTGCTACACCTGGCAAATCCTCGAATCAAAAGCGCGATTCATCCATCAGATACTCTCCGGAGAAATCACGCAGCGCACCGCTGAAGACATCGGCGACATGGTACTAACCGCGGCCCAGGTAAAAGCTATCGCTTCCGGGAATCCCCAGGTGATGCAACGCGTCCAACTCGAGCTCAATTTAATCAAGCTGGAACGTCTCCGCGCCGCTTACTACAACAACCGCTCGTCCATGCGGTATGAGCTAAGCTATCTCCCCGACCAAGTCACCCGCACTCAATCAGAAATCGACTGGCACCAACAAGCACTCACTGCGCGCCAAGCGCCACTCCTTGAAGATAACTTTGCCATTCGCCTGAAGAAAACATATCAGGATAAAGAATTCACTGTTATCACAAAGCGACAAGACGCCGGCCGCGCCTTACGACACCTGAGCGCCCTCGCCTCCAACGCCATCAAAAAAGCAGCTAAAGGAAGCCAGGTGCACGAACACGTCGGACAGTACCGCGGCTTCAACATTTACATCCACGGATCTTCGAGTATTCACCAATTCAACTCACTTTTTGAAGGCAACATCGATATCCACCTATACGCTGAAAACGGCGACCGGCCTTACTACGCCACCATCACCGACACCGACACCGGCATCATCCAGTCCATAGATCATCAACTCCGCTCGATCGAACACCACCTGGAAGACGCTACGACGAGAAAAGCACGTCTCGACAAAAAGCTTGCAGACCTGCAAAACGAAGTCACACAGCCATGGAAGTATTTGCCAGAATACAGACAGATGCGCCACCACTATGAGCACCTGGCCATTCAACTACAAAGTCAGGGAATTAACGTAGATTCCGCAGTGAGGTTTACCAATCTAACGGAAGAAGAATTATTGGC
>DIYZ01000272.1:0-375 GCA_002427845.1 Chloracidobacterium sp. UBA6041 | reverse complement strand
AGAAAGAAATCCGTTCACAGGACGCGAACCAGATTTAATACTTGCCCCACACGATCCACGCAGACCCAGCACACAATTACCAGATTCGCTGTCCTCACCTTTCGAGGTTATCTCAAGCGAAAAACCCGACTCGGTAAACATAACCATAGCCATCCCAAACCAAAATCCAGCTCGCATTCACTACGATCCCATCACGAATCAGATTGGCTTCGATTTCCTAATCCTTGAACACGACTCCCAAGCAGAGACTCCATCTGTAAAACTGGACCAGGGAGACCGGACCACTCAAGGATTGTCATCAACGATGCCAAACGACTTCATACGCTCCCTCAAATGTTGACGAGTCATACCTAAGAACCGTCCCGCATGCGTTCT
>DIYZ01000045.1 GCA_002427845.1 Chloracidobacterium sp. UBA6041 | reverse complement strand
CGCTCTGAACGAAAGTCTCAGACAGAACAACTGGTGGCTGCAGAAGCCACGCTCCCATTCGACCTTACGCATGGTCCAGTAATGCGAACAAGCTTGCTGCGGCTCGGCGAACAGGAGCACGTTCTTTTGCTGACTTCCCATCACATCGTCAGCGATGCCTGGTCGGCGGAAATACTTTTTCGTGAGTTAGGAGCGCTTTACGACGCCTTCGTGAGCGGCCGGCCTTCGCCGCTAGCGCCGTTACCGATTCAGTATGCCGACTTTGCTGAGTGGCAAAGAGAATGGTTGCAGGGCGCTGTGCTCGAAGAGCAACTCGCTTACTGGAAAAAACAACTCGCCGGTGTCAACGATGTGCTGGCGCTGCCCACGGATCATCCCCGGCCACCCGTTCAAACCTTTCGGGGTGCGTACAAGTCTCTAACTCTTCCCGGAATGCTTAGCGAGCAAATTGCCGAGTTGAGCCGGCGCGAAGGTGTCACAACTTTCATGACACTGCTGGCGGCGTTTGCTGCGTTACTGGCGCGCTACACGGGAGAGGAAGACATCGTGGTTGGGTCGCCGATTGCAGGACGAAACAGACAGGAGATCGAAGGGCTGATCGGGTTCTTTGTAAACACGCTGGTGCTGCGCGCCGATCTAAGTGGCAATCCCAGCTTTACCGAGTTATTGAAACGCGTGCGAGAGGTGGCCCTCGAGGCTTATGCGCACCAGGAGGTGCCGTTTGAAAAGTTGGTTGAAGAACTGGAACCGGAAAGGAGTCTGGGCCATTCACCGCTGTTTCAGGTGATGTTTGCTTTGCATCATGCGGCGCAGGCGAAGTTTAGTTTGCGCGGGCTGACGCTGGAGCAAATAAAGACCGAGACCAACACCTCAAAGTTTGATCTGTCGCTGTTTGTAGCAGACGAAGCGGACGGCCTGACGTGCATCGCGGAATACAACACGGACCTATTTGACGAAGCGACGATCGAGCGACTCCTGGGCCATTACCAACGGGTCCTGGAAGCCGTGGTAGCGAATGCGGAGCAGCGGATTTCTGAGTTGCCGCTGTTGACCGTAGACCAGCGCGAGCAGGTTGTGGAGTGGAACAACACTGGCGCCGAAATTCCTCAAGGGACCATTGACGATCTCTTTGAGGCGCAGGTTGAGCGCACACCAAAAGCCGTCGCCGTGAAGTTTGGCGATCGGCAACTGACGTACGAAGAGCTTAACAGTCGCGCCAACCAACTGGCCCACCATCTGCGCCGCCTTGGCGTTGAACCGGAAGGGTGCGTAGCGATCTGTGTCGAGCGTTCGCTGGAGATGATCGTCGGCTTGATAGCCATTTTGAAAGCGGGCGGCGCATATGTGCCGTTGGAACCGGCGTATCCTTCCGAGCGCATATCTTTCATACTCGAAGATTCGCAGGCTCGTCTGTTGCTCACACAGGAGCACTTGACCCATTCGTTGCCAGTCGCGAACGTTCAAACGATTTGTCTCGATCGCGACTGGCAGGAGATCGCACGCGAGAGCAGCGAGAATCCAACGGAAGGCGCTGCGGCAACCAACTCTGCTCATCTAATCTACACCTCAGGTTCGACAGGGCAGCCAAAAGGGGTGCTCAGCGCGCATCGTGCTTCGGTCAATCGTTTTTCCTGGATGTGGGAGCAGTATCCGTTTGCAACTGGCGAAGTTTGTTGTCAAAAGACCGCACTAAGCTTCGTCGACTCGATCTGGGAGATATTTGGACCACTACTCCAGGGCGTGCCGTTGGTGATCATTCCGGACGACACTGTGAAAGATCCGCAACGGTTCGTCGCCGCGTTATCAGTCAACAAAGTCACGCGCCTGGTCCTGGTGCCATCGCTCCTGCGCGTCATCCTTGAGATTGGTGAAGACCTGGCGAGACAGCTTTCTGACTTGCGATATTGCGTTTGTAGCGGCGAGACACTACCGGTTGACTTGGCGACGGCCTTTCGCGAGCAGTTCCCGCAGGCCAACCTGATCAATCTGTATGGTTCGTCCGAGGTCGCAGCAGACGTCACTTGCTACGAGGTACGCAACACCGACGGCCTCGCTACTATTCCCATCGGACGGCCCATCGGCAACACAAAAATATACATTCTCGACTCGCATTTGCAACCTGCTCCCGTAGGCGTGCCCGGGGAGATCTATGTCGGCGGTGAAGGGCTGGCACGCGGTTATCTAAACCGCGAGGAACTGACCGCGGAAAAGTTTGTTGCGGATCCATTTAGCCGTCAGAGTGGCGCGAGGTTGTTCAGAACAGGAGACATCGGACGCTATCTAACTGACGGAAACATCGAGTATCGTGGCCGGCGCGACAACCAGGTGAAGGTGCGCGGGTTTCGTATTGAGCTCGGAGAGATTGAAGCGCAGTTGGCGAGCCAACCGCAGGTGCAGCAGGCTGTCGTCATAGCGCGTGACGACGAACGCGGTGAGAAACAACTGCTGGCTTATGTGATTCCCGCAGGGAAAGCACCGGCTAGCAATGAACTACGCGCTCATCTGCGTCGCAAGCTGCCCGACCACATGATTCCAGCGGCATTTATTTTGCTCGACGAGCTGCCTTTGACTGCGAGCGGCAAAGTGAATCGCCTCGCGCTACCGCCACCCGATCGCAAGCAGTTGGTAGCGGGAGAGGATTTCGTCGCGCCGCGCACACAGACAGAAGAGATTCTCGCCAGCGTCTGGGCCGACGTTCTGGACACGGCAGACGTTGGTGTCAATGACGACTTCTTCGCGCTTGGCGGCCATTCGTTATTGCTGGCGCGCATCGCCCCGCGTATTCGCGAGACGTTTCAGCTCGAGTTGCCGTTGCGCGCTCTGTTTGAAGCACCGACTGTAGCCGCACTCGCCGAGCGGATCGAAACCGAACGGCGAACCGCTGAGGGCCTCGATGATGTGCCTTTGGTTTCCGTTTCGCGCGCGGGCCCGTTACCGCTTTCTTTTGCGCAGGAGCGTCTGTGGTTCTTCGATCAGTTGGAGCCGAACAGCGCGGCCTACAACATCCCGCGCGTCCTGCGTCTGAACGGGCCCCTGGACACAAACGCGCTGCGCCGGAGTCTTGACACAATCGTCGCGCGCCACGAAGTGTTGCGCACGAGTTTTCTGAATGACAGCGGCAAACCGGCGTTGTCGATTGCGGCAAGTACGACGGTCGAGACTCCGCTTTTCGATCTCAGCCGACTGCCGGCGCAAGACCGAGACCAGGAGACAAGAGAGTTGGCGAACCGCGAGACGCAGCGCTCCTTCGATCTGGCTCAAGCCCCATTATTGCGCGCGGGGCTGGTGCGACTTGGCGAGGAAGAACACGTCTTGTTGCTGACG
The DNA here is from genome assembly GCA_002427845.1 of Chloracidobacterium sp. UBA6041. Lineage (GTDB taxonomy): Bacteria > Acidobacteriota > Blastocatellia > Pyrinomonadales > Pyrinomonadaceae > PSRF01. Next base: position 1,260 of record DIYZ01000045.1, on the reverse strand, counting down.
ATGCACCACATCATCAGCGATGGGTGGTCGATGGGCGTCTTTCTGCGCGAGCTGACCTCGATCTACAACGCCTTCATGACCGGAGAGAGTACGGCCCTCCCGGCGCTGGCAGTGCAGTACGTTGACTTTGCCGCCTGGCAACGACAGTGGTTGAGCGGCGCGCTCCAGAAGCAACTCGACTACTGGCGCGAGGAACTCGCCGGCGCTCCGCCAGTTATTGATCTGCCGGTTGATCGACCGCGTCCACCGGTGCGCAGTTTTCGCGGGGCTCGACAGTCGCTCGCCATCTCAAAAGAGATCACAGACAAACTGAAGGGGCTGGCCCGCGCGGAGCGAGCAACGCTTTTCATGACACTCCTGACGGCATTCCAGTTACTGCTTTCGTGCCTGACGAATCAGGACGATATCGTGGTCGGTTCACCGGCAGCCGGGCGCAACCGGCCCGAGCTGGAAGCGCTGATCGGATATTTCGTCAACACGCTCGTCTTGCGCGCACAACTTTCCGGCGATCCGGATTTTCGCGAAAGTCTGCGACGCAGTCGCACGGTCGCGCTCGGCGCTTTTGCCAATCAGGATGTGCCGTTTGAAAAACTAGTCGAAGAACTACAACCCACGCGCACGCTGAAAGTTAATCCGCTCTTTCAAGTTTGGTTCGCCTGGCAGAATGCGCTGGTCGAGCGTCAGGAGTTTAATGGCTTGACCGTGGAATCGCTGACTATCGACAGCGCAACAACGCGGCATGACCTGCAACTCACCTTGTGGGAAACTGCCAACGGACTCGGAGGCGCGTTCACCTACAGCACCGATCTGTTTGAGGCGGAAACGATCGCGTGTATGGCGGAACAGTTCAATACTTTGCTGACCATCGTGGTCGAGCAGCCAGGTATTGTTTTGAGCGCCCTGCGCGCGGCAGTGAGTGAGACCGGTCGCGCTTATCGAGACAGGACCGGTGAACAATTGGAGGAGGCAGGCCGGCAGAAACTGAAGTCAACCAGACGCAAGGTTGTCACCGGAACCCAGGCGAGTTCCAAAGAGGAGTTGTGGACAAAATCACATCGATGAACCCGGACGTCACCAAACCAGGCTCAATCAAGCGGAAGGCAATTGCGCTTACCGAGGACGGTCTTATCAAAGAGAGCTTACTGCGAGCGGATACCAGGCTCCCGTTGTTGCTTGAGCCGGCGGTCGATGGCTTGAGCCTGCCGCAGTGGGCCGCCGGCAAAACTGATTTCATCGCGCAGAAACTGCGGAGCAATGGCG
>DIYZ01000101.1 GCA_002427845.1 Chloracidobacterium sp. UBA6041 | reverse complement strand
AAATTCGTCCATTTACGCTGCCATTTCAATTTGATATGACCGACAGCGGAGACTGCATGAGAGGTTGCCAATCTACACCCCTTCTATGCTCAGGTTACACCGCCTAACGTCAGTTGACGGGGCGCGGCGCTTATCAACAACGTCGAAGTCAAAGCACAAGTTAAAGAGTGCGGTTGTCTCACTAACCGTCCTTGCTTTGCTCGCGGCACGCGCCGAATCTAATCCTGTACACCCTTCGACCAGGGATCTAGAATATCCGCATATTCTACTGGAAAGGCTGCACTCATGAGAGTTAACAAGTTCACTGGATTTGCCAAGGCTATCGCGATTGTAATTACCATTCTTATTAGCACTGGACAGATCTTCTTTATCGCCATACAGACGAAAGCTAAAGATGCAAAAGCAAAGCATCGACAGCAATCGAACGATCAGAAGATCACACACCTATTGACGCGTCTAACTTTTGGCATCCGACCTGGAGACTTCGAACACGTTAAGGCCATCGGCGTAAATGAATTTATCGCTCAGCAACTCGATCCCGAGTCAATGAAAGACAGCGGGCTCGATGAGCGTCTTCGCAAACTTCCAACGCTTACGATCGGAACACCAGAACTAATCGAACAATATACGCCGCCAAAGGCGCCCCCTTCTCCGTCTCCACAACCTTCCATGCCTGCAACGCCATCGCCTTCAGCAACTGCAACATCGGTGGTTGCAGAACAAAAGGACATCATAACGCCGTCGCTCAGCCCATCAGGCACTGAGCAGCAAATGAAGATGGAAAAGACTGAGCCCCAAAACTCGATGATGCCAAATCAGATAAGCGTGCAAGAAATGAAACCGGCAGGAGGCCAGGCCTTGAAGGATTCACAACCTTCTTCAAAACCGACGGCGCAAAAGCCGGTGAAGAACCCGCAATTGGTAGTTACTGAACTGCAACGGGCAGCGGTGTTGCGCGCCGTTTACAGCGAGCGCCAGTTGTTTGAAGTGATGGTTAATTTTTGGGAGAACCACTTTAGTATCTTCGCCAACAAGGATGCTGATCGATTCCTGTTAACTGAGTTTGATCGCGATACGATTCGCCCGTTTGCTTTGGGTAATTTTCGCGATTTGCTGGTGGCAACGGCCCGCTCTCCGGCCATGCTCTATTACCTCGACAACTGGCAGTCCAGCGTGCAGCGACACTACCCAGCTACAAGTGACAAACCAGCCAAGACGGTTGGGGGTATCAATGAGAACTACGCTCGTGAATTAATGGAACTTCACACGCTGGGAGTTGACGGAGGCTACACACAAAAGGACGTGCAGGAAGTCGCACGTTGCTTCACTGGATGGACCATCCGCAAGCCGAACGAAGTGGGACTGTTCTTCTTTAACCCCCGGGCTCACGACAACGGCGAGAAGATAGTGCTGGGGCACAAAATTCCCGCCGGCGGTGGTATTAGCGATGGCGAAAAAGTGTTGGACATTTTGGCCAGCCATCCCTCCACTGCGAAATTCATTGCGGCAAAGCTTGCACGCCGCTTTGTCGGCGACGACCCTCCGCTGTCGGTTATCAATCGCGCGGCTACGACTTTTCTGAAAACTAGCGGCTCAATCCGCGAGATGTTGCGCACGATCATAACGTCACCTGAATTCTTTTCCGCAGCTGCTTATCGAGCGAAGATGCGAACACCGTTTGAGTATGTCGTCGCTGCCATGCGCGCAATTAAGGCCGAGACTGATGCAGATCCTTCCGTCTTTGGATGGATCGCACGTATGGGCCAGCCGATATTTGGGAGGATCACTCCGGACGGCTATCCTGATCGGGCCGAACAATGGCTCGCTGCGGGTACCATGCTGGAACGTTTGAACTTCGCAGTTGCGCTGTCGAGCAATAAACTCAAAGGTACGCACATCGATCCGGCCCGGATTCTTAGCCCAACCGATCTGAATAGTCCCGCGGCGGCGGCGGCTCATTTATCTCAACTACTACTGATAGGTGGTGTCAGCGACAGTACAATGCGCGCAATAGACAAAATGGCGCGCGAAGCGTCTGCCCGACCAACAGCGAATACACTTCCTGGGACAAGGGCAATGCAACCGATAAACTATGCCAACACAGCAGTCGCCGATAATCCTAATACGTCGGTCGCTCCATTGTTCGTGGAAGAACTGATCAGCATGGTGCTTGGTTCACCCGAGTTTCAAAGACGCTGAGTTCTTCAACATTGGTCCGCATCGTGGTGTGGTCTTGTAACTCTTGAGGCACTGAACCGAGTCCGCTGCGGCTGATGGACCAATTTGTCAGTTGTTGGTTGGAAGCTCCTACCGTCCAAACCTCCTCTGTCCTTGGTGAAGCTTATGAGACACACGCTATATGTCTATATCCCGGATTCACTCTTAATTGCCTTCCGCGCGGACACACGCATGTTACTTCAATTAGGAACTGACTTCCCTAACCACATACCGCTGGACTTGGTGAGAGCGTACCGAAATCGCGTATCTTCCCTTTGCGATCAGGTCTTTTAGAGAACACTGTAGAGCAACAAACCGAGTCCGGCGATTCCACCCAACAGCGCGATGAGCCACATGCCACGACGCTCAATAAGAGCAGCGATGGCTGAGAGGCCGATAGCCACTTGGAGCATTGTGACGGCGTAAGCGAATCTGTGATGTCGCTCGAGATATTGTCTGGACTTTTCCGTTAGATCTCTCTGCTCCTGTTCTAATCTGCGCGCTTCCTTCTGGATATCTTCTTGCTCGGACTTATAACGGTCAGCCTCGGCACGGACTTTCGTAATCGCATCGAGCGGAGCGCCGGACGCACTTAGCATATCCATTTCAGCTTCACGGGTGACTTCTTTGATTCCTTTGGCTTGATAGTATGACCAGGCATCCGAAGCTTGCGCCTGTTTGAGCGTCGCCTCGTTCATGCGCAACAGAGATTCGTTTGCCAGTTGACCTGATTTAAGGGAAGCAATGGCTGCGAGAACGGCGAAGAGAGCCGTTGACAGCGCGAGCCATCGGAGCCAGGGAGTGCCGGATTTTCCTTCTCTGGCCTTTTCCTGCGCCCGTTCGTTTAGCTTGTCTACACCCACTTCACCGATTTCTGTTTCTTCCATCCAACTGCCTCCTTAGTCGCTAACAGAACACATTGTTAGTTCTTTGCTGCCGCGACTTCAAGCGACGGCAGGAAAACGCATCCCATCCGCCGGCAGGCGGGCCGTCAGTATGTGGCATTGGTAAGAGAAGCGCCGGTCCACTTCATGACCTCCGCATTTCCCGTCACAAATAGACAGACAATTGTGCACAACGGCTATGGTAATAAACGGCGATGAAAGCGCACGCGAACTGCATCAGCGGCCAGGCTGATTGGCGCACCCCAAATGAAACTTAATGATTCGACAGGGAGGTAAGTAATGGCAGAGCGAAAAGATCAGGGTCAAGGTGGCGGGAAACAAACCATCGACTCCCGCTGCGGCGCGATCAACGGTCTGATGGTGGAGGTTATCGAGGGGCACATTCGCTTTCACTTCGTCGACCCAGATCATCGCCCAACTTCGGAACAGGCCAGGGCAACCCAGGAGCTGATCGATCTACTTAATTCTTACATGAAGTAGACGTATTCTTTAGGTAAGATCCAAGCAAGGAGTAGTAGGAAGATAAGAATGACCGCAAGGATTCCTAAAGGATGGAGTTCGGCCAGGGCCGCCGCGCCCATGAAGAAAATGTCTTCTAATATCGAGAGCGTCCAGTTCGTGGCGGGTTCGGGACTCACGTTAGCCGCCGCGCGTAACGTCGCTTTCACGCCGTGACTTGACAGCGCGGGACCGCCGCCCAGCAGCAGCGCCACCATTTGCACCGTCGGATTAAAATCTGACACTGATGACGCTGCGATCAGGGCACCCGCCGGAACCCTGATGAACGTATGGACGGCATCCCAAACGCTGTCTATGTAGGGAATCTTATCGGCGTCGAATTCCATGATGACAAGGAAGAGCGCGACTCCGATGATAATTCAGTTATCGAGAACGTGAAGACCACCTGGAAGGTGCGCCAGGTGGTAGTGCTCAAGGAGACCGAGGACGGCAATGGTTGCATACATCTGATACCAGATGTCCATGCTACACCGAGACCTAAACCTAAAGTCTGAATTAGAGTGTTCATCCTTCATTCCTCCTCGAAGACATCAGAGTACTTGGCCACTAGATGGCTATGCTGTGAGCAACGAACCGCAGGATTATGTAGGTGAGCATTAGTGAGCCGGTCAATAACGCGAGCAGGAAGAGCATGATCCCACTGACGAAGATCCAGTCGCTGGCCCGGCCCCCATGTGCCCCAGTCGCTGACACTGTAGCGCTGCGCCGCAGTAGGACAATGTTCCTCAGATTGGGTTTCCACCAGGCATCGAAGAGATCTCCTAACCACGGCAGTAACCCGAAGAGGAAATAGACGGCGATGTTGATGCCCATCCGCAACAGCGTAATCTTTGGGACGCGGTAGCGGACAGCTGAAGCGAGCACATAGAGCGCGACGAGCGAAGTGGCGGCATCACCAATCCCCGGAATGAGATCGATGATTGCATTCAGGCCAAAGCGCCAGCCGAGCAGAGGGATCTGAAATTGACTGTCCATCAAGCGACTCAGCTGTTCGAGTTGCCGCTCGATGGCTACTGAGCGTTGTTGCCCCGTAGTCGAAGGTCGCCCTTTTTCTAAAGGCCCTCCCAAATCCGTCGCTGACAAAGTGTGCGCCTCCCTATTCTTATCTGCTATCTAACTGACACTACAGACTAGACGCCTAAGGTCACGAAAACACGTTAGGCTTGATCCTTAACATGGTCGGTAAACTCGCCCGGCAGCCGCGCTCGACCGAGATCTCCTCGACCATCCCAGCCCCTTTCCTCAGCTCTTCACCGCGCCTCGACACATCAGCCCGCGGAGTTGAGTTAAGTGACCAATTTCTCCTCAAGCGAAGTGGGCGTTTTCGACCCAGATCCAGGTAGCGTGACCAGTGAAGCGCAACCAACGTGCCAGAAGTAGAGCAATGAAGCGCAACCAACGTGCCAGAAGTAGAGCAAAAAGTTAACAAACGTACGGGACACCACCCGGGGTATTGTCAGGTTAACCGGCGTAAGATGTCATCAGACTGTTCTTGCGGCATACTCTACTGATACCCAGCTCCGCCTTTCTCTAGCCATTGCGTCTGGTTATATTTTCGCTTCACCCTTGCTTCCGCGATATCGACGAAATGTTAGCGACGCGCCGGATCTGCCTCAGCTGTGAGACTGTCCGAGAATGGCGCCTTCAAGTTAGGCCAGACTTATGCCAACGGCTTGCGACGCAAATCTCGGCCACGCGCAGCGGTTCCTCTCGGCCTTCGGTATCCCCGTGCTGTTTTGCCTCGAGGATATCAACTGGCAAGCACCGGACTGTCGAACGCTCTGCTTCGACCTACCAGACGTGGATGGAAGAAGCGGGCTTCGTCGAGGTTGAGCGCGAGATCTATTGCCCTCCGACCAGCATGATTGTTGGCCGCAAGCGAGTGAC
>DIYZ01000220.1 GCA_002427845.1 Chloracidobacterium sp. UBA6041 | reverse complement strand
TTTCAAGACAGATGAGCTTTCAAAACCTCTCAGGTGGAGGAAGGGGGCATGCCCCCGCTCTTCTGCTCCTGCTCCTGCTCCTGCTCCTTTTCCCTACTGCCCTGTAAAGATTCGAGTATCAACGCTCTTCGGATCGCCAAGCACGACGAAGCGAATATTGCGCATGTATTTCTGTGCTACTCGCTGAACATCGGCGGGAGTTACTGCGCTTAGTTTTTCGATGACGGCAACGGAGTTGCGCCAGCCGCCGCCCAGCAACTCGTAAGCAGCAAGTTCGCTGGCCTGCGCCGCATTCGTTTCCTGATTCATGTAATAGCTCGTCAAATACTGCGCGACGACTGCCTGTATGTCTTCATTATCCACTTGGTCTCTTTGCAGCCGGGCGATCTCCTCAAGCATGAGATGGACTGATTGATTGGCGTCGACTGCCGTAACGTAAATCCCGCCGATGTTTGCGGCTTGATTTCGCAGAAACGCATCCGGCGCATAGGAAAGATTTCTCTTCGCGCGTACCTCCTGAAAAACCCGGTCGCGCAGTATTGAACTCGCGATGCGCATCGGATAAATATCAGGAGAGTCTGGCGGCGGCGCAGTGAAGAGTCCCTGTACATAGTTGGTCGGCAGATTCCGCGGGGTTACATCGACGGTGGATTTGTCGAAAGTTAACTGCGGCACCGGTTTCGCTACATAATTGCCGCGGGGCAATTCGCCGAAACCAGCAGTGACCAGCGCTTTTACTTTTGCCAGATCCAAATCGCCGACGATGACCAGCAACAGGCGCGAAGTTTCAAATACTCTTTGACGGTAGCGACGCAAGTCTTCCGGCGTTAACCGCGCGACAGACTCAGCCGTTCCCTCCACGCTGTTTAGATAAGGATGGTTCGCGTATGCAACGCGCTCCTGAAGCCGTTGCAGATAAGTGTCGGGATCGTCAGTGTCATCGCGCAAAGAGACAACCATCTTTTCCTGAACAAGGGCCACATCTTCTTTGGTGAAAGATGGATGGAGCGCGACATCCACAAACATCTGCCACGAACGATCAAAGTAAGGCCGGGTGCAACGCAGGGATAAGACCGAATAGTCGTTGTTTTCGCTGGAGCTAATTACCGTTCCCATGCGCGACTGCTCATCGCGCATGCGATCGCGCGGGAAAGCGGCGCTCGCCTCAGTTGCCGCATCAAGCATTAAGGCTTCAATGCCGGCGTTTTCAGCAGTGATGTTTCGCGAACCACCTTTGATGAATAGGCCCGCTGCTACAGTTAAGCTTCCTTCACGGCGCTTGACCAAAACCTTAAGCCCGTTAACTTCAAACTCACTGACGAGGGCCGCTTGTTTGGCCACAAGTGTTTGCGCGTTTTGGAGCGTGCGGGCGACTTCCGGCGACTTACTCTGGGCCTGGCCCCTCGTTAACAAAGCCGGAGATAGTGCAAGCAGAGAACTAATCAGCAGCAGCAACGTGAGGATCTTTGCAGTGCGCTGATGCGCACGCCCCTCCCGAAGTGGTTGCGATTTTGGCCGGTTCGTTGTGGAGTTTCCGAGCGAACACGCAGGTCCGCCGCCTCTACGCATGGCGTTTGTTTTTTTCATTTACCTGTTAACTCTTCCGCTTGCAACTTGACCTTCTCTTGAGCTTCCGCTGACAAAAGGGCGAGTGCGACGTGGGGTTTGCCCTGGATGTAAGTAGTCACGTACCGGCTAATATCCTGCCGCGAGGTCGCGCGTAAGCGTCCCAGATAGCCGCGGAAGTATTCCAGCCCCGTCGATGCCCACCAAAAGCTCAGCGTGTGGGCATACTCGCTCAATTTCTCGCGCGAGTAGAGATCGTCGGCTTCCAACAAAGCCTTGGCGCTTTCCAGTTGCTCGTCGGTGAAGTAATCCTTGTCGTTGAAGTGGGCCACCTCGTTGTAAATAGCCTTGATGGCAGCGTGCGCTTTGTCCGGCGTAGTTTGTGCGATGATTGATATCGGCCCTACGTTCCGCTGCGTGTAGTAACCGATTCCCACACCGGTGGTCAGTCCGGAATCGACGAGCGCACGTTGAAATCTTGAATTGGGCTGACTCAAAATGAACGAGAAGACGTCGGCTGCATAGGTCGAAGCATCGTCTTTACCAATCGAGGGTCCGTGCCAGCCGATGTTGATGATCACATTTTGCACGGGCTGCGTGATTACTACTCCTTCGCTTTTCGGGAGCGGAGGGTGCTCAACCAGGGGAAACTCAACAAACGGATCTTTTTCGCGCCGCGGCCAATCGCCGTAAAACTCCTGCGCCATTTTGAAGATGTCTTCCGCGTTGACATCGCCGGTGACGACGAGAGCGGAATTGTTTGGAACGTAGTAACGCGATTGAATGAGGCGCATCATCGCGGGCGTGGCGGTGGAAACGGTCTGCCGATTACCAAGGGGCTCTTTGCGGCTCGGGTATTTATAAAACAGCCGGTCGTTCATCTCCTTGTTGAGATAATAAAAGGGATTGGATTCGTTACGGTCGATCTCACCAATGACGACCTCGCGCTCGCGCTCAAATTCGCGCTCATCAAAAAGCGGATAGCGAATGGAGTCGCGCATGAACTTCATCGCGGTGTTCAGGTTCTGGCTCGTGGTAGTAAAAAAATAGTTAACTACTTCTTCGCGAGTCGAGGCGTTATAGGCAATGCCCAGTTGCCCAATCGTGCGCACATAGTCTTCCTGATTCGCGATTGCGCGGTTGGTCTTAAAGAACATGTGCTCGTAAAGATGCGAAAGGCCGTTCAGCTCCGGCGGTTCGGTGTAGGAACCGTTCTTGGCAGCCATCTCAATCGTCACTAAAGGAATTGAATGGTCTTCCAGAACGATTATTTCCAATCCGTTTGCCAGGATCCGGTTAGCAAGCTGGGCCTGCGGCAAGCGGGCGGGTGCAGTTGCCGCGCCTTGCTTTGCGCCGCGGGTTCGTGGCTGTTGCACAATTCGCCGCTCTCCGGCGAAAGCTGCCGTATTGACTGCCGTATTGACCGCCGGAGTCGCAAGTAAGGACCAGATGACTAAAAGGAGAAGAAAACTACGTTTCACAGAAGACTCCATTTGAAGATTATTCGTTATCGATCCCCGAGCGGCTTTGCCGCCTGATGTCCGGAAAGCCGTGGCTCTGCCGTCCTGGCCGACAGAGACGCGAGGCTGCGCCCTGGGGCGCAGTCTGTCAAATTTCAACGAGAACGTTCGATGTGACACACCGCTAACTGGATGTCAGCCGATATAGGATTCATCCTGTTCAATCTTTGACAACACCCAATCAAACTCTCCCGAGGTTATCTTTCCACCGCAGAATTGACAAACGCCGGCATTGTTAACCTTGAGCGGCGCGCCGCAGTTTGGACAATTCAAGTCCGCCCGGGCGGCGCCGGGTTTGGCCTTCCGGTTTCGAATAAACGTCCAGTACTCGCTCCAGTTGCGGAGATTAGTCTTCGAGCCACTAACAACTTTTTCCCCGTCGTCAATTGTGTAGTCGTAACCCTGCGCCCAGATTCGTAATGTGATTGCATTGTAAAAAGCGTCTTCCTGTATCTTGACGGGTTGCACTCCGTAAATCTTGCTTCGATCCAGGATGTTCCGCAGCCGCTGCCGTTTATAAGCCTCAATCCAATACTGATGCATTTGGAAAAGGTTGTCGGTCTCGTGCGGACGCGCCCTTTCCCAGTTGAGCGTGGACCAGGCGGCTTGCAGTTCATTGAAAATCAAACTCGCTCGCGCTTGAAATTCGCTCCAGGAGAAGGTGGGATTGTTTAGTTCGAATTGGCTGCGTACGTGTGCAAAGTTTGGCTGCACGGTGCTGGGGAGACCGGTGCCACTTTCCGGAACATCGGAGGTGAGCAGCGGGCCCTTGGCTTCGCGATTGAGCAGATTGATTCCGCGCACATACCATTGAAACTCGCCACTGTCGATCCGCGTGCGACAGAAGGCACAGGCGCCGACGGTATCTTTTTGGAGTGGCGCGCCACAACGCGGACAATGAAGCGCAGTCGCCTGCGCCGGCGGCGGTGACAAAACGTCGCGCTTGCGTTCCAGCTCCCAACGCTCGCGCACGTAGTAAGTCATCTCCCCGGGTGCGCCGCCATCAGTCGCAACTACCTCGGTGTAGTTTGTGTCGAACACTAAACTGATATTCACAACGGGCGTATCCAGCCCTCTTACACCCGCGATCGTCATACCCCCGATAATGATTCCCTTAACTTCTTTAAGACCGGCCGGGTTGCGCTGTAGCAACGCGCTGCGCGCCGCCTCACTAAGGTACGGCGAAAACTGATCCAACCCGCTTTGGCCACGGCCGCGCGCATCATGGGCTTTTGCATAAAGTGCGTAGCAAAAATCTGAAAATACAATTTCGGAAAAATTCGGATCGAATTTACGCAATTGAACGAAGGCGAAGGCAAACGCGTCCGGCCGACGCGGAGCGGTCTCGAGACCTAACGGCAGCGCCACTGTTGCTGAGGAGAAAGTTTCCGAACCCTTGCCGGGTTTGACAAAGCGGTAGACCACGTAACCGACAACGACGATGTCGATTGGAACTCCAATCGCCGGATACTCAATGGTGAGGTACACCAGTAATCTAACCACGCCAATGATGGCGCCCCCGCCACCACCACCGCTGCCGTGGCCGCCACCACCACCGTAAGACTGACCACCACCGACCCGCGCCATCGCCTCACGGGCGAGAAAGAGCACACTCATCGCCACGCCGATTGATATCAAAGCGAGAAACGGTAAACGCGCGGCAAGACTTGCCAGATTTCCTCGCACACTTGCCGGAAGAATTACTGGAAGCTTTGCCGGAAACTTTGCTGGACGCGAGCTTTTCATTTCAACTCAAAACGTGGAACATCAGGCAGTTCGTTCGGATTTTCGTCGGTTGCCGGTAGGTGATTGGCAAGCAGCTCGCCGAGCCGGCGCATCGCTTCCAGGAGTGGCTGCGGCTCAGCTTTTCTGCCCGCCCGGCGTAATTCAAACAACATGTGATTCCACTCGAGTGCGGGGACGCCTTTCAAGACTCCGCGATCGGCTATCAATTCCAACCGGCGTTCGAGCACCGAGACGTAAATAAGCACACCCATCTCAGCCGTTGTGTTGGCAATTCCGGCTTCGTAAAACATCGCTGCGGCGCCGGTTCGCACAGCGTTGCTGCGAAATTTCCCGTTCGTCATCAGGCGCCGAATTGAATTGCTGCGCGAGGAAAGAAAAGTGCCGAGCGCGAAGATCAGCGCGACGTCAATCGCGACCCAGTACTGGTGGAAATCGAAAGGCGAGAACAGCAGGAACAACAGACTTGCGAAAGCCAGGAGGGCGCCAAACAGATAATCGGCGTGGCGGTAAGGGCCCGAGCGAGCGCGTACTGCCAGCACTAATTCCGCATTAGTGCTCTTTTCGATCTCTCTGACGCAATTAGTCAGCGCCTGGCGCGCGGCTTCATCGAATCGGGCTCGCTTCATATTTATTGACGCTGATCTATTACGTTGGGAATCCAGAAAATCTGTCCGTCAGCTTCGACGTTCTTCAGCCCATGACTGGGCAAGTCTTTTTCTTTCAAACCGAGAAACGTGAAGTGCGGTAAGTCACTGAGAACGGTCTGAAACCACCCATGTTTGGCTAGAATCTCGCGCACCCGCGGATTTTCAAATTCGTTTATATCGAAAGCAAGCATAGCGATGTGTTGTGACGTTCCCGGCGCGGCGATTGAATAGAGAATCGATTTGGAAAGATCTTTGCTGAAGTAAACGCCGCTCTTTTCGAGTTCCAGCACCTCGGCAATCTGGTCGTGAAGCGGCAAACTCTTCAGACGCGCTGCCTGCGCTTCAGTTAGTTTTCCCTGGGCCATCCAGTAGTCGAGCGCGGGCAGAAAGCGTGTATTCCACAGGTTCAAGCTGTCTTCATAAGATCGGCGAGCCGCCTCGGCGCCGTCACGCGGCGTGATGTCGAGGCCTTCCTTTTGCGCTTCCTCACGTCCTTTCAACAACGCCTTCATCGCTTCAGGCTGTAATTCCACGTCGGCGCCGTCGATTGTTTCCGTAACGTAATCTGCTTCATCCTGGAATTTAGTTACCTGCGCTTCACTTGTAAAAATGCAAACTGGCGGCGGCGTCACCTTCTTGTTGGCGACAAACATGGCGCCATAGTCTTCGAGTACGCGCCGGGCCACGGAGTCGGATGGCGGGCAAAGGTTTTCGAGTTTTGTTCTTCGTTTCTTGAGCGCTTTGCCCAGCACTTCATAAAACGAAGCAGGAGGTTCGTTGTTACTAGCTGCGGTTGTCTCGGTCATTAGCTCGGAACTCTTCCTGATAGTTGCGGCGGTAATCGCGACCAGGTTTGCCGAAAAGCTTCCCTGCGATCGAGCCGGTGAATAGCAGAGCAAAATTGAGATCAGTAGAACCAATAAAAAGCTGAGGCATCGCGAGATTCCCTGGCGCAGGCGTGATGATGCCGCTTTCAAGTCTGGCACCATGCGCGACGCGGGGGCAAAAAAACTCTTCAGCAAGACTTAAGATACCTTATTACAAACCTGGCCGAACTTCGACAAACTTCTTCCTTCGAAAGACCGTGTCTGACAAACTTCATTGTGTCACTGTTTCGCGTCAGAATCGTTTTCGTTCGGCTAACGACTAACGGCACCTGCCAGGGCTCGGCGATCATAGTTGGGCGGCAGTCGCGGGTCAACAACGCACGCGTCCCAGCTTTACGTTGTCTTTCTAAAACACCAGCTTCGGTTTGAACTCCAGAACCCTACTTTTGACCCGGGTGATAACTCCATTGAGGGCTATATACTGTTTGCCTTTGGCAGGCCTTCGTAAGGAAAGCGGATGAACCACAGCGAGCTCTTAAGGGAAATTGTTGGCACCTATCAAAAACATGGGTGGCAATTGCGGCGTATACTTTTGCTGCCGGAAACCAGAGCCGAACTCGGAGCGGAAGTGCCGCTCGTAGGCACGCCAATTGAGGAAGCCGCCGTAAATGCGCTGTGGTTTTCGCGCCCGTCACATGAGCAGCACGAGGCCTGGGAGTTGCGGCTGCTGGCCGAAACTGCCTTTGCGCTCTTTGAAACATTCGAGAAAGAGGAAACCGAGGAGCAGCGGGAAGAAATGCGTCGGGAAATGGAAGCCCGCTTGCGAGACTACGTTAACAAAAAGTAATGAGTGATGAGTCCGTGGTCAGTGGTCCGTGATTAGTGGTGTCCCGTGAGGGATGAGTGACGAGTGATGACTAATGCGTCCTGGAGTTACGAGCGTTGGCGACGGGCCACTGACCACCGACCACTGACCACGGCTCATTACTCATTACTCATCACTTTCCGTGATCTTATTGTTTGCCCATTTTGACAGGGATTTCCAAACGCTCATCGCCGCGCATAACAGCCATTTTGATCGTGCTGTAGGGTACAGCGCGCAGCGCACGTGACTGAAATTCTTCAGGCGTCCTGATCGGAATGCCAGCAAACTCGATAACGATGTCTCCGTCTTTGACCCCGGCCAGATCGGCAGCGCGGCTTTGCAAAATGCTCTTCAGACGCACACCAAATATTTTAGTGCCGGGCTTGGTGCCGGGAACTTCGACGCGTTCCATCTCATCGTCGTCATAGCCAAACTGGCCCCTGCCCTCCGGTCGGTCGTGAAACTGCCTGGCCAGTCGGTCAAAATCTGCTTTTGAAATCGTCGTCAGCTTGGTGGTCTTTGTGTCGCCATCACGAATGTAAATAACGTCGACAGTCTTACCGATCGGGATGCGGCGCAGTATTTCCATCATCTCATCATCTGAATGCACGGGCTGGCCATCGACGGTGGTAATGATGTCTCCACCGACCAGCCCTGCCTTATCGGCCGGCGACCCGGGTGGTTCCACATTGTCGAACGTGACCCCGCCATCGGTAGTGCTGAAAGAATTAACGCCTGCATAAGAACGCGCCGGTGGAGGTGGTTGTCCCATCCTAATCTGAATGTTCTGCCGAATCGGTTTGATGATGGCGGTGAACCCAGCGGCGGCGATAAAGAATATGAGCAAGCCAATAAACATCCAGCTCATGCCGCTTAAGTGGCCACGGCGTTTCCTGATTTTTCTTCCGGGGGCGACGGCCATCGCTCCACCGTTGAAGCCGTATGCAGATGGATTTGGTGGACTGTTACCGGGTAAGGTTCCAACAGGAACGTTCTGAAAACGAACTGTCTCCGTATACTCCGCCGTTCCCTCCCCCAGGCGAAAACCGCAGTTGCGACAAAACCGTAGTTCCTTCGGCATCGGCGAGTGGCAGTTTCCGCAAGTCGTAACGGCTGCATCCATTTCGGGATTCATAGAGATTTCACTCAGAAATTTTCAATATCGAGCGTCTTTAGAAGCGCCAGCGAAAGAGGATAGCAGTTATCTATACGCCAAAAGGAACTCTCCGGTTGCAGGAATCAAGAGTAGAACCGAGCCTCGTTATTGCACGGTCATTACCCGAACAACCGCCAGTGCGCTGGCACGGGGCATGCTCTGTTGAAAAAGGGATTTGGTAGGGCGGTTTGGGGAATACGGGACGCCACATAGACATCCGGACTCATCCGGTGCAATATCTTCAAAGCTTTAGAAGGTTCACTCCCATACGGGCTTGAGCTTCGGAGGAAATGGCAAAAGTGGAAGTCACAAAAGCACTCGCGGCCCTCCAACCGCTTTACGGCAAAAACAATGTGGAAATCGTAACGGTTGATGGGCACCGCGTCAGGGGCACCGTACGAAGCATGAAGACTACTCAGGCACTCACAACCCCGAGCGTCAAGATAGAATGTGCGAACGGCGAAATCGTGAAGATACCGTTTCCTACCATTGCCGAGATAAAAGATCACAATCCTGAACTCAGTAGGCACTAGGCAGGGTCAGCGTCGGTCAGGTACCTCAGGTTCGCTTTCTGCCAAGTACCTATTGCCACTGTTTTTGGGACCTCATCGCGTATAGTACGCCGTTTTAGTTTTGAGAAAACCAGACTTTTTCAGGAGACCTTAACGCGTTGTCAGTGATGATTGAAGATTTTGGCGGTCGGCTCGCAAGTGTTTGGTCGGAACTTCGACCAACTACTCGCGGGCTGGTCGAGCGCGCCTTGCAGACGCCAAACGCCTCCGTGCCACAATCTCGAAATACCACTAACGCTGCCAGTGCTCCGTACGACGCCCGTGCCGATCACGAATTGAGCAGGCTCCTGACGGCTCTGGACGAACGTGCATCGGAAACTGACGGCGCGCTGGAGGCCGAGAAAGGTGGCCAGCTCCGCCACATTGCCAACACCTGCGCCGCCGTCCTGCAGGAAAAAACGCGGTCGGCTGAAGTCTTTGCTCAACTAGTACACCGCGCCGACACTCAACGCGATTACGCGCGAATCGATGCTCTCGCAGACGCCCTGACGCGTTTCGCTCCGAGTGAAATTTGCGAGTTGGTGCGATCGCCGGACGTCGTTGTGCGGGCCCTCGCCAACGAGGCACTGGCCCAGTTTCCAACTTCGGTTTTGATAGGATTGTTGAGTGATCCGGTGGACTCGGAGATTGCGCGCGATGCCCTTCGCCGACAGGCGGTAGATTATGGTTCAGAAGAGGCCCGGCAGATTGTCAGCGCGCTTGATCAGATCAATATGAATCAGGAAGATCTGTAATCGCGCAGACAAAGCTCCTCCAAAGGCTAGGGAGAAACCGGTCGAAAGATTTTCCATTTATCATTTGACATTTCTCAGTTGCCATCGAGGCCGAAAAGGTTTCCAATGACAAATGACCATTGAGAAATGATAAATGGAAAATCTGTCAGTTGTTCTTGATGGAGTTAGAACGTATTTAAGCTGCGTGCTGGTCTTAAGCGGCCGCTTTCTCACCAATCTCGTGCAGGCGACTTACCACTTGATCGATTAACCAATTCGGGGTTGAGGCTCCAGCGGTCACGCCCACGCGCTTCGCATTTTCCAGATCGGCAGGATTGATTTCAGCAGGTGTTTCGATAAGAAAACTGTGTTCGCATTGTTCCTGGCAAACGGCAAGCAATTTCACGCTGTTTGAAGAGTGGCGCCCGCCAATCACGTAAAAAACATCCACCTGTCCCGCAAGCGCACGCGCCGCGTCCTGGCGATCGCGCGTGGCCGAGCAGATTGTATTCACCACTTGCGGCTCGGCATCTGCCTTCGCACGCACTGCTTCCGCTACTTCCAGAAAAGTCTGCAACTTAATCGTGGTTTGGGAAACGACGAGCGGCGAACGCAACTGGGGCAATCCCGCAACCTCGTTAGCATCGCGAACGACATAAGTATTGGCCGGAGCATAACCAACAACGCCGATCATTTCCGGATGGTCCGGATTGCCGGCAACCACCACATCCCGGCCGTCTTTCGCGGCGCGTTCCGCCAGATGTTGCACTCGCGTAACGAAAGGACAGGTGGCGTCGATAACCTTCGCCGCGCGTTTTTCCAGTTCACTCTGCACTTGCGGCGTAACGCCGTGGGCGCGAACCACGGCAATCGTGTCGGCATCGGCTTCCTTCGGCTGGTCAATCGTCGATACGCCCAGGTCGCCAAGCCGTTCCATCTCCTGGGCGTTATGAATCAATGGACCAAGCGAACGAATCGGACGCACGCCTTCTTCGAGCGCGTCTTCCACCATCTCGACGGCACGTTCAACACCAAAACAAAATCCGTATTCGTCAGCTAATAAGACTTCCATATGACTTCACGCATCTACTAAACTGCGAAAGCCCGGTCGGAACCACCTTAAGCCGGCCGCTTGCGCTATTTAGTTGACCGGCTCCGGCGCTCCTTCTGACTTGTCTTTCTTCCAGCAATGCCGCCATTCCTCGCGCAACCGATCCCCACCGGCAACGCGTTCGTCAGTCCACTCGATGTCTTTTTCGATTAATGAGCGAACGTTCGTGAGAAACGATTTCTTTAAGTCTCCCAGCGCATGTGCCA
>DIYZ01000191.1:10067-23064 GCA_002427845.1 Chloracidobacterium sp. UBA6041 | reverse complement strand
TCCATCAACTCTTCAACTGTCTTCTCCCACACCGGATCACCTTCCAGCGCCTTCAATGCCGAACACTTGATTACCGGAATATCATCGCCCGGAAATTCATACGCGCTCAACAGCTCGCGCACTTCCAGTTCCACCAACTCCAGCAACTCCGGATCGTCGACCGCGTCCACTTTGTTCAGACACACGACCATCGCCGGCACGCCTACCTGTCTGGCCAGCAGGATGTGTTCTCTCGTCTGCGGCATCGGGCCGTCCGTCGCTGCCACCACCAGAATTGCTCCGTCCATCTGCGCCGCGCCCGTGATCATGTTCTTCACATAGTCGGCGTGCCCGGGGCAATCCACGTGCGCGTAGTGCCGGTTCTTCGTCTCATACTCCACGTGTGCCGTCGCGATCGTAATGCCGCGCGCTTTCTCTTCCGGCGCCTTGTCAATCTGATCGAAGGCGACGAACTTCACCTTCGGATTGTTCTTTCCCAACACCTTCGTGATCGCTGCCGTCAACGTCGTCTTGCCGTGATCCACGTGCCCAATCGTCCCGATGTTTACGTGCGGCTTACTGCGGTCGAATTTTTCCTTTGACATGTATGTCGCTCCTTAATCTCTTTCTCTCTTCATTAAGGAAGAGGATTCGTGATGACGTTCACCGACTCATCACTCATCACTCATGACTGATCACTTTATTTAGCTACGCCCTGAACCTTTGCGATTACTTCTTCAGCAACACTCTTCGGCGCCTGTTCGTAGCGCTCAAAGTGCATTGTCGAGGTCGCGCGCCCCTGAGTGGCTGAACGCAAATCAGTCGCATAACCAAACATCTCTGAAAGGGGCACGAATGAAGTTAGCACCTGCGCACCACCCGGCCGCGGCTCCATTTTTTCGATCTTTCCCCGCCGGCGCTTCAAGTCTCCGGTAACAGCGCCCATGTAGTCGTCGGGAGTCACGACCTCGATGCGCATGATTGGCTCGAGCAACACCGGCTTGGCCTTTCGCAAGGCATCCTGAAATGCCAGCGAGCCGGCAATGTGGAACGAGCGCTCGTCCGAATCGACCTCGTGGTAATTACCAAAGACCAGGCGCACCCGGATGTCCACCAACTCATAGCCCGCGAGGAAACCACGCTCCATTGCGTCCTTAATTCCCTGCTCGACAGGCTTGATGTACTCCTTGGGGATCGCACCGCCTGTAATCTTGTTCTCGAATACAAAGCCTTCGCCCGGTGCCGGCTCGATCTCAATCTCAACGTGGCCGAATTGACCGCGACCGCCTGTCTGTTTCTTATAGATCTCTTTGCCGGGCGCGGGCCGAGTAATCGTTTCACGATAAGCAACCTGCGGTTTGCCCACATTTGCCTCAACGCCAAACTCGCGCTTCATGCGATCGACAATTATCTCAAGGTGAAGCTCACCCATGCCGGCGATGATCGTTTGACCAGTCTCGGTATCGGTTGAAACATTGAAAGAAGGATCTTCCTGAGCCAACCGGTTCAACGCCAAACCAAGTTTGTCCTGATCCTGTCGAGTCTTCGGCTCCACCGCCACGCGAATCACCGGAGCGGGAAACTCCATCCGCTCGAGGATAATCGGCTTATTCTCGTCGCAAACCGTGTCGCCCGTGGTTACCTGCTTCATTCCGCCAATGGCAATGATCTCGCCCGCGCTCGCATCTTCGATGTCTTCGCGCTTGTTGGCGTGCATGCGCATCAAGCGGCCGACACGCTCTCTTGTTTCTTTGGTGGGATTGTAGGCGTAGGAACCGGCCTTAATTGTACCGCTGTAAATGCGAACGAAAGACAACTGGCCGAGATGCTTGTCAGCCATGATCTTGAAAACCAGACCGGCAAAAGGCGCAGCGGCGTCCGCTGGGCGAGCTTCAATCTGCCCGGTCTTTGGATTAACGCCCTCAACCGGCGGCACGTCGAGCGGCGACGGCAGATAGTCAACGACCGCGTCGAGCAGAGTCTGTACCCCTTTGTTCTTGAAAGCTGAACCGGTTACGACGGGGACCAATTTCAATTCGAGAGTTCCCTTGCGCAGTGCTTTGCGAATCTCTTCGTCGGTTATGTGCTCGCCTTCGATGTACTGGTGCATCAAGCCATCGTCGACGGTGGCCACCGCTTCAATCAGTTTCTCGTGGGCCGCTGCGGCCGCTTCTTTAAGGTCCTCAGGAATATCCGCTGTTTCGTATTCCGAGCCCTTGCTCTCGTCGTTCCAAATCAAACCCTTCATCGCGATAACATCGACGACGCCTTTGAATTGATCCTCGAGGCCGATAGGGATTTGAATGGCGACCGGGTTTGCGCCAAGGCGCGTGATAATTGATTCAAATGAACGATCGAAAGACGCGCCCGCGCGATCGAGCTTATTGATGAAGCATATGCGGGGCACGCCGTATTTATCGGCTTGCCGCCAAACAGTTTCTGATTGCGGCTCAACGCCGGCGACGCCGTCAAACACCGCCACCGCACCGTCGAGCACGCGCAACGAACGCTCCACTTCCATCGTGAAGTCGACGTGACCCGGAGTGTCGATAATATTGATGCGATGATCGACGCCGTTCCGTTCCCAGAAACAGGTCGTCGCAGCGCTGGTAATCGTGATACCGCGCTCCTGTTCCTGTTCCATCCAGTCCATCGTGGCTGTGCCTTCATGCACCTCGCCAATTTTGTGCGTGATGCCCGTGTAATAAAGCACCCGTTCGGTGGTGGTGGTCTTACCGGCATCGATGTGGGCCATGATGCCGATATTCCTGGTTAGATTTAGATCCTGCTTAGCCATAACTCGAGAACCGTAAATCGTGAATCGTAAACCGCTTGCCTGTTGCCGGTTTACGGTTTCCTGTTCACGGCTTTTCTAGAACTTGTAATGCGCAAACGCCTTGTTTGCATCCGCCATGCGGTGCGTATCTTCTTTCTTCTTTACTGAGTTGCCGCGGTTGTTGGCCGCGTCAAGAATCTCGCCAGCCAGACGGTCAGTCATCGTTTTTTCGCCGCGGCCGCGCGCGTACGAAACAATCCAGCGAATCGCCAGCGCGCCGCGTCTTTCCTGGTGTACCTCGATGGGCACCTGATAAGTCGAACCACCAACGCGCCGCGACTTAACTTCGACAGTTGGCTTTACGTTATCGATCGCACGCTTAAAAACCTTCAGCGGCTCCTCGCCGGTCTTATCGCCAATCTGCTTCATGGCGGTATAGAAGATGATCTCGGCCACCGACTTCTTGCCTTGTAACATGACGCCGTTAATAAACTTCGTCACCAGCGGGCTGTTGTAAATCGGGTCGGGAAGTACTTCTCGTCTCTCTGCAACTCTTCGTCTTGGCATAGCTCCTCAATTTCGGATTGCGCAATTCAGATTGCGGACTGAAAAATTGCTCGGGCTAATTCGAAATCCGCACTTCGAAATCCGCAATTCTATTTACCCGCCGCCTTCGGCCGCTTGGTGCCATACTTCGAACGCCCCTGTTTGCGATCGGCAACGCCTACCGAATCGAGTGTTCCGCGAATAACGTGATAGCGCACTCCCGGCAGATCCTTAACGCGCCCCCCGCGAATCAGAACGATGGAGTGCTCCTGGAGATTGTGACCAACGCCGGGAATGTAAGTCGTGACCTCTATCCCGTTAGTCAGACGAACTCGCGCCACTTTGCGCAAAGCCGAATTTGGCTTTTTCGGTGTCTGCGTATACACGCGCGTACAAACGCCCCGCTTCTGTGGCGAACTCTGAAGCGCCGGGCTGGCCGTCTTGTACTTGACTGCCTGGCGACCCTTGCGAACAAGCTGATTTATCGTCGGCACTGATCTTTCCTCAATCTTTCAACTCTCGCTAAACCGGGGTCCCCAGCCTGCCAGCCCGGCTGGGGTGGTGGATGCGCTCCTGTGTTCAGCGCGCAAAAGGGCGTTGCCTGCCTCTTTCCGGAACTTCATCGCGCAACCCCGAGGCGGGGACTCGCTTTGTCCGGCAGTCAGCGCAGACGAGCTGCCCTGTTAATAAATATTTCTGTTAGGGATGTTCTGACTTCACCAACTCGGGCGGGCGTGGATCGTGGCTTCCCATAAGCCGACTTTTCTGTGGCGTCGCATTCCTAAGACGAGAAGGCCGCAAGACCTTTTCACGCGTGCCTGCGCTGGAGCGAAAGATAACCAACGCGACGCAGGCGACTTACGCCACAATATTTGTCAAACCGACTGCACCATTGCCAGTCGGGCAACGCCTCCACACCGACAGAACCAACCGGACGTTGCATTGTTGACCTCAGACTGTCAGTCCGAAACGGAAAACTATAAGGGTCAGCGACTCAACTGTCAAGCGCCGGTGCGGGAACGAATCCAGGTCACTCACGTTTAGTTTTAAACATTGAATTGCGGACATGAAACGGGGCTCGGCGAAAGCAGACTCGCAACCAAACCCACTACAAAACTGACTTCAGCAGATGCCAAATTCCCCAACCAATTCCGCCCAACAATAAAAGCAGCAAAATCGCTACCGCAAAGACCATCAGTTTAAATTTCGTGTAACGATTTTTGTCCGGAGGCGCCAGCGAGCCTTGCGGAAAATACGGTGGCGGCGTGTATGTAGCCATTAGTGCTTGGTTCTCCTTAACTTGCTCTCAATACTCCAGTCAAACCTTTTGGACTTCTACTATAAGATTATTGTTGCCGGCGCGCACGCCCGTGCAGCCAGAAGATAGTCTTTCACTGCGGGTTTCCAGACGACTTAATCCTTCAAGACCAAATAGCGCTGTTTTCTCTTGCGGCTTTCTCTGCTGACCGAATCAAACGGCAGTTGCGTTGGGTTATAGCTCGCTTAACACGCGAGTCAATCAATCGTTGATTACTCACAGGAAGGAGCTGACTCCGGCGACTGTCGTTGATAAGTTCCCCTTCTACTCCTCGTTTCTTAAGTGTCCTTAACTCTGCAGCTCAAGGCGTGCGAACGCCAGTTGATCTTGAATTAGAATTAGTCGGTTTTGATTTTGAATTGGAGGGTTTTGAATTTAACGATTTTGAATTGGAAGACGACGGTGAAGTGTTCGACTCTGTGCCGTCCTCACCCGTCTTGAGTTCTTCTTCTTTTTGTTTCTTCAACAAATCTTCCTGATGTTTCTTTCCGGCCTTAATTCGTTGCACGCCATCGCGGGCTTCTTCAAGCGCATCCTCCGCGCGATAATTTTCCGGATCGATCTCCAGCGACTTGGAAAAGGCAGCTGCGGCCTCATCGTATTGGGCTAGCTTCATTAGCGCCGTACCCAAATCGTAGAAGATATCCGCATCGTCATCCTTCAAATGCGTTGCCTGCCGATATTCCTTCACAGCCTCGCTATAGAGGTGGAGGCCGGCGTATGTCTGGCCCAAATCGTAGTGAGCTTCGGCGTCCTTGCTGTTGGCCTCAAGATACTTCTTGTGCTTCTCAACGGCCTTCTTATACGAGTCTTCGGCTTCGTGCTGCTTGCCCAGCGCTTCATACGCAAGACCCAGACGAAAATACGCTTCCGCCAGATCCGGATCCAGTTTCAGCGCTTTTTGAAATACCACTACTGCCTTTTCATCCTGGTCGGTGCGATAAAGTTCCTTGCCTTCGTCCAGATAAACGCGCGCCTGTGATCGATCCTGCTCCGTGCTGCTGGTGACGCCGGCCGAGGCATTGGTATTGACATCCGGAAGCTTCTTCCTTGAGCACGCAGCTTGACCAAAAAGCACGGAAATGATGACGATTAGTGCTATTGCGAATAGCGGCTTCATACCGGGTACCACGACAACGTGCGGGGGTTGATCGAACGCCCCTTATCTACTTGAATTCCGGAGGTGAGTCAAACGGCTTGCGCGCCAGTTTGCATGTAACGTTTTGTTCTGCTTCCATCGCCGGTCATGGTTAAATGTTGGCAAATGTTACCCAACAAACAGGCGCGGGCCGCATCATTGATGGTCAAGGCACCGGTACAATTCACGTGGATACAACCGAGCTTGCCGGTCAAACAGTAACGGCAACACTTACCGCGGTGGCGATTAACAAGGAATTGATGAAGGAAGACCTCGATTGAAAACACGTTCTGGTCAGACCGGTTCTTCGCGTACGACCTCTGACGCCTTCTTGTCCTCGCGTAAGCCTTGAAACGACGGGTGCCGAATCGAGCCCTCATCGGTCCACTCGGTAAACTCCACCTCAGCGACAAGCTGTGGCCTGGCCCAACGGGCTTCACGAAGTCCCGGGTCCTTCGGTTTCACCGCGAAAGGTGTGGCTGATTGTGAAATCCGATCGAGTTTCTTCTGAAGTTCCAGCCGCTGCTTGATACTAAAACCCGTGCCGACACGCCCTGTATAAATGAGCTTGCCCTTGTCGTAGACTCCCAGAATCAGCGAACCGAAGCCCGGAAACCCTTTCTTTGATTGCGTGTATCCGACTACGACAAACTCCTGACGCTTGCGGCATTTTGTCTTCAGCCAGTTTTGATTGCGCTTAGACTCGTAAGGCGAGTCAGCAAGTTTCGAGACGATGCCTTCGATGCCGTATTCGCATGCCTGTTTGAAAAATCGCGCGCCGTTTCCTTCGACGTGATCGCTGTAGCGCAGTGGGCCTTTAGCTTTCGCAGACGCCAGCAATTTTTTGAGCACGGCTTTTCGTTCTCTGAGCGACGTCTTCATCAGGTTGCAGCCGTCCAGGTAAATGACATCGAAAATGTGAAAAACGAAAGCGGCCGGCGCGCCCTTCATCGACTGCTGCAGCTTTTGAAAACTGCTGCGGCCCTGCTTGTCTTCAATCACCACTTCGCCGTCGAGTATGGCGGTAGTTGCGGGAAACGCTTTCAAAGCTTTGATTAAATTGGAAAACTTTTCAGTCCAATCCTTCCCATTGCGACTCCAAAAGCGGACCGCGCCGCGATTCAAATGGCAAATCATGCGATAGCCGTCAACCTTCAGCTCATGCAGCCACTCGTCACCCGCGGGCGGTTCCCTCACCAACGTTGCCAGTTGCGGCGAAACGAATTCCGGCATTGCAGCTTTGCGCGCGGCGGGAAGTTTCCTGGGATCAATTTGAACCATTTGTACGGATTGCCCGTGGTGCAGTGTTCAACTCCTGGCCCACGGCGGCGAAGACGTAGGGATTGTCGATAGCGCGAAGCGAATCAATGCTTTGCCCATTGATCGAGGTCTATCCACCGGCGCTTTCGTGCGAGATAGACCTCAACTCTTCATATCCGTGTGCTTTCGCCGGCCAGGCGATCGCAAACAGCAATGACCCGAGTGCGGCAACCACAATCAGACCTTCAAACGCGAGATTCCAGCCGTAATGTTGGACCAGGGCGCCCAACCCCCAACCGGAAAGCACCGTGCTGGCGTAGCCGAATATGCTTGTCAAACCAATCGCCGTCGCCGCAGCTTTTTTCGTCGCCAGATTCGCGGCGGTAACCGCCAGCAAGCATTGCGGACCATAGATGAAAAAGCCCGCAGCCCCAAGCAGTGCTGCGGTGGACAATTCGGATTGTGCCGGAACTTTCCAGAAGAGAAACACGGAAACGCCGGCAAGTATCATGTAAATCAGGCACACACGCACTGCGCGTCCGCCAAACCAGCGGTCCGTCAACCAGCCGCCGATGATCGCGCCAATCAGTCCACAAAATTCAAAGCCGCCTACCATCCAACCCGCGTGCGTGATCTGAATGTGTTTCGATTCGGTAAGTAAGGTAGGTCCCCAGTCGAGCACTGCATAACGAATGATGTAAACGAAGAAGTTCGCGAACGAGACAATCCAAATGTATTTGTTGCGAAAGACGTGCTCGATAACGAAGGCCCTGAATTCCGCATCGGATTCCCGCCCGTGCGCTTCGTTTGGTGAATTGGTGTGCGTGCCTTCCACTTCCGGTAAGCCGACACTCGGAGGAGTATCTGGCAGTGTGAACCAGAGAAACGCGGCGCACGCCAAAGCCATACCGGCGGGGATGAAAAAACAGAGCCGCCAATTGATGCCCACGAGATATCCGCAAAGAATCACAACCAACCCGCCGCCTATCGGATGTGACATGTTCCAGATTGACATCTTTGTGGCGAGTTGTTTCGGCGAGAACCAGTTGGTAAGCAAGCGCGCACAGGGCGGGAACCCCATTCCCTGAAACCAGCCGTTCAATGTCCAGATAATGCCCAGCGCGACAACGGCGGAGTTGAATCCAAACAGCACGTTGAGAATTGCGGAAGCTGCGAGCCCGGTAACCATCAGCACGCGCGCGTTTGCACGGTCGCCGAGAAAGCCGTTGGCAAACTTCGAGACGCCATAAAGCAATCCGTGCATAGTGAGAAACAAACCGAGCTGAGTTTTGTGTATACCGAGACTGCTTTCCATCGCCGGCATCGCGATGCTGAGATTTTTGCGAACGAAATAAAACGTGGCGTAGCCGATAATCGAAGACACCAACACGCGCTTTTGCCAACGGCGATATTCGTTGGTGATTTTTTGCGGATCGGTCAGCTGCAGGGTTGCGGCGGGTGCGGGCTGGAATATTCTGGCTAGTCGACCGGCGGACGTTACGCCTCCCGTTGATTCAGCGTTCCAGGTCATAGGCAAAACGAGTCGAGCGGCCGGAATGAAAACGCGTCTGAGATTAGTCTTTCACTGTAGAATCTAGCAAGAACAGAAAGCACACGACGGTCAATCAGGACCAACATTAGTGCTGTCGCGATGTCCAGGATAACAGCCGCGTAGCGGCGAAATGTATATAGTAGACCTTGAACCTTCTGAGATTTATTTCCGGGCGTAGCGAAATGCGCGACATTTCGCTACGCCCGGAAGAGTTTGAACGGGTCGGCTGTCTATAAACATTTCGCGCCTACGGCACTGTCTGATAAAGAGGTTACCGAATAGAGCTTATATCCTTCCGTTCAAAGTCATGACTCAGCTTACGAACAAATCGAAAGTCGCCGCCGCCTATGACGAGTGGGCCGAGAGCTACGACACGGATCCTAATCGCACTCGTGAGTTAGCGGCGCAGATTTTGCACCAGGCGGATTTGCAATTGGCGGATCGCAATGTCGTCGAGATCGGTTGCGGCACCGGCTACAACACCGCCTGGTTAGCCGATAGCGCCGGCAGCATTGTGGCAATGGATTTTTCTGAAGGCATGCTGCGGCAAGCGAGAGCCCGCATAACTAACGCGCGCGTGCGCTTCATTCAGCATGACGTTCGCAGCCTGTGGCCCCTCGCGGACAAATCCGCAGATCTCGTGATTGCGATGTTAATTCTGGAGCACGTGGAGCGCCTGGAACCAGTCTTTGCCGAAGCCGCGCGCACGTTGACCACCGGCGGCGACCTTCTTATTTGCGAGCTACATCCGCGCCGTCAATTGTTGGGGAAACAAGCGAAGTTTACCAGTGCAAGAACCGGCGAGCACAAGCGCGTGGAAGCATTTCTGCACCAGACTGAAGATTACGTTAACGCCGGGTTGTCGTGCGGATTTGAACTCGTCAACGCGGTAGATTGGCGCGATGCAGACTCGCGACCGGACGAGCCCCCACGATTATTGTGGCTACACTTCCGGCTGCTAAGAATGTCCGACAAACCTGGTTTGTCGTGAGTCAGTGGTTGATAAGAATGTCCGACAAACTTGGTTTGTCGTGAGTCAGTGATTGAAGCCGGCGACCAAAGTTTATCGGAACACCTACTGGAAACAAAAAGACCGGCGCGGATTAACCCACGCCGGTCGCGTTTTGTCGGACAGGCATTCCTGCCTGTCACTCTTCGGCAAGCGCCGCACTTCCCTCGTTCCGATGACAGACTGGAAAGTCTGTCCTACTTAGGAATGCAGGCAAGATGCCTGCGCTCCCAGCAAAGCAGTTCCTACTCCGGTGCTTCTTCTGTGGCGCCGTCACCGCCGGCTGCCACCAGCGGCTCGCGTGCGGGTACCGGTATGTCGTGACCCCCGACGATGTCGGGAAACTCGTCGAGCTCGCGCTCGCGCGCTTGATCGATGGTTTCATCGCGGTCGATATCCACGTTGCGGTAATACTCCATGCCCGTTCCGGCCGGAATCAACCGCCCCATGATGACGTTCTCCTTCAGACCACGCAGATAATCGATGCGTCCCGAGATTGCCGCTTCCGTCAGCACGCGAGTGGTTTCCTGGAACGACGCGGCCGAGATAAACGAGTCAGTCGATAGCGATGCCTTGGTGATACCGAGCAGGAGTGGTTCCGCCTGGGCCACCTCGCCGGCTGCGGCGTTAACGCGTTCATTTTCGTCAGTGAAACGGAAACGATCGACCTGTTCCTCAAGCAGAAAGTCGGTATCGCCCACTTCCTTAATCTTCACCCAACGCAGCATCTGCCGCACAATCACTTCGATGTGCTTGTCGTTGATATTCACACCCTGCAGGCGGTAGACCTCCTGAATCTCGTTCACCAGATACTCCTGCAGGCGTTGCATACCGAGCACGCGCAGAATGTCGTGCGGATTCAACGGGCCATCCATCAACGCTTCGCCGGCGCGAACGCGATCGCCTTCCTGCACGTTGATGTGTGTGCCGCGCGGGATGTCATACTCGCGCTCCTCACCATCATCGCCGGTGATAATAAGCTTGCGTTTGCCCTTGGCGATTGGACCAAGCGTAACCGTGCCGTCGATTTCCGACATGACGGCAGTTTCCGCCGGGCGTCGTGCCTCGAACAACTCGACGACGCGCGGCAAACCACCGGTGATGTCCTTCGTTTTCGTTGTCTCACGCGGAATCTTCGCGATGATGTCGCCCGGCTCTACATCCTCACCGTCAACCACCATTAGATTCGCGCGCACCGGCATCTGGTAAGTCTTCAGCACCTTATTACCGGCGCTGCGAACCTCCAAACGAGGCTGCTTCTTCTCGTCGGGCGAGTCTTTCACGACCATGCGCGACTGTCCGGTTACCTCGTCGACCTCTTCGTCAAAGGTCACGCCTTCTTTCAAATCCTGGTACTTAACGTGACCGGCAACTTCCGTGAGGATCGCGAACGTGAACGGATCCCAGGTAGCCAGCAATTGATCCTGTGTAACGCGCGCGCCATCTTCAACGAGAATGTGTGCGCCATAAACGATCTGATAACGCGCCGCCTCGCGACCGCGGTCGTCGATGATTGTTAATGAACCGTTACGGTTCATTGCAATACGCTCGCCCTTGCGGCTTTTGACGGTTTGGAGGTCCAGATATTTAATCGTACCGTCCTGGCGGGCTTCGTGTTTCGAAGACTCTTCCAGGCGCGCTGTACCGCCGATATGGAACGTACGCATCGTAAGCTGCGTGCCCGGTTCGCCAATCGATTGTGCGGCGATCACCCCTACAGCTTCGCCAATTTCTACCGGCCGTCCCGTTGCCAGGTTGCGACCGTAGCACTTGATGCAGCAGCCCCGGCGCGACTCGCAAGTCAGCACCGAACGAATACGCACGCGCTGCACGCCTGAACGCTGAATTTCAGACGAAAGATCTTCGTCAATCTCGGCATTGGCGTCGACGATAATGCGACCTTCAACGGGGTCGATAACGTCTTCGAGTGCGATGCGGCCGACGATTCGATCACGCAATGACTCGATTTCCTCGCCGCCTTCAACTATGGCGCTGGCGGAGATGCCGCGAAGCGTGCCGCAGTCCGGCTCGCTAATGATTACGTCCTGAGCGACGTCAACCAGACGGCGTGTTAAGTAACCCGAGTCGGCCGTCTTCAGTGCGGTATCAGCCAGACCCTTGCGCGCGCCGTGTGTCGAGATGAAGTACTGCAACACATCGAGACCTTCGCGGAAGTTTGCCTTGATAGGCGTCTCGATGATTTCGCCCGACGGCTTGGCCATCAAACCGCGCATGCCCGCCAACTGGCGAATCTGCTGCGCGCTGCCGCGGGCCCCGGAATCGCTCATGACCAATATTGGATTAAGTTCTCCGGACGACTTTTCGCGCTCGTCCATCGCCTTAAACATTTCCTTGGCGACTTTGTCAGTCACTTCGGACCACACGGCAATGACTTTGTTGTAACGTTCACCGCTGGTAATAACGCCGTCAAGATATTGTTGCTCGACTGCGATGACGTCTTTCTCAGCCTTGGCAACGAGGGGCTTTTTCGCATCCGGCGTCACCAAATCGTCGATGCCGATCGAAATGCCGGCCTTGGTAGCATAAAGGAAACCGAGGTTTTTCAGGTCGTCAAGCATCTTCACGGTCATCTCGTGGCCGAGACGAATGTGTGAATAGTTGACGAGCGACTGAAGTCCCTTTTTCTTTAGCGTGCCGTTGAAAAACGGCAGCCCCGGAGGAATCGAATCGTTGAAGATGACTCGACCAACCGTAGTATCAATTACGCGACGCACATCTTCCTGGACCGCTGCGCGAAGAATGTCCTGCGGATCGTGTTCCTGCGTCAGATCGATCAGATCGCCCTGGATGCGAAGCTTGATGGGTGTCTGCGTCGTGACTTCTTTGGCGTCGAGAGCCAGCAACACTTCCTCGAGCGACGCAAAAACTCGACCTTCGCCCTTAGCGCCGGGCTTGTCGCGGGTCAGGTAGTAGATACCGAGCACGATGTCCTGTGAAGGCACGGCAATCGGCTGCCCGCTGGCGGGGCTCAGGATGTTGTTGCTCGAAAGCATCAACACCGCCGCCTCAATCTGCGCCTCGGGCGACAGCGGAATGTGCACCGCCATCTGATCGCCGTCGAAGTCTGCGTTAAATGCAGTACAGACGAGCGGGTGAATCTTGATGGCCTTGCCTTCGACCAGCACCGGCTCAAACGCCTGGATGCCCAACCGGTGCAATGTCGGAGCGCGGTTCAGGAGCACCGGATGCTCGCGAATAACTTCCTCGAGAATGTCCCAGACCACCGGCTCCTGACGCTCAACCATTTCGCGCGCCTGCTTGATGGTGGCGGCATGCCCTTGCTTTTCGAGTTGGTTGTAGATGAACGGCTTAAACAGCTCGAGCGCCATCTTCTTCGGCAAGCCGCACTGATGCAGCTTCAACTCCGGACCGACAACGATCACCGAGCGGCCCGAGTA
>DIYZ01000191.1:0-9884 GCA_002427845.1 Chloracidobacterium sp. UBA6041 | reverse complement strand
CGCTTGCCCAGCAGGTTCTGGCGAAAGCGGCCTTGCTTGCCTTTAAGCGTTCCGCTCAACGACTTCAGCGGACGATTGTTAACGCCGCGCAGCACGCGGCCGCGGCGGCCGTTGTCAAACAGCGCATCAACCGCTTCCTGTAACATGCGCTTTTCATTGCGCACGATAACTTCAGGAGCGCGCAGCTCCATAAGTTTCTTCAGACGATTGTTTCGGTTGATCACGCGACGATAGAGATCGTTAAGATCCGACGTTGCGAAACGTCCGCCGTCGAGCGGCACCAATGGGCGCAACTCAGGTGGAATGACCGGAATGACGTCGAGAATCATCCATTCGGGCCGATTGCCCGACTTCAAAAAGCTCGTCGCCACCTTGAGACGTTTCGAATATTTCAGTTTCTTCTGCTGCGATGTCTCTTCGCGCATGCGCTTGCGAAGTTCTATGGCGAGTTCCTCAACCTTCACCATCGACAGTAGTTCTTTAATCGCTTCGGCGCCCATCTTGGCCACAAACTGCGCCGGGTAATCACGCACCAGCTCGCGATACCGCTCGTCCGAAAGCAGTTCGCGCTCTTTGATTCCGGAAACGTCGCCCGGATCGATGACGATATAGGATTCGAAGTAGAGAACCTTTTCGAGCTCGCGCAGAGGAATGTCCAGCAGGTGGCCGATACGCGACGGCAGTCCCTTGAAAAACCAGACGTGCGAACAGGGACTGGCAAGATCAATATGGCCCAGCCGTTCACGCCGCACCTTTGCCTGCGTGACTTCCACACCGCATTTATCGCAGATCACGCCGCGATGCTTCATCCGCTTATATTTTCCGCAGAGGCATTCCCAATCAGCTACCGGACCAAAAATGCGGGCGCAAAATAGTCCGTCGCGCTCCGGTTTGAAGGTGCGGTAATTGATTGTCTCGGGCTTCGTGACCTCGCCATGCGACCATTGCCGGATTTTTTCCGGCGACGCCAGCGATATGCGAATGGCCTCAAAGTCGGGAGCTAATTGCGTCTTCTCTTGTTGAAATCGAAACACGTCACTCTCCATTTCGGATTTCGGATTTCGGATTTCGCGGGTTTCAAATCCGCAATTCGCAATCCGCAATCCGCAATTCTGTTTTATCCTTCCACCGCGCTGGTAAGCAGCGCCTCGCCAACACCTTCTTCAGTTCCATCTCCGTTGCCGGGCGCCTTTTTACTGATCAGCTCAACATCAAGACAGAGCGACTGAAGCTCGCGCACCAGCACATTGAAACTCTCTGGCAAACCCGGATCGAAGTCCGCTTCGCCCTTGACGATGGCCTCATAAATCTTCGATCTCCCGGCGACGTCGTCGGACTTAGCCGTCAGCAGTTCCTGCAGAATGTGGGCCGCGCCATAAGCTTCCAGCGCCCAGACTTCCATCTCGCCAAATCGCTGACCGCCAAACTGCGCCTTGCCGCCCAGCGGTTGCTGGGTGATCAGGCTGTATGGCCCAATCGAACGCGCGTGAATCTTGTCGTCAACAAGATGCGAAAGTTTGAGCATGTAGATGTAACCGACGGTCACCTTCTGCTCGAAGGGATCGCCTGAAAGCCCATCGTAGAGTATGGCCTTGCCTGACTCGTTGATGATCTCCGGAAGACCCAGTTCAGTTGCCCGGTCGCCGGCCAACTTGAGCTTCTCTTTAATCTCCGCTTCGGTCGCGCCGTCGAAAACCGGCGTGGCAAAGTGAACACCCAAAACTCGTGCGGCCCAGCCAAGGTGTGTCTCCAGAATCTGACCAACGTTCATGCGCGAGGGCACACCAAGCGGGTTGAGTACGATTTCAACCGGCGTGCCGTCGGGCAGGTAAGGCATGTCTTCTTCCGGGAGAATGCGGGCAATGACGCCTTTGTTTCCGTGCCGTCCGGCCATCTTGTCGCCGACGGAAAGCTTGCGCTTCATGGCGATGAAGGCCTTCACCATCTTGATCACCCCGGGAGCAAGTTCGTCTCCCTGGCGCAGCTTGGCAATCTTCTCTTCGTAAATGTCGGAGAGAATTTTGATTTGCCGTTCGGTGCGATCTTCGTATTCCTTGATCTCAGCGCCCACATCGACGCGGGACGAAGCCATCTGCACTTTTCTCAGAACNNGAGCGAGCGAGAATCCTTCTCCTGACCTTTGCGCGTGAAGACCTGAACATCGACGACAGTGCCGTCAATTCCCGGCGGTGAAACAAGCGACGCGTCTTTTACGTCGCCGGCCTTCTCACCAAAAATTGCGCGCAGCAGTTTCTCTTCCGCGGTGAGTTGCGTTTCACCTTTAGGCGTAACCTTACCCACGAGAATAGAACCCGGTTTGACCTGGGCGCCGATGCGAATGATGCCGCTGTCGTCCAGATCGCGCAGCATGTTTTCGCCGACGTTGGGAATGTCGCGCGTGATTTCTTCCGGCCCGAGCTTTGTGTCGCGCGCTTCGATTTCCAGCTCTTCGATGTGAATCGAGGTGTAGTAGTCCTCTTTAACCAACCGCTCGGAAACCAGAATCGCGTCCTCAAAGTTGTAACCGCGCCAGGGCATGAAAGCGACCAGCACGTTGCGGCCGAGGGCCAGTTCGCCACGGTCCGTACAAGGACCATCAGCGATTACTTGTCCCTTTGATACCCGCTCGCCAACGTGCACGATCGGGCGCTGATTAATGCAGGTATTCTGGTTGGAGCGCTTGAATTTGATCAGCGTATAAATGTCAGCCGTCACTTCGCGTGAGATTGTGCCGTCAACATTGTGGTCCGCCTTGATGATGGCGCGCTCAGAGTCAACGTAGTCAACCACGCCGTCGCGTTTGGCGACCACGACCGCACCCGAATCGCGTGCCGTAGTCTGCTCCATCCCGGTGCCGATGTAAGGGGCTTCGGCTCGTAGCAAAGGCACGGATTGACGCTGCATGTTTGAACCCATCAGCGCGCGGTTTGCGTCGTCGTTTTCGAGAAACGGAATCAGCGAAGCGGCAACAGAGACGAGTTGCTTCGGCGAGACGTCGACGTACTCAATGTCTTTGCGCAACGCCAGAATGAATTCACCGGCTTTGCGAGCCGCATTACGCTCGTTGACGATGTAGCCGGTCTCGTCCAACTCAATGTTGGCCTGACCAACCACGTGTTTGTCTTCTTCCCATGCCGTCAGATAAAAAGGCCAGGGCTCATAGTCAGCCTTGCGGCCGTCAGCGCCGGCGCGTTTGTTAGCCTTCTCAACTTCTCCCAGCGGCAGGTGCTCACCATGCTTGAGCTTCGTGTCGCCGCCATTTCGTATGCGGACGTACTCAACGACCTTTCCGTCAGTCACTTTCCGGTATGGAGCTTCGATGAAACCAAACTCATTGATGCGCGCAAAACAAGAGAGACTGGAAATCAAGCCAATGTTCGGACCCTCAGGCGTCTCAATAGGACAAATGCGGCCGTAGTGAGTCGGGTGAACGTCGCGCACCTCGAATCCGGCGCGCTCGCGCGACAGTCCGCCGGGTCCCAGTGCCGACAGGCGGCGCTTGTGGGTGATCTCTGAGAGCGGATTAGTCTGGTCCATGAACTGCGAAAGCTGGCTCGAACCAAAAAACTCGCGTACCGCGGCCGTTACGGGCTTGGCGTTGATAAGATCGCGCGGCATCGTGGTTTGCATTTCCTGATGGATCGACATCTTCTCCTTGATTGCGCGTTCCATGCGTTCGAGGCCGATGCGAAACTGGTTTTCCAGCAACTCGCCAACCGCACGCACGCGCCGGTTGCCCAGATGGTCGATGTCGTCAGCCTGATACTCCGAAGGGTTCTTGCGCATCCTCAGCACGTAAGAAACCACCTCGTAAAAGTCTTTGGCCGACAGCAGTGGATCGTTTATGCGATCGCGCTCCGGTTTGCCCATCTTGATGTTGAACTTCAGCCGGCCCACACGCGAGAAATCAAACTTGCGCGGATCGAAGAACATTGCTTCGAGTAATTTGTAGGCAGTCTGAACAGTCGGCGGATCGCCGGGACGCATCTTGCGGTAAATTTCCAGCAGCGCATCGACCGGCTTTGTGATTACATCTTTCTTCAGAGTCTGCGAAAGAATGGAACCGATATCGTCACGCTCCGGAAAGAAGACCGAGAAACTATCGATTCCGCCTTCGATGATCTCCTGAAGTTTGGCCGGCGTGATCTCGTTGTTGGCTTCGAGGATTACCTCGCCGCTTTCTTTATTGACGATGTCGGAAACGGCATAAGCGCCTTCAAATTGCGAAGTCTCGATTTCGACCTCGCCGATGTTTGCCTTACGCAAAGCCTCGAGCGCCGAGGTTGTAACCTTCTTACCCGAACGCACAATCGGTTCGGGGCCGCGTCCCTTAATATCGAAATCCACTTTCATGCCGACGAGGTGTGTAGGTCCCTCTTCGGGAACCTGACTCATCAGTCGCCCGTCTTCAACGCGGATTTCATCGGTCACGTACAACGCGCGTAGGATGTCTTCGTCAGCAAACGAGGCGTTCTTAACCCGGTCCTCGAGGGCCGCGTCACTCTTGACGAGCTTGCCGTCGATTTCCTTGCCAAACCAAAGGCCAAGCGCGCGCAGGAAGATGGTGGAGAGAAACTTGCGCTTACCGACACGAACGTAGAGCAGGTTCTTCTGATCGTATTCAAACTCCACCCACGAACCGCGATAGGGAATGATCTTGGCAATGTAGATCGCGCCGCGTTTGAAGAAGACGCCAGGCGAACGATGGAGTTGCGAAACGATAACGCGCTCGGTGCCGTTGATAATGAAGGTGCCGTTATCGGTCATCAACGGAATCTCACCAAAGAAGACTTCTTCTTCCTTGATGTCGCGAATCGAGAGAGCTTCGGTTTCCGGATCCTTATCGTAGACCGTCAGACGTATCTTTACTTTTAGCGGCACGCTATAACTCATGCCGCGCTCCTGACATTCCTGCTGATCGTGCTTGTGCTTTAGTCCTACGGGTTCGCCGCAGTTCTCGCAGAGCTGAGGGCGGACAGAGTTAAACGTGCCACACTTGTGGCAGAGCGTCTCTCCGGCGGCCAGGGGGTTGACCTTAATGGTAGAACTGCAGTGTTTGCAGTTTGCCCTCAGGTAGTTGAGACCTTCCAGTCGCCCGCACTTACACTGCCAGTTGCCAATTTGATATTCGACAAAGTCGAGTGTTGCCGTGCCACGAAAGTCCGAGATCGGGAAAACTGACTGAAAGACAGCCTGTAATCCGGTGTTCTCGCGTTCTTCCGGCAGAAAGTCCATCTGCAGAAAACGGTTGTAGGACTCACGCTGAATCTCGATCAGATTCGGGATTTGCACGGCGGTGGAGATCTTGGAAAAGTCTATCCGTTCAGGCGCCTGGCTCGTGCGCTTTCCCAACCCCGTACTTACTGTTTGAAGTAGATTTGCAGACATGAGAGGTTCCTTATCTCGATTTCTGATTGCGGATTGCAGATCGAAACGCCAGCATCGTTTCTAAATCGCCAATCCGAAATTCCTGTCCCGCGATGTCTAAAGACGCCAAGACGCGGTCAGGGCGCAGAATGCCCCGACCGCTTAATCACCAAAAAGCGGCTGATTTCTTAGTCAAATTTTTTTCGGAATAACGCCAGCGCCTCAATACTCTCTTAAACTAACCACAAAGACTATGAGTGTCAAGCGACCAAAACCAAAGTCTCGAGTCGCGAAGTCGGGAGTCTGGAGCTAGTCAGGCCCGCAGGCGACTCGGGACTCCAGACCCACGACTCGAGACTATCAACCTATTTGACTTCGACTGTTGCGCCTGCGTCCGCAAGCTTCTGCCGAACAGTTTCGGCTTCTTCCTTGGAGACGCCTTCTTTCACAGGCTTCGGCGCCGCTTCCACGAGATCCTTGGCTTCTTTCAAGCCAAGCGCCGTAACTTCGCGAACGACCTTAATCACGTTGATCTTGTTGCCGCCGACGGCTTGCAGGATCACATCGAATTCGGTCTTCTCTTCAGCGGGCGCTGCTGCTTCTCCGCCGCCACCACCACCAGCCGCGGGCGCCGCTACCGCTGCCGCCGCTGCCGATACGCCGAACGCTTCCTCGATCATCTTCACCAGCTCAGAAGTCTCCAGAAGGCTCTTCTCCTTCAGAGCGTCAACAATTTCTTGATTCGAAAGTGCCATGATTACCTTATCCTCCTCAAAGGGTTCTTTTGTTGCTGTCTGTTTTTACGATTCGCAGCAGGAGAACCCACGGGACCCTTTTCGAGTTGCTGCATCGCAACCGGAAAAATGTCCGAAGCGCAAGCTGCGATCTGACTTATCGCTGCGCTCGTTTTCCGCGTCCGGCCCACTGACTCCATCGCGGAATCCGGATTGCGGATTTGTTTCCGCATTCCGCATTCCGCAATCCAAAATTCTTAGGCGGCCTCCCCGCCCTTCTGATCACCAATCTGCTTAACCACAATCGCCAGGTTGCGCGGCACCGCCGAAAGAACAGTGACCAACCGTTGCGCCTGGCAATTAATTAAGAACAGAACCTTTGATATCAACTCTTCCTTCGAAGGCAGGCTGGCAATCGCCTCAACGTCGCGCAGGGCAACGACATTGCCTTCAACGATACCGACCTTAAACTTAAAAATGTCCGGGTTTGCCTTGCTAAACTTCGAGATCGCTTTCGAAAGGTTCACCGGGTCTTCGTTACTAATTGCGACCGCCGTCATGCCTTTAAACTGGTCGGCGGCCTGCTCCAACGCGGTGCCCTCGGCGGCTTTGCGAGCGAGGGTGTTCTTCACCACGCCGTAGCTCACGCCCGCTTCGCGCAGTTGATTACGAAGCTCCTGATCCTTCGAGACAGTCATTCCCTGAAAGCCAACCAACATTGCCGCCTTGGCGTTCTTAAATTGCTCTGTGAGAGCTTCCAAATCTTTTTGCTTCTGTGCTTTTGTTTTCATCCGTGTAGCTCCTCACCTATTTCACGTAGGCCGCTTCATCAAGCAGTACCCCGGGGCTCATTGTGGCCGCGAGGTTGACCTTCTTCACGTATTTACCTTTAGCGGTTGACGGCTTTGCTTTTACGACAGCCTCGAGCAGCATCTTCGCATTGTCGCGCAGCTTATCAGCGTCGAACGAGACTTTCCCAACCGGCACGTGAATAACGCCCGTCTTATCAACCCTGTATTCAACTTTGCCGGCCTTGGTTTCTCTGACTGCGGTTTTCACGTCAAACGTAACCGTGCCCGTCTTCGGGTTAGGCATCAGACCGCGTGGGCCGAGCACTTTTCCCAGGCCGCCAACGAGCCGCATCATGTCGGGAGTGGAAACGACGGCATCGAAATCGAGCCAGCCCTCTTTGATCTTGTTGACCATGTCCTCGCCGCCGACAAAATCCGCTCCTGCCTCTTCGGCTTCCTTAATCTTTTCGCCCTGAGCTATCACCAGGACAGTCTTGGATTTGCCTAAACCGTGCGGAAGAACGATTGTGCCGCGCACAAGTTGGTCAGCTTTGCGTGGGTCTACTCCGAGCCAGACAGTCAATTCAACTGTTTCGTCAAACTTGGCGAAAGCAATTTCTTTTACTTTGGATACAGCCTCTTCCAGGTTGTACTTGCGTCCAACCTCAATCTTCCCGGCGGCCGCATTATATTTCTTTCCGTGCTTCTTCATTTCTTCTCTCCGAGGTGCAAACGAGGAATTGCGGATTGCGAATTGCGAATTTTTAATCGAACCGCAATACGCGTCGTCTTCGATTGCCTCTCCCTCTCTTTGTCAAAAGCGAACGCGGCACCAGGAAAAATCCGAAATCCGCAATTCGCAATCCGAACTTTTATTCCACCGTCAGGCCCATCTGCCTGGCAGTACCCGAAATCGTCTTTATCGCTGATTCCAGGCTCGTCGTATTAAGATCCTGCAACTTAGTCCTGGCAATCTCTTCAATCTTCGCTTGCGAGATCGTGCCCACCTTCTCGCGGTTGGGCTTGCCTGAGCCCTTCGAAATTCCGGCCGCTTTTTTTAGAAGATCCGCCGCCGGCGGTGTCTTTGTTTCAAATGTAAACGAGCGATCCGCAAAAACTGTAATGACGACCGGGATTTTCAAATCCGGATCCATCTGCGCCGTCTTGGCATTAAACGCCTTGCAGAACTCCATAATATTGACGCCGTGCTGGCCGAGCGCCGGGCCAATCGGCGGCGCCGGATTAGCTTTACCGGCGGGAACCTGCAGTTTGATGTAGCCTGTTATTTTCTTTGCCATTATTTCGTTTATTCGTGAACCGTGAACCGTGAACAGCAAATCGTAAGAAGGATATTCCTGGTCCGGCTTACGTTTTTCGGTTTACTGTTTCCGGTTTACGATTCACGGCCTTTCATTCTTCTTCCGCAAACGTCACTTTCTCGACGTCCAGAAAATTCAACTCCACCGGAGTCGATCTGCCGAAGATCGTAACCGTGACCTTTAACGTCGACTTATCTTCGTTTACCTCTTCAACCTTGCCGGTAAAACTCTGAAACGGTCCGGACTTGATTCGTACCGTCTCGCCCGCAGCGTAGGAAAACTTCGGCTTCGGCTTTTCAGCAGCCTCGGTAACGTTATGAACAATCTGATCAACTTCCTGAGGAGTCAACGGCGTGGGATTGTGGCCACCAACAAAACCGGTCACCTTCGGCGTAGACTTGATCATGTGAAACACGTTGTCGGGTATATGGCCGCGATCATCGCATTCAATCTGAACCAGCACGTAGCCGGGATAGAACATACGCGACGACTCGATCCTCTTATTCCCGCGCATCTCAACGACTGTTTCCGTCGGCACCAACACTTCCGTGATTTCGTTTTGCAGATCCGTGTCGCGCACGCGAGCCTTCAGGCTGTCGCGCACCTTTTTCTCGTGTCCTGAATAGGTATGAAGTATGAACCACTGCTGCATTAAAAGTGCTTCCTTGCCAATCAGGCTCCGGTCATCCAGTTGAGTAGATGGTTGAGTTGAATCAATAGAAATGACCATACGCGATCCACCAGGAACAGATAAACTGCGAAAAAGATGACTGCAATGATCGTGATTATTGTCGTGTTCTTGACCTCGGTAGCGGAGGGCCAGGATACGCGCTTCATTTCCGCCCGCACGTCACGCAGAAACTCCGACATGCGGCCGATTGGTCCGGCGCTCGGCCCGCTTAGCCCGCGCTCACGTCGCGCCCCTTTGCCTTCCGCGCCTTCGCCAAAACGGGCGGTGCGCGGCGGCGGGAGCGGCGCGTCTGGGTTTTCTATGTCATCCATGATTTGCCGACTTCTTTACTACCAACCCTTTGCTCACGTCGCTGGCAGGGGTACCAGGATTCGAACCCGGACTTTCGGTTTTGGAGACCGACGTGCTAACCGTTGACACTATACCCCTCCGTCAAATCGCGAAGGCGGAGGGATGAAGGATGAACAATCCTGGCCGTCGGCCTCGAAGGACAAAATGACGCTTTCATCCTTCCGCCTTCATCCCTCATCCTTCACTTAGTCTCTTTATGATCAGTGTGTTTGCGGCAACGGCGACAGAACTTGCTGAACTCAAGCCGATCTGGCGTGGTCTTTTTATTCTTGGTCGTTACGTAGTTGCGGCTTTTGCAAGCACTACACTGCAAAACAATATTATCGCGTGGCATCTTCTTACCCTTTGTTGTCAGTAGTCCGTTGTCAGTTGTTCGTTGTCGTTAGTCTCTCATTCGCTGTCAGTGGTTACTCTACTGACTACTGACTACTGACCGTTATTCCACCACTTCCGAGATCGTTCCGGCTCCCACCGTGCGGCCGCCTTCGCGAATAGCGAAGCGCAACCCCTTCTCCATCGCGATTGGCGTGATCAACTCCACGTCCATCGCCACGTTGTCGCCGGGCATCACCATCTCCACTCCCGTCGGCAGCGTCGCCACTCCCGTCACGTCTGTGGTCCGAAAGTAAAA
>DIYZ01000013.1 GCA_002427845.1 Chloracidobacterium sp. UBA6041 | reverse complement strand
ACCCTGATGATATTAAAGCCGGC
This sequence comes from Chloracidobacterium sp. UBA6041, assembly GCA_002427845.1. Classification (GTDB taxonomy): domain Bacteria; phylum Acidobacteriota; class Blastocatellia; order Pyrinomonadales; family Pyrinomonadaceae; genus PSRF01. The sequence goes on along the minus strand of DIYZ01000013.1, from coordinate 12,392 downwards.
GCGAAATCCTTTCTCTGCGGTTGCCAACATGTAGTTGGAGGCTGACGAGCCCTCAATGCCGTGCCAGGCGACAATCGTAGGATGTTCATTCCGGTTAGCTTGCCAGCGACAGTGGGCCAGGACTCTGATGCCCGGCGCGACTTCAAAGTAACGCTCTTCATCGCGTTCGGTATAAAACCGAAATCCGCGCGGCCAGGCATAGGCGGCGAGCGTCTGGGCGTGGCCGTTCTTAAAAAAAGAGTGGTGCCGGAATGTATTGTTTGCGAGGGCGTCCCTTACGCTCGCCAGGAGGGCCCGAGCCTTCTCGAATTTCGCCGGTAGTACGTTTGGCTCGGTTTCAATACTCATTGCTGTGGCTCAATCTTGGAATTCGATTGTAACGTCAGCAGTAAGAGTTTGCCGATTTACTTTGGTTGTGTTGTTCATTTGAGGCGGGGCCTTCCGCTGGACCTGACGGGCAAAGGATAATTTTCGCACTTCTTCGCGCCCGTCGGTTTTCAAGAATTGCTGTAGATAATCACTATCAAACACGTCGCCGGTCTTGAGCTTCCACTTTTGTTCCAGGGAGTTTGCATCCGCTTCGCTGAGGCCTTTGATGGTGAGTTTGCCCATGCGGTACTGCGGACCCTCTGTAACCGCAATCTTATAAGTTACTCGGCTCGCAGAATCGTTAAACTCGGGACGCGCGTCGATCCTGACGTCCAGGTGGCCTGTGTGGCCATATCGTCGGCCAACTTCACCCAGGCCCGCGTCAAACTTGATACCATTAGCAACCTCGCCATTCTTCATCCCCAGGGCGGAATCGAGATCCCCCGGCGAATGAGTTTCATTGCCTGTCCATTCGGCCTTGTCCCACAGGTAGATCGGTCCCTCTTCGACTGGAATGGTCAGGTCCACACCGTTCTTGCAATCTGGCGCGCCCTCAAATTTCGAAATAGGCTCCGCGAATTTTGCGCGCAGCTGTCCCACCTCGCGATAAATCGGGAACAGAACGAAGGTCGAGTAGGCAATCGCCGACTTCTGTGAATAATCGGCGCCGGTAAGTTGTTTGGAACTTTTTACGAGCTTCTCCTCCGAAACGTTTTTCGCGCCTGGAAAATGCAGTTGGCAAATTGGAATTGGTACATCCGTTACACTAAAAAGATGTTCTTGTTTGGCGCTGTTTAGCTGTCCCTGCCAGGGCGCGTATTCAACGGTGCCCTGGATCTGGCGTTCCTTGAGCAGGTTTTGCAAGGCGTGGCGGATCGCGTCGGTCATGTTGCCGGAATCGGGAGCCAGGCCATTGAATGAAGGCACTTCTCGTCGTATCGCGGCAAACAATTCATCATTTGTAAACCAGACGAAATTGTCGAAGACCACCGGTGACTGACCGCCTTTAGCTTCCTCGACCTGAAGCACTATCGTCACCTGAATGCCTTTCGTGCTGGTGCGATAGCCAACCCTGGCAAACAATCCGCTGTCGACAAGTTTTTCCCCGGCAGCATCAAGCTCCTCAACGGAAAAAGGCGCGCCGATTTTCAGACCGCTTATGGCTATGACTTCGTCAGGGGAGAGTCGCTGCAGCCCCTCGACTTCGATCTTTGCGATTTTTCGGGCGGGCTGTTGGGCAAGAGCACCTGTGAAAGCGATAATGATCGTGAACGCTGAGAAGAGCAGAGCGACGTGGCGAACAAACCAACCCATGGGTTTCTTAGAGATTTTGGTAATCATAGTTTGCAGTAGCCGAGTTTACTCCAGTAGCAAAGTAATCTGCCAATTACAGTTGTGCGGCAGATTTGTAAGGTGCAGATGAGTGTGAAGAGTTGGAGCTCACGTAACAAGCTGGATTTGATTGTGGAGGTCTGGGAAGATCTCGATTGCGAATCAGTAGGAGCGCGTGAGCTTGAGCAAATACAACAAGTGCTTCGCGAGCGGTTTGGCGAAGGCGCCCTGGAGAGTCCCGCAGCCATCGCGCGGACCCTTGCCGATGAGGGCGCGGTGTTGCGACATCCGGAAGTTTTTGAGTGCGACGTTAAATGGCGGGAACGGAATTTGGCGGTGCAGAGTTTTGCGGCTGAGCTCAATTTTACCGGTTTTGCAGAAGCTCAGAAATCGTTTGTGAAGCTTGACGAGCAGCGGCAAGAACTCGAAGGCAGAAATGACGATAAGAGTCTCAAGCGACTACGCGACATCGTTGCCGGCGCCCGCCAGGATGCGCTACTGACTGCGCGCAGCAAAATCCTGGATTCGAGTCAGCGTGAACAAGCCAGGGAAATTTCTCAGTGGTTAACAGTCTGGCTGCAATCTCCCGAGCTCTTTTCGGATTGGCTGGACCTTCGCCTGCGCTCACCGGAGTTTCGAAAGAAATTCGGCGAAGGTCGTCGCGGCTAGCACAATTTGGAACTTTAATCAGGGCTGGCGCGAATTAACATCAACGGCAAGCGCAAACTTCAGAGAATGAAAGAACAAGAAAACCTCTCTGATAACGAACTGTTTCGGTCGATTCAGGCGGGCGACGAAAACGCCTTTACCCTTTTGTATCGCCGGCGGCAGGGAGGAATCTATCGTTTCACCTTGCAAATGGGCGGTTCTCCGGCGCTGGCTGAAGATATCACTCAGGAAGTGTTTTTAGTGTTGATGCGCGGGACGCTGGCTTTCGATCCGGCTCGCGGCACGCTGAACGCGTTTCTTTATGGCATTGCCCGCAAACAGTTATTGCGCCGGTTAGAGCGAGAACATTTCTATGCCCCGCTGGAGTCTGACGCCGACGCGGGTAAAGATTCGCCTAGTCAGGACTCAGGACCGCTCGAAGATTTCTCGCGAAACGAAACCGCCGCCGCAGTACGAAAGGCCATTCTGAGTCTGCCCGAACGTTACCGCGAAGTGGTCGTCCTTTGCGATCTGGAAGAAATGAGTTATGTGGATAGCGCCGCGGTTCTCGGTTGTGCGGTCGGCACCGTGAGGTCGCGGTTGCACCGGGCTCGCGCGCTCTTGATTGAGAAGCTGCAACCGGCAAAGACGGAAAGCGCAGCTTCCACTGACGTGAAAGCCGCGAGATGTTTCGCATGAACTGCCAAAATTTTGAAGATGTCGTAAACGATTTGGCGCGTGACCAGATCATGGAAGTGGATGCGCGTGCGCGGATTATTGAGCATAGCGTTAAATGCCAGGCATGTGCGCAAAGGCTCGAAGGCGAGCGCCTGCTCGCCGTCGACCTGCGGGCCCTGGCGGCGGAAATGAAGTCCCTGGAAGCGCCAGAGCCGGTCGAAAAGCAGTTGAGGGCGGCTTTTCGCAGCGGTGGACTCCAACAGCGTTCGAGCTCGAACAATCGTCTGGGCTACGTGACCGCGGCAGCCGCAGCAGTCGTTCTAATCATGTTCGGAATCGTCGCCATACGGTTACGTCCAATGTCGTCGCCGCCGCCTGAAAAGCTATTGGTCAAGCCTGAGCAGATTGCAATCGACACTCGGCCCACGGTGCCTCCAGCAAGTCTCGCTCGGCCCGGCGTAGCTTTGTCGTGGAAACCGAAGATCGTCAGGGCGGGCAATTTCAGACAAACGAATCGGCGCAGTTTTGCAACGCATTATTCAAATCGTGAACGCAACTCGACTTTAGCGGCAGCAAGCGCGGCGACAGCGATCACAGATTCTCAGAGACGCGAAGTGGCTACGGACTTTATGCCGCTGGGCTACATAAGCTCGATGAACCTTCAGGACGGTGCACAGTTAGTTCGCGTTGAGTTACCGCGTTCGGCTATGGTGAGCTTCGGCTTGCCGGTGAATATGGATCGCTATGGCGAACGAGTGAAAGCGGATGTTTTGGTGGGCGCGGATGGCCTGGCTCGCGCAATTCGTTTTATTCAGTAGCGCTTTTGCAGACAAGATTCAAATCGGATTTGTGCCCTCAAGAAGGAAGAAAGCCATGAAAAAAGAATTCCTAAGATTTAGCGCACTTGCGCTTGCTTTGATAGGAGTCATCGCGCTCTCATCGTTTGCTCAACAAAGACAGCCGGCTGATCGCGAGGCCATCGAACGCGATAGAGTACTGATGCAGGGACCTGAGGGGCCACCGCGGCCGCCAGGTCCACCAGCGCCTGGCGATTTCATCTTTCTCGCTACGGAAATGAGTTTTGGCGGGAAGCTGGTGAAAGGCGCGCCCTATTCCGCCCAGGCGATAACAGAAACCACGCAAACGTTGAGCGACGGCAACCGGATCGTCAACAAGTCGACGGCCGCGGTCTACCGGGACAGTGAAGGTCGTACGCGTCGCGAGCAAACACTAAAAGCCATCGGGTCGTTTGCTAACGCAGGAGAACCGCCGCAAACCATTTTTATTAACGATCCCGTGGCAGTTACGAGTTATATGCTTGATCCCCGCACACATATTGCCTGCAAGATGCCCCCAATGCGGTTTAAGTTCGAGTTTAAGGCGCCCCCTCCGGGTAAGGCGGGCGCACCGGAAGATAAGGTGGGAGCAGTGTTCGAGTCTGAGGTACCGCCGCCTGATCGAATTGAAATACAGCGCGCCGAAATCGCGGGCAACATAGCGCCCGAGCCCGTGCTCGTATGGGGGTGGCAAAACCATCAATCCCGCAATGAATCTCTCGGAAAGCAGACCATCGAGGGAGTTGAGGCGGAAGGTACGCGCAGCACACTGACAATTCCCGCAGGCGAGATCGGCAATGAGCGGCCTATCGAGATTGTTAACGAACGCTGGTATTCTCCCGAGTTGCAGACGGTGGTGATGACTCGTCATAACGACCCACGGTTTGGCGAAGCCAGCTACCGTCTGACGAACATCGATCGCAGCGAACCGGCAAGATCATTGTTTGAAGTTCCTGCGGACTACACTGTCAAATCGGGTGCCGCCGTAACAGGATATAACTGGGGCGCAACTACCAATCGCGCCACGGGAGTCAACGCTGGTGGCGTGCTGAATGGAAAGGCAACCAGTCTACCAACGCCACCGTATCCGCCTATCGCGAGAGCAGCTCACGCATCCGGTAATGTTACGGTCGAGGTCACCATCGACGAAGAAGGCAATGTGATTTCCGCGCACGCAGTGTCTGGACATCCATTGTTGCAAGCGGCGGCGGTGGCGGCTGCTCGGCAGGCAAAGTTTTCGCCGACCAGGCTTTCGGGTCAGCCCGTGAAAGTCCAGGGGACCTTGATTTACAGCTTCACGGCCGAGTAGGCGCTTGCCACTCCATACAGAACCGGAAGCGGGTAGCGACCGGATACTAAACTCAACTTTGAAAGTCTCAGGGTTGGGAAGGGGGTATACCCCGCTTCTCGGAAATGAAATCATTCAAGCGAAGAATAATTATTGAGATTAGCTTAGCCTACTTGAGTGGGTGACTTTGCTACTTGAGCGGGGGGTGGACCGCCGCTTTTCGGAAATAAAATCATTCAAGTAAAGAATATTTATCGAGAGTAGCCTTGCTCACTTTGCTTGAGTGACTTTGCTACTCGAGGCGAGGGCATACCCCCTTCCCAACCCCGAGACTTTCAAACTTGAATTTAGCACCCGGTAGTCGGCTTGTTCCTTTTGGTTAGGAAGCAGATTAGTCTTCTTCTTCGCCGCCGCGAATTCTTCCTTCGGCTCTTGATTGATCGATGACCTTCTGCGCGAGATTTCCGGGAACTGGATCGTAATGTGAAAACTGCATGTGGAAAGAGCCGCGCGCTGCCGTGATCGAATTCAGCGTTGACTGGTAGTTAAGCATTTCAGACATTGGCACTTGCGCTTTGATCACCTGATTCTTGCCGTTCCCCTCCATGCCCTGCACCCGTCCGCGCCGCGAATTGAGATCTCCCATGATGTCGCCGCTGTGTTCCTGGGGCGCACTGATCTCGACGTCCATGATGGGTTCCAGTATCGACGGCTTGACCTTTTCCATGGCCGCGCGGAAGGCCTTCCGCCCGGCGGCGCGGAATGAATGTTCGTCAGAGTCGACGTTGTGATACGACCCATCAATGAGCTGTACCTTGAAATCAACCAACGGGTAGCCCGCGATGGCGCCTGACTTTGCTGCTTCGATAATGCCTTTCTCGATAGCTGGCCGGAACTGTTGCGGCACTGCGCCCCCAAATATCTTATCTTCGAAAACAAAGCCACCGCCCCGGGGCAACGGTTCAAAGATCACTTTGCAGTCGCCAAACTGGCCGCGGCCGCCGGTCTGTTTCTTGTGGCGGCCCTGTACCTCGGCGCGTTGGGTAATGGTTTCCTTGTAGGGGACCTTGGGCGGATGGAGGGTCACCTCGACTCCGTAGCGCTTCTTCAATTTCTCGACCACGGTCTCGACGTGTAGTTGGCCCGAACCTGAAATCAGGAATTCTTTTGTTTGCGCATCGCGCGAGAAGTGCAGCGCCGGATCCTCTTCAAGAATCTTGTGCAGCGCCACGCTAATCTTTTCTTCGTCCTGTCGCGACTTGGGTTCGATGGCAAATGCGATTGCCGCCTCAGGGTAGACCACCGGTGGGTAAACTATTGGAGCTTGCTTATCGCATAGCGTATCGCCGGTCTGGGTTTCTTTCAGTTTTACGCACGCGATGATGTCGCCGGCGTGGACCTCGGGAATTTTGTCGAGCTGCTTGCCCTGAACTGAATGCAATACGCCGAGACGTTCCATGGTGCCGCGCGAAGAGTTAAGAACATTTGCGTCGGTTTGTAACTTGCCGCTGATGACCTTCATGACGTTTATGCGTCCCGCGAAGGGATCGGCAACGGTGCGGAAACAATAAGCGGAAAACGGCTCGCTATCGTCATACTTGCGCGCGATCTTTTCGGCGTCCGGGCCGGCGTCAACCGGGTAACCGTATTCGGCATTATGGTGCGCGGGATCGGGAGCATAATCCACGATCGCGTTGAGCAAAGCCCGCAGGCCAACCAGCGTCGCGCCCGACACGGCGAAGACCGGACAGAGCTTGCTGTTGGCGATCGCTTTGTTGATGTTGGGTAATATGTCGGCTTCGTCCAACGTTCCCTGTTCGAAGTATTTCTCCATCAGGGCGTCATCAGATTCCGCCACCAGCTCCACCAATCGCTCGCGCGTCTTGTCAACAAAGTCGCGATCCTCAGTGGGTATGTCGATTTCTTTCGCCTGACCGTCGGCGCCCAGCTCGTAGGCTTTCATATGGACCACGTCAACCACGCCACGGAAATCTTTTTCTTTTCCGATCGGGAGCGTGAAGGGAATGATTGCTCTGCTGAAAGTTTTTTGTGCGCTCTCAACTGACTTGCCAAAATCTGCGTGTTCCTTGTCCAGTCGGGTTATCGCCATGATTCGGGGAACAATAAATTCGTTTGCATAGGCCCACGTCTTTTCAGTTTGGACCTCAACACCCTTGACCGCATCCACGACGACAAGCGCGCAGTCGGCCACTCTAAGAGCGGGACGCGCATGGGCAATGAACGCAGCGTAACCGGGCGTATCTATAAAATTGATTTTGGTGTCGCGATGTTCCAGATGGGCGATTGCGGTATTGAGAGTGATCTTGCGGGCGATGGAATCTTCTTCGTAATCTGTGACGGTAGTGCCTTCTTCGACCTTACCCCAGCGCGGCGTGGCTCCGGCGACATAGAGAAGAGAACTGATTAACTGAGTCTTCCCTACGTCGCCATGTCCGATGACGGCAAGGTTGCGAATAGACTCCGTAGCGTAGGCTTTCATAAAGATAATTCCTTTCAGAGAGCGAATTCTAAGTAGGACAGACATTCCTGTCTGTCGAATTTGAATAGGGACGGGCAGGAATACCTTGCTTACTACATGTCCGGTAAGAAGTAATTTATCCGAGCGGGAAGGTGAAGGCAAGTTTAACTACGGGGCGATTTTTTGGGCTGCGGCGGCAAGTTCTGCGGGCGACACAACAGACGAATGGAAAGCACCTGGAGGCCATCTTTTTTGGCTTGTTTTGCATCGAAGTAAGCAACCAAATTAGGGAAGGTTTTGGAGGAAAGACTATGTTTTACCGAAGATTGATATCAAGTGCGGCGGCCTTAACTCTGGCGTTTGCGGCCACCGCGGCGACGTTTGCGGCGAGCCCTGCTAACCGGAGCGCAACCGACAAATCGAACCTAAGCAGAAGTGCACATGTTTTGGAGCCGTTGAATCTTGCGGTCCTGATTCAGGACGATCTTACGTCGCAAGTGAGCAACGAAATCGGCGTCATCGGCGACTTCATCCGTTCGCTGCCGAACGGCTCGCGCGTGATGGTCGGTTACATCACCACCGGAACGCTGCAAGTCAGACAGCCGTTTACAAGCGATTTGAATAAGGCCGCGCGTTCATTGCGGATACCTCGATCCAGCACGTCGGCTTCGCCGTTTAACCCGTACGTTGAAGTTATCGAAGCTTTACGCAGCTTTGATGGAAACTCAAGCGGCAAAAACGCCGTGTTGCTTATCTCCGACGGTCTCGACACCTCGCGAGGATTTGACATCACCAGCTCAGCCCACACGCTCGATCTCGAGCGCGCGATTAAACGCGCCAACGAGCGGAACGTGGCGGTTTATACCTTCTACGCGCCGTCGGTGGGCCTGACAAGTCGTAGCCGGCTGGCTGCCAGCTATGGTCAGAATTCACTTAATCGTTTGGCCAATGACACTGGTGGAAAAGCGTTCTTTCAGGGAACCAGCGGATTCGTTACTTTCGATTCCTACTTTGAACAACTGAAACAGACGCTCAACGAGCAATACGCGCGTGCTTCGTAATCGAAGTTAATTGAGACTGGCAAACAGCCAGCATCTGCAAAAAAATGCCGCCGCGGAATGCCAACCGCCGGCGGCTTCTTTTGCGCGAGTATCCCGGCGGCATGGTAAATTTCCACTGGTTTCGGAAGAAGCGCGGTGATAAAGTTAGCGGGGCTAAGGCACAGGCCCAAGCTCAGGGGAACGTCAGCGAAACTACAATCTTTAACGGCGCTTGCCCGGCAGTTTGCACATGATTGTTCAAGGTTATTCTTCCGGCCCACTAGCCACTTACTAGCGAACTCACGTTTATTTGGTTGGCAACGTGCGCGAATTCTGCTTAATCGTCGAGGGCGCTTATCTTTCGGAATCCGAAGCCGAACACGCCCTGCGCGATCCTTTCATCGAGGATTGGGTCGAGCAAACCGGACGGTTCAAACTCCACAACATGGATGAGATACAGATAGCCCCGGGAGTGACCCTCGGTTCTCTCGGAGTGGTGATGTTGGACGAGCGTGTGTTTGAGATTGCCAGCGCGGATGCGGAACATCCTTTGACGGAGTTAAAGGCAAAGGGAGTCGCGGAGGCGCTGCGGCGACAGGATATGTTTGATGAGATTGACGTCAAGCCGCGCGACGAAGATGTTTAGAGTTTAAACTTCAGGTTGCTCGTGACAGCAGGCCAGCAAGCTGAAGCTTGAGCTCTGAATCCAAACAAACTTTCCTCGGCGGCCGCGTTGCAGTAGTGGTCGACGACATCACGCGTCAGGAAGTGGAAGCCGTGGTAAACGCAGCGAACTCTACGCTGCTGGGCGGTGGTGGAGTTGATGGGGCAATTCACGCTGCTGGTGGGCCAGCCATCCTTGAAGAGTGTCGCGCGATTCGACGCACAAAGTATTCAGCCGGTTTGCCAACCGGCGCAGCGGTAATCACTACGGCGGGAAATCTACGTGCAAGCTATGTCATTCACACGGTTGGGCCGGTATATGGACAGCATAACGGGCGTGAAGCAGAATTGCTGGCGGCGTGCTACAGAAATTCTTTGCGACTTGCTGCCAGCCATTTGCTCAAGTCCATAGCGTTTCCCGCAATCTCGACCGGCGCATTTGCGTATCCCTCATCCGAGGCGGCGGCCGTTTCTTCCGAAGCCATCGCGGAATTTTTAGCAACGGATGAGCACTTAACCGAGGTGCGATTGGTGTTCTTTCAATCACACGACGCGACGGTTTTCCTGGAATACCAGCACTTCGACTAGCTCCAAGAGTCACTGATCACACTCGAGACTCATAAGCTCATGGTTAGGAAGGGGGTGTACCCCCGCCTCAAGTAGCAAAGTCAGGCATCAGTGGCAAATTCAGATAAGTGCACACAGTATATTATAAGAACCGTTTTGTTTGGGCTCCGATACTTTTACTGGAGATATTGCACGTGCTGACAATCTGATTCATTGGCAATGATTGAAACTGTCGAACAACCGAACAAGAAAACTTTGGCCGCAAAGCCTGTGCTGCCATTTCCGTTGCAACCTCTGGAACGGCTCTCCTGGAATTATTGGTGGTGTTGGTCCATGGACGGCGCCAGTTGCTTTCGCGATATCGACCCGGCCGTTTGGGAAGAATGTGAACACAACCCGCGGCTCTTACTGGCGCGCGTCTCTGAATACCGCCTGGCCGAGATGGCCACTGATCCTATTTATCTCGAGCGGGTGCATAACCTTGCCGGTAGTTTCGATCGTTACCTGTCCGAGCGCGAGAGTTTGCAGAAAGGCTGGTCCACTTCATCGGCTGTCCAGGCAATTACGCCGGAAAAACCAGTAGCCTATTTCTGCGCCGAGTATGGTATTCACAACTCGCTGCCCCTTTACTCGGGCGGACTGGGCGTACTTGCCGGAGATCATCTGAAGTCGGCAAGCGATCTGGGCCTGCCGCTCGTCGCTGTCGGTCTTCTTTATCATTATGGATACTTCCGCCAACGACTCAATCGCGAAGGCTGGCAGGAAGAATTCTACGGCGAGACTGATCCCACTCAACTTCCGCTTCATCAGGTCGCGGAAACAGACGGCGAACCGTTATTAGTTGAAGTATTGATCCGCGGGCGGATGGTGCGTGCCCAGGTTTGGCGCGCTGATATTGGTCGTGTTGCTCTCTATCTGCTGGACACAAATATTGCTGCGAACGAGGAAACTGATCGCTGGGTTACGGGTCATCTTTACGGCGGCGATCGTGAAACGCGGATCGTCCAGGAAATGCTGCTCGGAATCGGCGGTGTGCGACTCTTGCGCAAACTGGGAATTACGCCTTGCGTCTATCATCTCAACGAAGGCCACTCGGCTTTTCTGACGCTGGAACTGACGCGCGAACTGATTCAATCGCAGGGTCTAACTTTTGCCGAAGCTGCGAAACAGGTAAAGCAATCCTGCGTGTTCACGACTCACACGCCGGTAGCCGCGGGAAACGATGAATTCGCCATTGATTTGTTGACCCGTTCGTTTGGACGTAGTTATGAAGCAGAGCTTGGCCTGAGTCATGACGAATTTATTGCGCTGGGCCGCACCGATCCCCAAAACTCGCAAGAGCCTTACGGTCTGACGCCTTTGGCGATTCGCATGTGTCGCTCGACCAACGGCGTGAGTCGTAAACACGGCGAGGTTTCCCGCACACTCTGGCAAAGGCTCTGGCCCGAAGAAACGATCGAGCGGGTTCCCATCACGCATGTCACAAACGGTGTCCACGCGCCGACCTGGGCGGCTCCCTTAATCCAATCGCTTTACGAGAAATACGTTGGCGCTGCCTGGCAAGTGCAGATGCGCAATCGGGATCTCTGGCAGCAGGGTATTGAACGAATATCTGACGAGGAGCTGTGGGCCGCGCATTCGCTTTTGAAAGAGCGTCTCATCGCCTTCATCCGTCAGCGCTCATTTCTCGCGCGCGCAAATCGCGGCGAAACTTCAGAGTACACCGAAGCCGCGCAGAATATGTTTGCGCCCGGAGTTTTGACAATTGGCTTTGCGCGGCGTGTTGCCGGTTACAAACGCTGGAACCTGTTGTTGAAAGATCCCGCGCGCCTGCTGCGGATTATTAATGACGAAGATCGTCCGGTGCAATTTGTCTTTGCGGGGAAGGCTCATCCGCAGGACCAGGAAGCGAAGCTCATTCTGCAGCAGGTCGCTCGGTGGGAAAGTAGTTCGGGAGTGGGCGATAGATCAGTCTTTCTTCAGAACTACGATCACGAAATCGCGCGCCAGTTGGTGCAGTCAGTAGACGTCTGGCTAAACGTTCCCCGGCGACCCCTCGAAGCTTCGGGCACCAGCGGAGAAAAGGTAGCGATTAACGGCGGACTAAACCTCTCGGTGCTCGACGGCTGGTGGCTGGAAGGGTACGACGGCACAAACGGATTCGCGATCGGCAATGAGATTGAGGCGACTGAGACCGCGGACGTCGATGCCGGCGACGCCGAATCGCTATACCGGATTCTCGAGCAGGAAGTGGTGCCGCTCTACTACGACCAGGAAAAAGGACTTCCGCGCAAATGGATAGCGATGATGAAACGCTCAATGGCCACGTTGGTGCCAGAGTTCAACAGTGACCGCATGGTTGCGGAATACGCTCGGAGAATTTACTCCTAACCCGGTGGCCCCGAAACCACAGAAGTGAAAAGCTCTACGAGCCGTCGAAGACGGCGGCAGATAGTAGCCCCGGACGTGAGAGTCTGTGTCAAAACTCGAGT
>DIYZ01000234.1:11078-14045 GCA_002427845.1 Chloracidobacterium sp. UBA6041 | reverse complement strand
CATCCGGCGCTACCGCGCACGGTTCGACGTCCTCGTTGCGGCGAATGTCATTGCGAATCTCTTCAACATTGTCAAAGTAGTAAGCAAGGGCAGCATGGACGGGGAAACTGGAGTCAGCGGAGCGTGAACTGAGAGACGGCATCGCGCTGGCAGAGTCGATCGGCGAGCAACGCCTGGGGGTGCTGTTGAAAGGGAATCTGGCAATCCTGCTTGCCGATCTGGGGCGTATTGATGAAGCCTTCAAAACTGCCCGGGAGAATTTCACCGGTGGCGAAGCTCTTGGCCTGCTCTACTCGCGAGCCGAAGGGCGCCGCTGCCTGGCGCACGTTCACTTCAAAAATGGCGAACTGGACGAAACCGTGCGCCTATGTGATGAAGTTTTGGAATTACTTGGCGATGCAAAGTCGCGCGTTGTTCGCCTTTGGATGGGACCGTTGCACATCGAAGCGCTGTTTTTCTCAGGTCGTCGTGAAGAAGCAAGCAGGCGTTTGGCGGAATACGAAGCGGTCGTGGCCGATTGCCAGGCGCCGCGTTGTGATCGTGAAGTGGTGCGTTTGAAAAAATTGCTGGAAGGTGAGTAGAATTTCGGATTTCGAAATTCGGATTACGGATTTTATCTTCGCCGTTTCAGGTAATCCCCCCGCGCCGCATTTGGGACTTTTCATGCCTTGAATGGATACGTGCGGCGACTGGTATTGACGCGTCCGTTGCGCGCACGATTCATCTCGCATAACACTCGCGTGACAATCTTCTTGCGATACTGTGACTAATCAATGATCACTTCTTAACGAGTGCAAACCCTGTCGTAATCCGCGCGTCCTAAAACTTGAATCTCTCCTCAAATAGCGCTGGCCGGCGCTGAACCTCTCCTCCGAACACCCGGGTGTTACGCGCTGAAATTTGGACGCTGCCGCGCGCGGTTCTGTAACAAGGTCTTCTGTGTTCAACGATTGGCAGCATCCGCGCGCTACGGCGCGCAGTTCTGTAACAACGCCTTCTGTGTTCAACGTTGAATGCCGGTATCCGCGCGCTGCCGCGCGCGGTTCTGTAATACGCTTTACTCCAACTTCGACTCTTTCAGGGAAGCGGACCAGACAGCCTGACTATCCGAAGAGAGCGTCGAGCCTTCTGCCAGCGGGCTGCAGCGCGCATAATGGGCCAACGAAATCATTCACACTAACTGGCCCGCACTGCAAAAAGCCGAAAGCTAATGCCCAGCGTCATAAAAGAACCGTGCGACGAAGGCGTAATTCTTTCCGGGAAGACTGCCGCGCCGTGCACTAAGAACCAGGCCCGCTGGATACTCGCCGCCACGATTCTCGCTTCGAGCATGGCGTTCATCGACGGCACAGTCGTCAATGTAGCGCTGCCCGCGCTGCAAAAGAATTTGCAGGCTACTGCCATCGGAGTGCAGTGGGTAGTCGAAGCCTATTCATTGTTCCTCTCCGCTTTGCTGTTGGTTGGCGGCTCGCTTGGTGATCTTTATGGACGCAGACGCATCTTCCTCGTTGGCGTTTCGCTCTTCGCGCTGGCATCGATTTGGTGCGGCCTTGCTCCAAACATCGAACAACTCATCGCCGCGCGGGCAGTGCAGGGTGTTGGCGGAGCCTTACTCGTTCCGGGCAGCCTGGCAATTATTAGTGCTTCATTTCCGCCAGAGGAACGAGGCAGGGCCATCGGCACGTGGTCTGGATTTTCGGCAATCACCACGGCCATTGGACCGGTGCTGGGCGGTTGGTTGATCGAACACGTTTCCTGGCGCGCCGTGTTCTTCCTCAACCTGCCGCTGGCCGCCGCAGTGATCGTGATTTCCTGGCGTCACGTGCGTGAAAGCCATGACCGAAATGCGGTTGGAGCAGTCGATTGGAAAGGCGCCTTGCTCGCGACCCTCGCCTTAGGTGGCCTGACCTATGGATTGATCGAATCGTCGCGCCTCACGATGTTTGCGGAACCCGTTCTCGTAGCCATCATCGGGGGGCTAGTGGCGCTAGCTGGCTTTGTTTTTGTTGAAGCGCATACGCGGTCTCCGATGTTGCCGCTCGGCTTGTTTCGCTCGCGAAACTTTACCGGAGCAAACCTGCTGACACTGCTGCTTTACTTCTCTCTCAGCGGCGGCCTTTTTTTTCTAACGCTCAATCTGATTCAGGTGCAGGGCTTTTCAGCCACAGCGGCCGGCGCGGCCTTGCTTCCGTTTATCCTGATCATGTTTGTGCTATCGCGTTGGTCCGGAGGATTGATAGAGAAGTACGGCCCGCGACCGCCGTTGATTATTGGGCCGGTTGTCGCGGCCGCCGGCTACGCGCTTCTGGCCCTTCCCGGTGCACCGGCTGGTTACTGGCCTGGATTCCTTTCCGGCGTAAACGCGGGCTCCGGGATTGGTTTTTTCCCCGGCGTGGCGGTGCTCGGATTCGGCATGGCGATCAGTGTCGCGCCTCTCACCACCACCGTCATGAGTTCGGTGAACGAACAACAGGCCGGCGTCGCTTCCGGAATCAACAACGCCGTCTCCCGTGCCGCGAGCCTGCTGGCGATTGCTGTACTCGGCGTGGTGATGCTGCAAATTTTCAGTCGCGAACTTCAGCGCCGGCTTGGGGATATGGATATTCCCGAAGCGACTCGCGCGCAATTGTTTCAGCAACGCATTAAGGTCGCGGGGTTGGAAATACCCAGGAATCTTGATTCAACAGAACAAGAATTGGTCGCCCAGGCAGTCAAAGAATCGTTCGTCTCCGGCTTTCGCGTTGTGATGTTTATTGCCGCGGCTATGGCATTGGCAGGCGCGTTAACCACGGGGCTGATTATTGAACATAAAAAGCAACGAGCAAGCTGAAGTTTGGACTCTAAACGCGTCAACCAGCGAGCCACAAGGCGAGGTTGCGCACGTAAGTTTTTACGTCTTCTAGTTTCTCCGGCTCTCGCTTGATTTGGTTGCCGGGCGGCTCCAGCAGAAAACCTGGACAACCCATC
>DIYZ01000234.1:0-10860 GCA_002427845.1 Chloracidobacterium sp. UBA6041 | reverse complement strand
TCAATCTACCAATCTTCCCGGGCGATGTATTTGAGGACCGATTTGATTGAGGCTACCGCGTAGGTGCCGTCGGATTTCACAAAAGGAATGTGGCGATAGCGGCCAAGGGACATTTTATTTACAGCTTCCGCTACCGAGTCCTGCTCGTGAAGCGTTTCGGGATTCGGGCTCATCAGATCTTTGACCAGCAAATCGTCCGCGGTCGTCAAATTTGCCGGGGCGTCATTAACCTGTGGGTAGTTAGCGTCGGTAACAAGCAGCGCATCGGCTCGCAACTCTTCGATCGGAATGTCGCCCGAGGGGATTTCATTGAGCGGCATTTCTTCAAGCAGTACGGCCGGCTCAACCGCATTACCAGTTGCGGCAGCAGCATTGTGGAAGTCAACAAACTCACGCTCGCCGGAAAGTTTGCCGGTCATTCGCAGGAGCACATCATGCTCCGTGAAAATCCCAACCAGCTTCTTGTCCTTTAAAACGAGAGCGCAGCCGCAGTTGGCATTCTTCATGAGGCGGGCCACTTCGAGTACGGGTGTATCGGGGGCGACGTAGATTGTGTTATCCGGATCAAGCTGACTCAAGTTGTCTTCCATCACGGAACGCGCCAGGCCCTCAGCGGAATCAGCGCGCGGCACGTCAAGATCGCGAAACGGCGCAAGACAATTCTCGCAACGGTCAATGCCGTCGATGTTCTCGTGACCGCAGGATGGACAGTTCATAAAAAGGATTTTGGGATAAAGGGGAACGGGGAAAAAGGGGAAGGGGGGCAAGGGCAAGAAACAGCGACTTCTCCCTTCCCCGTTTCCCTTTACCCCGTCTTCATTCGACAATCCACGTGTCGCCGCTGTTGATTAGTTTTTCCAGACTGCCGGGGCCAGACTTCGCTATCGCGGCATCGATTTGACCGACCATCAACTCTTCATAAGTTGGCCGCTCGACGGCACGGAAGATTCCCACCGGCTGCGGGAAGTCAGGCTGCTCCATGCGGGCGAGCATGAAAGCCACCGATGGATCTTTCAGGTGGATGTCATGCACCAGCAGATCATTTTCCGTGATGCCATTCTCGCCGATGGTTACCACTTCCGGGTGCGCGCCGTTCATGCGGATCCCTTTATTCCGCTCCTTGCCGAAGATCATCGGCTTTCCGTGCTCGAGATAAAGCACGCGATCGGTTCGCACGCTGCGCTCAGCAAAAGAATCGAATGCGTGATCGTTGAAGATGTTGCAGTTTTGGTAGACCTCAATAAACGAGATTCCCTTGTGTTTGGCGGCAGCTTCCACCACGCCGCCAAGATGTTTGACATCGATATCAATCGAGCGCGCCACGAAAGTTGACTCGCTGGCGATGGCCAGTGAAAGAGGATTCACGGGATATTCGATAGTGCCCAGTGGCGTGGACTTAGTCTTCTTACCAAACTCGGAGGTCGGACTGTACTGCCCCTTAGTCAAACCATAAATGCGGTTATTGAAAAGTATGTAATTGACATCGAGATTGCGGCGAATCGCGTGCATGAAGTGGTTGCCGCCAATGGAGAGCGCGTCGCCGTCGCCGGTGATCACCCAGACGCTCAGCTCGGGATTCGCACACTTGATGCCGGTGGCAATCGCGGGCGCGCGCCCGTGAATCGAGTGAAAGCCGTACGTGTTCATGTAGTAAGGGAAACGCGACGAGCAACCGATGCCGGAAACGAAGACCACTTTCTCGCGCGGTATGCCGAGCTCGGGCATCACCTTCTGCACGTTGTTGAGAATTGCGTAGTCACCGCAGCCAGGACACCAGCGCACTTCCTGATCCGAAACAAAGTCGGCCTTCTTTAGTTGACCCGGAGGCGGGGCGATCTTGCCCGAAACTGCCGAACCAACTTCACTGTCGGCCGAGATAGCCTCGACGATGGGCTTGTTACCGTTGCCACTATGACCATTTCCACTTGTACTCATTACTGCTCCTTATGAAATCTGGCTGAGGATACCTTGCTTCCTCATTTTCTGAATATTTCCGCAACAGCGATCTTAAATCCCGGCACGACATCATGACCGTCCACGATGTCTTTCTCTGTTAGAACAGAGATCTCAGTTAATGATTGATAAACCGTAACTGTTCGCAGTTTCGGACTGACGACCCAAACCATTCCTGAGCCTGCCTCAATCCAGTCCGCAACTTTTTCTTCGACGTGTACGACGCTGTCGCTGGGGCTAATGACCTCAACCGCGAGATCTGGAGCCCCAACAAAATAACCTTCAATCGAGCCCGCGTTCGTCAAACGCTGATTGCGGACAAAAGCCACGTCGGGTGCGCGCACGGTATCTGGATTCTGATGAATTTGGAAGCCGGTTTCGGCCGCATACACAACACCGAGCCTGTTAGCATCGACATGTTGATATAGAGGACCAGCGATATTCATGGTCACTAGTCCGTGTTCATGACCGGGAGGAGACATTTTGATCAATTCTCCTTTAATGAGTTCGTAGACAAAGCCGTCATCCGGCATTGCCAGCAGCTCATCAGCGGTCATGAGTTTTACTTCGGTGCTCATCTTTCAATTCCTGCGCGCGGAGGGTGCCGCGTTCCTCAACTAGTTTTACTCTTCTCTATCGCCTCACATAATTCCAAAAACTTATCCCTGACGTAGGGGTCGAGTCGGGAGGCGAAATAGTCAATATTTGAACTCGAAGTTGTCATTGCGGTCGTTTATAGATACTCCTCCACCTTGCTACGTTGTGAACTTCTCGCATCATCATCCGGCTCAAGCACTGCGACTGCGCCACCGCGATCGTAAGGCCCTCGCTTACGCGGCGCCGTGCGATAGGCATAAGGATCGTGGGGCGGTGTCGGCGGTGGCTCGACTTGTTTACGGCCAAACAGCCCACCGAGAAATCGTTTGATAACAGCGAACATATTCGGCCAAAGTTCGACAAACTTCAGTTTGCCGTTCAATGCACCCTAAGAACATCATTGAAGCAAGATGCGGCGCAGGCCCGACAAACTGAAGTTTGTCGGACATCACTGCTTACAAATACTCTTCAACCTTCCTGACGATCTCACGAATCTGAAACGGGCGGCCTTTCACTTTCGAGAAAGGAATCGCGTCAACCAGATACTTCGCACGCACCATTGTGCAGAGTTGGCCCAGGTTCATCTCCGGGATAATCACCGTTTCGAATCCGGCGAGCGCTTCGCCGAGGTTCTTTGGAAATGGATTCAGATACCTCAGATGCGCCGACGAAACGCTCTTGCCTTCGCTTTGCAGTTTTTCGACCGCGGTGCTGATCGAGCCATATGTTGAGCCCCAACCAAGCACCAGCACCTTGCCGGTTTTCTCTCCAAAGACTTCGATAAGCGGAATATCGTTCGCGGCCCGATCAACTTTTTCCTGCCGCAGCCGCACCATCAGATGGTGGTTCTCGGGATCGTAGTTGACGTTGCCGGTAATGTGTTGCTTCTCGATGCCGCCGATACGATGCTCGAGTCCGGGCGTGCCGGGAATCGCGTATGGCCGCGCGAGCGTTTCCGGGTCGCGCGAATAAGGCATGAAGTTCGCCGGGTCGGTCGCAAAGGTCACGTTGATCTTCGGAAGCTGATCGATTTCGGGAATGGCCCATGGTTCGGCGCCGTTTGCCAGGTAACCATCCGACAAATAGAAAACCGGAGTCATGTACTTGAACGCCAGACGCACGGCCTCGATAGCCATGGGGAAACAATCGGCAGGTGTCGCAGGCGCGACAACGATTACCGGGCATTCGCCGTTTCGTCCCCAGACAGCCTGGAAGAGATCCGCCTGCTCGGTTTTTGTCGGCAAGCCTGTCGATGGCCCGCCGCGCTGGACGTTAATTATCACCAGCGGCAGTTCGGTCATCACCGCCAGGCCGATCCCTTCCTGCTTGAGAGCCACGCCCGGACCGGAAGTTCCCGTCAGTCCGATCTGGCCGGCAAAGCTGGCGCCGATGGCCGCGCAGACTGCGGCGATCTCATCTTCCGCCTGGAAAGTTTTCACGCCGAAACTCTTATGACGCGCCAGCTCGTGAAGAATGTCAGACGCCGGCGTGATCGGATACGAACCATAAAACAACGGGCGCCCGGCAAGCTGCGAAGCGGCAACGAATCCCAGCGCGGTCGCTTCGTTGCCCGTGATTTTGCGATATTTGCCCGGAGCGATCTTCGCCTTCTTGATTGTGTAGTGAGTAGTAAAAACCTCGGTTGTATCCGCGAAGTTATAGCCGGTTTTCAAAGCAATTTCATTTGCCTTGGCCAGTTCGGGGTTCTTGCCAAACTTGCTCGTAATCCAGGCGAGCGTGTTTTCCATTGGCCGATCGAAGAGCCAGTAGAGCACGCCGAGAGCAAAGAAGTTCTTGCAACGGTCGATCTCCTTGCGCGACAACTCAACGTTGCCTTTCAACGCGTTCATGTTGAGCGCGGTGATGGGCAGTTTGTGCACGCGGTAGCCGGCCAGCGAGCCATCCTCCAGCGGATTCGAAGCGTAGTTTGCGTACTTCAAATTCTCGGGCGTGAAGCCGTCGGTATTGATAATGAGCGTGCCGCCTTCTTCAAGATCCGAGAGATTGACCTTCAACGCCGCGGGGTTCATCGCCACCAAAACACTCGGCTGATCGCCGGGCGTCTTGATGTCCTGGCTGGAAAAGTTCAATTGAAAACCGCTGACGCCAGGCAGACTGCCTGCGGGAGCACGGATCTCGGCCGGAAAGTCGGGCAACGTGGAGATGTCGTTGCCGACGACTGCGGAGGTATTAGTAAACTGCGTGCCCGTTAACTGCATGCCGTCGCCGGAGTCGCCGGCAAAGCGGATGGTTACGGTTTCGACTTCTTCAAGATTTTTTTCAACCTGTTCAACAGGGGATTCAATAACAGTGCTCATTTTGTATTAACGAGGTTCCTTTCGTACGTATATCAGTGAACGGTGAACCGTGAACCGGAAATCGTTTCCAACTGTTCCCGGTTTTCGGTTAACGGTTATCCCCCGTCAGTAGTCTCCATTACCTGGTCGGGATTTGGCGGTAAGTTCATCGTAGTTTTCGGGTAGCTCTCGGCCAGGTAGCCGATGACGTCGAATACGGAGATCGAACCAGCGAGCTTGCCGTCTTTAACGACCGGAATGTTGCGATAACCTTTGTCGTTCATGATGGCGACGGCGTCTCCGATCGTCGCTTCCGGCGTCAAAGTAGCAACCACTGGAGACATCAAATTGCGTACCGGCGCGTTAAGGTCCGTTTCCTGCCCGATTATCTTAGTCAAAAGATCTCGTTCGGTAAAAATACCCACTACCGACCCATCATCTGCGCAAACAATCGCACATCCACCCTCGTCCTGTTTCATTGCTTCGATTGCTTTGCAGAGCGGCGTGGAGGGCGCAATGCAAACGTAGTCGTCCGTCTCCATCGAGCTTACGCTATCCTGGCGCGCTTTACGGGACGAGGCAGTCTTCGCGATTGCTACGGAAGGCGTTTGACCAGCGGCTGACTGCTCACCTGACATCGAATGATTACCCCGGAAACCGACTGGAGCGAAGAGCGGGAAGATCGTTTTTACATCCAGGTAAATTCTATCAGTAAAGCCGAGACGACTAAAGCGAGAATGCCCGGTGTGGTTCTTCGTTTGACGATGCAAGCCGGTTCATCTTGCTTCGCAGGTAATAAGTTGTGCGTTTGTCTTCAGCCTGCGAAGCAGTGCGTCAGCATAAAGCCTGGGGCGTAAGCCCCAGGAAAGGCCCGAGGTCAGATACGAGCCCGTGCAAACGGGCGGCAGCCGATTGACCATCAGTAGTCTTCCGGAGCTTCATGCCGTCGCCCGTTTCACGGGCTTTGCCCCTTAATACTAATCGAATCCGGGGGTTGCGCTGCGCTTCACCCCAGGCTGATATTGCTGACACCCGCTTCGCAGGCTGAAAAACTTCTGGTGAGTACAAATCCCTAAAGCTGCCGCATTGTGAGCGCGCGAAGTTCCTTGTCGTAAGGAGACATCTCCACAAGCTTGCCGATGATCTCAGGCAGAATTTTCAGCGTGTAATCAATTTCCTCCTCGGTGTTGTAGCGGCCCAGGGAAAACCTGATCGAACCCTGTGCCGCGGTGTAAGGCACGTTCATCGCCCGCAGGGTGGGCGATGATTGCTTAGTCGCTGAGTGGCAGGCGGAACCCGTAGAAACACAAACACCGGCTTTATCAAGATGCAACAGGATGTTTTCGCCTTCAACGTACTCGAAAGAGATGTTTGTAGTGTTGGGCAAACGCTGCGAGCGATCCGGTGTTCCATTCAGACGCGCGTTTGGAATCGCACTCAATATCTCGTCTTCAAGTTTGTTGCGGAGACGTTCAATGCGTTCGTGCTCCTCGAAGGTCCTGGCCAGTTCGCAGGCAGCGCCCAGCCCCACGATGTTTGGCACCGCTGACGTGCCGGCGCGACGGCCACGCTCCTGACCGCCCCCAATGATAAACGGCGGCAGTTTCACGCCACTGCGGATGTAAAGCGCGCCGACGCCTTGCGGCGCGTGCAGTTTGTGACCCGAAAGCGCGAAGAGATCGACTGACGAGTTTTTGAGATCGAGGGGAATCTTGCCAACCGCCTGCACGCCGTCAACGTGAAAGACTGCATCCGAATTTTCACGAACAATCTTCCCAATCTCTTCCATGGGAAACAGCACTCCCGTTTCATTGTTTGCGAGCATCACGGAAACGATGCCAGTGTCGCGTCGCAAAGTCCGGCGGAGATCGTCGAGATTGAGCTCACCGATTTCATTGACGTCCAGCCACGTCACTTCGCAACCAATTTCCGCCAAATGCTCGCAGAGATTTCGCACGGCCTCGTGCTCGACGCGCGTCGTGATGATGTGACGCCGGGTGGGATTCTGTTCCAGGAAGCCGCCGATGGCCCAGTTGTCCGACTCCGAGCCGCAGGACGTGAAAACGATTTCTCCCGGGTCGGCCGCGCCGATTAGTGCCGCCACCTGCTCGCGGGCATGTTCCACCGCCGCCTTCATTTCCTGGCCCAGCGAGTGTGCCGAAGACGGATTACCGTAGACTTCGTTCAGATAAGGCTGCATCGCCTCAAATACTTCCGGCGCCACGCGCGTGGTTGCATTGTTGTCGAGATAGATCATTTACTGTTCACGATTTACCTCTTCCAGAATATCTTCAATCAAAGAGTAGCATGAGCGGCAACCCGCGCCGGCGTTACAGGCTTTCGTAACCTCCATGATTGTTCGCAAGCCACCCGACTCGATCTCATTTTCAATCCTTCTTTCGGAGACGCCAAAGCAGGTGCAGATTAGCGCTTCGTCGCCCTCCCACTCGTCACGCGCCATGTCGCTATATTCTTGAATGGCTGATACGAGAGCTTCACGGACCAACGCCGGACACCCACTTCGTTCCACGGGCAAGGCGCCAAGTTTGTCCTTCAAAGCTTCAGCTTGTTGCCCGAAAGCAGCAGCTTCGCCGGTTGTCTTACCAAGAACTTGATCCATTAATAGCGACGCAGAAGCGACTAATACACTACAGCCTGCCGCCTTGAACTTCGCCTCCGTAATTTGCGCCGACTCGTCGATGTGCAGCGAAACTCGCAAAGTGGCGCCACACTGAAACGATGATGACCTGCCAATGAACCTGGGTTCAGTCGCTTCACCAACGTGTTTAGGGTTGAAAAATAGCTCGACTGTCAAGCTGGAATTACGCTGCATCGAGGTAATGATTCCAGACTTCCAAGCCCGCGACAAATGCATAGGACCGTTCCCATGCTTTTAAGACTGCGGCAAGGGGCTGTTATCATGTCGTTTCCTGATATGTTCGATCAGTTTCGCCAGCGCAGTTTGGAGCTCGAGCACCTCGACAAAGGCGATTACACGCCGGAAGAATACGAGGGCTGTATTGTCGAGTTGCAGCGAGTCAACCGATGGTTGGGCGACGCCAGCGCGCTGCGAAGCTCGCTGCTAAGGGAGATTGCAAAACTGGACTTGCGGAGCTTTTCAGTTATTGATGTGGGGGCCGGCTCGGGCGAGCTGTTGCGCGTGATTGCTGGTTGGGCCCGGCAGACCGGGAGAAGTTCGCGATTGACTGGCTTGGAACTAAACGCGCGATCGGCGAAAGCAATCGCCGAAGAGTCGCAGAGTTTTCCGGAAATTAGCGCGGTTCGCGCCGACGCGTTTCGCCTTCCTTTTCGCGACAACCAATTCGATTACGCGATTTGTTCGCTCTTTACCCATCATTTCAAGGACGATGACGTTGTAGCTTTCCTGCGGGAGCTGAATCGAGTGGCAGCGCGCCGTATTTTTGCAATCGATCTTCATCGTCACCCGATTGCCTATTACTTTTATACAACGGTGGGACGATTGTTTCTGCATAACCGTCTGATTCGCCAAGATGGCGCGCTTTCTATCCTGCGAAGTTTCAAACCCCGGGAACTCGAAGAGCTGGCGCAACGGGCGGAGCTGAAAGAAATCGAGGTTGCGCGTCATTTCCCGTATCGGCTGGTGTTAAGCTCGCGAAAGAAGTATGCGAAAGAATTGCCCGCGCGCGATCCGGCGGTAAATAAAGTACCCAGTCGGGAAAACGCCAGAGTCTCCTTAGCTTCATGACGAATGTAGCAAAACCTTTCGATGTGGCTATCGCCGGCGGCGGGCCGGCCGGCACCAGCGCGGCAATTCAGCTGGCGATGAGCGGAGCGCGCGTCGTGCTCATCGAGGAGAAGAAGTTTCCCCGCGCCAAGCTGTGCGGTGAATTCATTTCGCCTGAATGTTTTGCGCATTTCGAGCGCCTGGGAGTTGCCGGCCGGATGATCGCAGCGGGCGGCGCGGCGCTTTCGGAAACAGTTTTTTATTCACGTAAAGCCAACAGTGTCGCCGTGCCAAGCGAATGGCTCGCTTCCGGTAAAAACGCACTTGGTCTCAGCCGCACTGAGATGGACCATAAGCTGCTCCAGCGCGCGAGAGATGTCGGCGTTACGGTTATCGAGGACGCGCATGCGTGCGGGTTACTGCAAGAGCGTGGTGAGGTGCACGGCGTGCGTATAAAGAGCGGCCGTTTTCAGATAGCGAACGATTGTCCGGCGGACTACCGCGCGCTCGTGACGATGGATGCTACCGGAAGGGCCCGCGCCCTGGCTCGCCAAGTTGATGTATCAAGCGGCAATCAAAAAAAGATTACGAAACCGACTCTCGTTGCCTTCAAGGCCCATCTTGAAAATGCTCGCGTTGCCGACGGTGCCTGCGAAATCTATTTTTACCCGGGCGGTTATGGTGGTTTGAGCAGCGTGGAAGGTGGGTTTAGCAACCTCTGCTTCATAGTTTCCGCGACAGCTGTTCGCCGTCATGGATCGGATGCTGAAACTGTATTGCGCGAAGTAGTGATGAAAAATGCACGCGCTAAATACACGCTTGCGGAAGCGACCGCACGTACGCCCTGGCTCAGTGTTTCATTGGATGGCTTTGGGCGCAGAACGCTGTCGCCGGCAAAGGGATTACTCACTGTGGGCGATGCCGCGGCGTTTATTGATCCCTTCACAGGTAGCGGCATGTTGATGGCCCTGGAAAGCGGCCAGGTGGCTGCTGACACAATCACTCGTCACCTTGCTGGTCTGCGCGAGGGCGCTTCCCTGGAATTACTCGCGAGCGACTATCAAACCGAATACTTGAAAAGATTCAGTTCGCGTTTGCGTGTTTCAGGCCTTCTGCGCCGAGCCGCATTTGTTCCGCGCTTGGCCGACGCCGCCATATTTCTTTTTGGATTGAGTTCGCGCCTGCGACGAAAAACGGCGCGCGCTACTCGCCATTCAAGCAACCGCGAAGTAATCGCTCCGACAGTCTGATCATTAGCGTCCGTTACCGTCACTACAACTTAATCTCGCTATTAAGGTCAAACGCAATGAAACGATAAATCCTTGCCAGACGTGCGCTTTTGGAGTAAAAAGGCGGGGCGTTCTCGTCTGAGTGCTCCCCGCGCGCTTTCTCAAAGTCGTTGTTTTACTTGCGACGACCGAATCGCTCTCCGAACATGCCGTGGTCTATCGGAAATTATTTGGTATTCACAAGCATCAGAAGCGCCCGTTAGTTCGATTTACATAAGCCGGCGCTTACCTGGTCGGCTGCGTCCCTAACTTACTAAGGAGAATGAAATATGTTTGCGTCCCCTACGCGATGGTTTAGTCCTTCGATCCGAACGACTTTCCTTTTGATCGTTACACTAGTTTGTGGACTTTTAGGCTCGAGTGTCGCTTTCGGCCAGGCCCAATCCAACGCCGCCGACCTGGGAGGTTTCGTTCGCGATCCGACGGGCGCGGTAGTGACTAATGCAACCGTGACCGCTCGCAATCCTGCGACTAACACTTCGAAATCCGCTACTACAAATAGCGACGGCTTGTATCAGATAGTCAGTCTCACTCCGGGCGACTATGAAGTCACGGTCGAAGCTCCTAATTTTAAGAAGTCCGTTTTGCCCGGTGTGAAACTGACGGTGGGACAACGGGCCGATCTGGACGTCGCCCTGGAAGTGGGACAGGTCAATGAGGTAGTGACAATCTCCGGCGCGTCCGCGGAACTGGTGGAGACTTCCAAAACAGCCGTGGCCACAACCATAGATCAGCAACGCATCGACAATCTCCCAATTAATGAAAGGAATTATTTGGCGTTTGCGCTAACAACTTCCACGGTGGGTCGTGACAACGGCCGGCCAATTGGACCAGCGCCGACGACCGGCTTGAACTTCGGTGGCCAACGCGGCCGCTCTAACCTGGTCCAGGTTGACGGCGCCGACAACACGGACAATTCGGTCAACGCTTCGCGCTCAACTGTCAGCCAGGAGGCAGTACAGGAGTTTCAGGTTGTCACCAATTCTTTTGCGCCGGAGTTTGGACGCTCTGCCGGCGG
>DIYZ01000188.1 GCA_002427845.1 Chloracidobacterium sp. UBA6041 | reverse complement strand
GCTACCGCGCTCGGTTCTGTAACATATTCCTCATTCTGGTGAGTGAAGGCGTATCACACGCAGGCATCGTTTACGCTAATCCCCAACGCTCGGTAGGAGAACTGATCGGATCGCTGATGTTGGTCGACGACGTCCTGACCTCGGCCGACATGACGAACCACGTTGAATACGTGTAACTCTTCACGATTCACGATTGACGATTTACGAGCCAGGGATTCGGCTGTGCCTCCGCTTCGCCGGTCTCGTAGATGTGCGCGATGTTTGGGTGGTTCAACGACGCGGCCGCTGTCGCTTCCTGAGTGAAGCGGCGCATGCGATCGTGATGTGAGGCAACTTCGGTCGGCAAAATCTTCAGGGCGATCCGGCGATGCAGACGCGTGTCTTCCGCTAGATAGACTTCCCCCATCCCATCCGCGCCAAGCTGCGAGATGATTTCATAGCGATCGAGTTTTGTTCCGGATGGAAGAGGCGAGCCCATGGGAGATTTCGTGTGTTTGTTTTTGCTGCTTACCGCTTACTGCTCACGGCTTACTGCTGTTTGCTGTTTACTAATTTACGTTTATTCCCGCTTGACTGGCCCCAATGTTTCGTCCAGCCAACCATTCATGGTAGTTACAAGAAACTCGAATGGCGGGGCGTGGCCGCCGTCGTAGAGAACCAATCGCTTCGGCTCAGGCAGCAGTTTGTAGAGCGGTTCAGCCTTGGTTTTCAAGGGGAGAACCTCGTCGTAGCGTCCGTGGATCATCAGTTTCGTCGCTCGAACGTGTGGGGCGAAGTTGATCGGATTGGCTTCGGCTATCCACGGCACGTAAGATTTCCGCAGGCCGGCCCCCAGCAAAAGTACGGAAGCGTAGCGGTTCTCGACGGCTGCCAGTATCAGTCCAATGCGAGCGCCGGAACTGGGGCCGAAAAATGCTATTCGGCTCGCGTCCACATCGTTTCTCGTTTCCAGATAATCCAGGCCGCGACGCAGATCGGTAATCCAGTTGACGATCTTTTCGCGGTACTCAACGGTTGTCGGCTCCGGCTCAGTGTAGCCCTCCGGCCTGAGACGTTCGCTGTAGTCTTTAATCACAACTCCAAACGCGGCTCGGCCCGATTTAATGAAAGGCGCGAGCCAATCCTCCATAGACTCCGGCAATGAACGCAACCCGTTCTCCACATCGGAAGCGGGCACGAGGTGGAGCACTTGCAAAGGTCTGGGAAAGTTCTTCGGCAGGTAAAGGTAGGCTATGGCGCGCTCGCCATCGGCTCCGTTGAAAGTGATCTTCTCGCGCCGCCACTCAGCAGTTTCTTTGACCTCGACAATCTGCGGATCGAGCGACGTCTTTTCGTAGTGATAATATTTAAGCCAGTTGTTGAAACTCGCATCGCTCGAAGGAGTGTACACCGGGATTTCTTCTTTGATCTCGATCCGCGCCGCGCCTTGATCGCCGGTCGCGCCAGGAGAGTTGAGCGCGCAACGGAACCCCAGTTTGTTCGAGCTATAGAATCCCGGGAAGGTGCCGTAGTTCGCAAACGTATATGAAGGCTCGCCCCACGCGCCGCCGCTAGTGATGAAACCTTGTGAGGTCTCGTTAAGACACCATTCAGAGACATTGCCGGCCATGTTGTAGCTGCCGAAGGGACTCATCCCAAATTCCGAGCTGCTCACGGGCAGAGGGCCGTTGTTCTCGAAGTTTGCGCGATAAGCGAGCGTCTCTCCCGGATAGAAGATGCCCCAGGGCATGTAATTCGCGAGCGCATTGACGTTGCCATTGCGGGCGGCTTTCTCCCATTGAAAGATAGTTGGAAGCTGCTTGCCTCTGAACGCAGCATAAGCCGCTGCTTCGTACCAGGTGATGTCCGTGACTGGATACTCGGCTTTGCCTTCGGGGAAATTCTGGCTCGACCAACTGCGCGGCCCCGGCAGTCCGGCGCGGTCTTTGAATTCCTTCATCGCCTCTTCCCAGGAAAGCGTTTTATCGTCTTTGATAAAAGCGTACTTCCAAAACTGCTTCTTCAAGTAGCCGCCTGCGTTGATGAACTCTTTGTAGTCCTGATTGCTCACCTCATATTTGTCTATGAAGTAGTCGTTGAGCCGCGCGCGCGCGTCAGTTGGCCGCGCCCAGGCAACCAGGCGGTAATCGGCGCCCGGCACAAACGCCATGCCGTCGGGCATCTTGTCCGTCGCAATTAATTTCTCTTCTACACGAATCGGCGGCGGAATCACAAACAGATTTTCGTAGTGCATTATTGCGCCTGACACCGTGCGCTCAGTTTTCGCGTAGCCATCTTTTTCAATGTAGAGAATGTATTGCCCGCGCGCGATCCGCAGATCCTTGATAGGTGTGGTGCCGATAAGTTGACGTGGCGGGAACTTGCCTGAGTCGTCCGGCGCAAATCGCTTTAGATAAACCTGCGCACCGGCGGGATCCGTTGTTACCGAGATGGTGTTGGAGATTGTGGGCATCAGCCGCGCGATTGTCGGATCTTCCGGCAGATACTTTTGCGCCGCAACCGCCAAATCATAAGCCTCGAAAAACTTTTGCGCCTGCGCGAGCTGTTCGATCTGCGGCACCTGGGCCACGGCCCACTTCACGTTAGCGCGGTGCCAGATAAACCAACCCCCTAAGCCGGTGATGATTAGCGCGCCAAGCATGATCAGACCAGCGCGACTGCCTACATTTTTTCCGAGCGTGGCGATGATGCTTGTGCCTGTCTCGTCTGCCGTGGTTTTTTGAACGTCAATAACTGTTGCGGGCGCTCGCTGTTCAGCAGTGTCAACCAGCGTTGGCGGACTGCTTGCCGCAAGCGATTGATCCGGCTTCGAGGTCGGCGGCACGGAACGTTCGAGCCGGTGTTGAAATTCCAACTCGTCTCGCAAACTTCGCAGATCAATCAAGAGGTCCCTGGCCGTTTGATAGCGCTCTTCAGGGTTTTTATGCAGCGCCTTGCTGACAATGCGTTCGAGCTCGGCCGGAGTCTCTTTTGAAAAGCGAGCGAGAGGCGCTGGTTCGAGTGTGAGAATGGCCGAAGCGGTTGCTGCGGAACTCTTGCTCGCGAATGGCTGTTGGCCACTAATCATTTCGTAGAGCACAACGCCAAAACTGAAGATGTCGCTGCGTCCATCGAGCGCTTCGCCACGCACTTGCTCGGGCGACATGTACGGCAAGGTGCCAATGAGTGCGCCGGGAGTGCTCAAGAGGGCCTCGGTTTCCGCTTCGCTCTGGACTGCCCCTGCGTGTTTGATTAGTTTCGCCAGGCCGAAATCCATCACCTTCACAGCGCCGCGCGCAGTCACCATGATGTTTGAAGGCTTGATGTCGCGGTGAATGGTTCCGCGTGCGTGAGCTTCTGCTAAGGCATCCGCGACCTGAATGGCAATGGCAAGCGACTCGGACAAGGTAAGTGGGTGAATCTCACCCGACCCGGAACGCGATTTACCAAAATCGTCGCGCTTCATCCCTTCGACGAGCAGGTGGCGTTTCATTCTCGCTTCGAGTGTCTCGCCCTCGACATACTGCATGCAGATGAAGTTGCGCCCATCTGCTTCGGAGACTTCGAGTATGCCGCAAATGTTTGGGTGATCGAGTTTAGCTGCTGACTGAGCTTCGCGCAGGAGTCGGCGGTTGGCTGTCTCGCTCTCGAGCGAGCCTGCCGGAAGGAGCTTAATGGCGACCTTGCGATTCAGTTTTGTGTCTTGTGCGAGGTACACCTCACCCATCCCGCCGGCGCCGAGGTGCGAAAGGATTTTGTAGTGGCCGAGTTTTGTGCCGGCTGGAAGCGTGTTTTTAGAAGACATGCCAGATGGAGCTTATGGGAGTAGTTTCTCAAATCCGCAATCCGAAATTCGCAATCCGCAATTCGGCCGCGATTCTATCCGAGTTGGTGAAGAGGGGCTAGGCGATCGACTTCGGCTGGCAAGGACACTCAGGCCAATGACCGCGAATAACTGTCAGTTGGAGCCATTCAACGAGCCTGCGGAGCGGCGGGCTGGTTGAGTACTTTTCAGTAGGTTGCGGCTCGACCGCGTTGCGAGTCTGTGATGGATAGCTCAAGGTCCAAGCCACCAAATCATTGAGCGCTTCCAACTTTGAGGTGCATGTAATACTTTTAGTTGATTGACTTACATTTGTCATTTTGGCATACTGCCGGTAGTTAGTTGGAGAGGAGACTCAACAGTGGAAACAACAGCGACCGCCAAAGGGCAGATCGTGATCCCTTCATCTATTAGACGAAGGTTCGGAATAACGGAGGGCACGCGCATTCAAATCAACGTGGATGAGGACGCGAAGGAAATCATCCTGACGCCCATTACACGCGAATACGTTCACAGCTTGCGCGGCAAGTTTAAAGGCAAAGGGCTGCTGAAAGCGCTCATGGCTGAGAAGAAGAAGGAGCGGGAACTCTAATGCCGCGCAAACCTAAAGCGATTGTACTGGACTCATGGGCCGTGATTGCTTACCTGGAAGGCGAGGCCGCGGCCGAAAAAGTAGCTGACCACATCGCCGACGCTCACGAAAGTGAGATTCCGTTGTTCATGAGTGTCGTTAATGCCGGCGAGGTCTGGTACATCATCGCCCGCGAAACATCAGTGAGTGATGCGGACCGCAGCATCACCGAACTGAGACACCTCGGCATTGGTTTCGTCGACGCTGACTGGACACTTGCCCACGAAGCCGGCGGCTTCAAGTCGAAACACAAAATGTCTTTCGCGGATTGCTTTGCGGCTGCGCTGGCAAAGCAAAAAAAGGCGGTTCTGTTAACGGGCGATCCTGAATTCAGGCAAGTGGAACAAGAGATAACAATCAATTGGCTAAAGAACTAATGAGGGAGAGTTGATGACGGCACGGTGGCACTTTAACCAGCCAAAGCCCGGCGACGAAAATCCAGCAGCCGACAGTCGCGATCGCAACCTGCCAATATGACAGTAGGGCTCTTGTTACCGTCCCTTTTTTCGCCCAGTTTGCTTGAAAACTCCCTTCAATCCCGCTACAACTTTCCCATGAAAAATCTCTTGCAACTCCTGGCCGTTCTCTTGTTGTCGTTTCCTGCGGTCAGCCAGCAGCAAGCTGACCTGACTTTCGACGCGAGCGTTAAGAATCCTGCTTACACTACGACTCACCCGAAGGTCTTATTCGACGAAGCTCACTTCAACTTTCACACCACCACGGGCCGCTACAAACCCTTTGCCGATCTCATTGGTAATGACGGGTACAGCGTGACGCCGAACAAGGTGAAGTTTACTAAAGAATCTCTGAGTGGCAATGAAGTGTTGGTGATTGCGAATGCGGGCGCCGCGCAGGCTACGAGTGCAGACCGCACCAAGCCGGCTTTCACCGACGAGGAATGCGATGCCGTGCGCGAATGGGTGCGCGCCGGTGGAGCGTTGTTGCTCATCGCCGATCATGCGCCTGCCGGACCGGCGGCAGCAATCCTCGCGGCGCGCTTCGATGTTGATATGAGCAAGGGCTACACCGCCGACCCGGCGAATTATGAGCGCGTGGTGCTCGACGCAAGTTGGATTCGCTTCTCACGCCAGCAGAAGAATCTCGGCGATCATCCAATCACGCGCGGGCGCAACGCGAGCGAACGCATCAATAGTGTGCTGACGGCGGGGCCCCCGGCCGGGCAGCCCGGCTGGGGGTGCTTATTTACCGGCCAGTCGCTTAAAGGGCCGAAGGAAAGCACTGCCTTGCTCGCGCTCTCCACGCAGGCTTACGACGTGGACGATCCCGGCAACCCTGAGAAGGCAAAGATGACTTCCGCGGCTGGCCGCGCACAGGCGTTGGCAATGCCTTTTGGCAAAGGGCGCGTAGTCGTGTTCGGCGAAGCCGCAATGCTGACTGCCCAGAACCACAAACTTTGGCATGAACTACCCCGGCACCGATGATCGCCAACTCACCCTCAACGTCATGCACTGGCTAACCGGCCTGATGAAGTGACCCTCGCGGCTATGCCGCCGCACAGTGCGGAAAGGCTTCGCCTTTCCGACGCGCGTTATTCATTTCCTTCATGAGGGAATTAAGAGAGAGAGCACGGTAAGGCAGAGCCTTACCGCACTGTGCGGCGGCAAAGCCGCAGGCATCGATTGACCTATACAACTCAAATTAGCCTTCCCCACTGTGGACGGCAAAGCCGCGCGTACTGCCTCGGTAGCCACAAAGACTTGGCTACCTACGGAGCCCTTGAGGCTTCGCCTCCCAATGGCCTGCGAGACCTAGTCATTTGACAACCGCCGAATGTTGCGAACCAACTTCGCAGGCAGCTTGTGGCGCAACCGCCAGATGATACTCATTGGCCTGCTCCCCTGATGGCTGACGTAGTCTACCGGGCCAAGAAACGTGTACGGCATTGTAAGGCCATCGCGACTACTGTCTTCTCGAACGAACAGCAGGATCGCATGAAAACGCTCGGTGTGATTAATGTAGCGCTTTCCAGTTGGGCTGCTTTCCGGAGTTGTGCTTTGCGATTGCCAATGAAAGAGCTTCTCGCTGATCGCATAGTCGTCATACATCGTCGTTGGGGAATACTCTTCCACGGTCTTATTTAGCGTTACAAAAAGTAAATCAGATGGCAGGGAGGGAGCGTAAAACACTCCTTCGCGGACCTCTCTCTGACTGTCTTCGGTCCAAATCCCAAGCCCTGCAAGTATTTCGTCGCGAGTGTAATCAGCGTGCACCTGAAGGGGACAGAGGAACGGCAGCGTCGGCTCAATCGGAACTTCATCCAGCAGTTCCAGTTTAAGTTTTAGCAGCTCCCGCAGTTCCTCAAGCAGCGTCGGATTAGCTCGCAATCGCTCGATGCCTTCCGCGAGCGAGGCCGGTAAATCTTTGCGTCCCCATAAAGAGAAATGGAGCATTAATAAGAAGCGACGAACCTCTTCATCCTCCCCTTCGGAAAACGCTTCAGCGTCCGGTGGTGATAGGTGCTTGAGCAGAGCCTCTAACTGTCTTGCGGCATTGATATGTGCAACCCGGCGAAGCCCCTTCGCGAGTCGTTCTTCGTCCGGCTCGGAAAACGCAGGGCGGAGGCGGGCTTCGGCTAACAATTGCGACCAAGTCCCGCGGCGATAAACGTCATCCAGACTAAGCCGGTGATATTCTAAAAAAGCAGCAAGAGAAATCTCACGCCCAGTTTCATCCGCGTAACTTGCGATTCGGCGTGTCAATCGACGGCGATTCTGTGTTGTGGCCTGGCGGATGTTGTCTAAGATGTACTTTGTTGCGTAGCGCTCGAGCGCTACAACGCACCCGGCTGGTAAGTGCGGGAAGCCCCTTGCTCAATTTCCTCATCAACGCGTTTCGCAGTCTGTCCGAGAAGTGCGCGGAACCTCGATTCGAAACTGAAATTCTGGTGCGCCTGTCCAATGAAATCGAGCACGGTAAGACAGTCCTTGTCGTCGTGAAGTCTCAAGCCGCGCCCTAGCTGTTGAAGGAAGACGGTCAAGCTTTCGGTCGGACGTAAGAGCAGGATCGTATCAATCTCGGGAATATCCACACCTTCGTTATACAGGTCCACAACAAAGATAAAATTTATCTCGCGGTTCACCAATCTTCGCTGCACAGAAAGCCGTAAGTCTCGTGGCGAGTTAGCGGAAAGAGCGACGGCCGATATCCCGGCGCGATTGAAAACCGAGGCCATGTATTCTGCATGGTTAACACTCACGCAGAATCCCAGCCCACGAGCGCTGCTGACTTTAAGCAGTATTTCTCTGATCTTGTTGATGACGAGTTGCGCACGAACATCATTTCCGGTCACCAAGTTCTCAAGTTCCTGGACGTCATACCCGCCACGCTGCCAGCGAATCTGGCTAAAGTCTATCGAGTCAGTGATGCCGAAATATTGAAACGGAGAGAGCAGTTTGCGATTAATGGCGTCCGGCAGCCGAATTTCCGCGGCGATGTGGTCATCGAAAAAGGCAACCACATCAAGAGCGTCCATGCGCTCCGGCGTCGCCGTCAGGCCAAGCAATATCTTCGGCTTAACGAATTCGAGCAGGCGTTGGTAGCTCGGCGCAGCAGCATGATGAAACTCGTCGATGCAAACGTAATCGAAGAAGTCTGGTGGTATGCTTTTCCACAACTCCCGGGAATTGAAGCTTTGAATCGAGACAAACAAATGATCGAGCTTTTCGGGTTCACTGCCAGCGACTAGCAGGTCACCGAAATTATGATCTCGTAATACAGTCTGAAAAGTTGCGAGACTCTGCTTTAGAATTTCTTCTCGATGAGCAACAAAGAGAAGTCGGGTTGGACGACCTTCTTGTTCCCTTTTGAACCGTGCATAGTCAAAGGCTGCGATAACGGTCTTGCCGGTGCCAGTAGCAGCCACGACGAGGTTCCGGAATCTGCCGTGAAGTTTCCGTTCCGCTTCTAACCTATCGAGAATCTCCTGTTGGAAAGGATATGGCTTGATATTGAAGAACGACAGGATCGTGTCGCTATCGCCTGCGCTTCGTTCGTTTTGAAGGGCTTGCCTTAGACGATCTCTAGAGTCCTCTGTGTAGAGAACAAACTCACTGTCGTTCCAGTAGGTTTCAAAGGTCGCACAGACCTTCGCCCAGAGATGCGGAGATTCGTACTGGCTAATCTTAACGTTCCATTCGAGCCCGTCCGTAAGCGCGGATTGCGAAAGATTGCTGGAACCGATGTAAGCAACACCAAAGCCAGTGCCGCGGCGAATTATGTAAGCCTTGGCGTGCAACCGCGTGCGATGTGTATCGTAAGAAACTCGTACGCCCGTGTTGGGGAGGGCGCGCAAGAACTCTACAGCCTTAAGGTCAGTCGCTCCCATGTAAGAGGTCGTAATGACCCGCATTGGCTTGTCGGCTGTTAACTGAGTTAAGGAGTCTTCGAGAATGCGAACGCCACCCCACTTGATGAACGAGCAAAGGATGTCCACCGCATCTGCAGTTGCGATTTCCTTTCGCAGTTGAGAAACCAGACTGGGATCTTGTCTGGTCCCAGTCATAAGGCAGCTCGTTGAGAGAGGCGTATCTGCTCGTTGGATCGGTGCGAGGGAAAGTGCGATCAACAATTCGGCGCGCAGCACCTTGGATTGCTGCCGGTCAAAACTAGTAGGAACACTATCGGCTAACAAAACAAGAATTCTGTTTGCTAGTTCAACCTGCTTCTCTAGTCGTTCTGTCAAAGGTAAGGCTGCGAATGCCTTGCGAATATGCCCCGCCAGATATTGAGCGAAGTACTCGTGACTATCTCCAGCGTCCAAACCTCGGAGTTCCGCGCGTAGATTCTCGCGCGCTGCCTCTGCTAGACCCACCTCGATAAGCTCATTGACGAGGCTTTCGTAGAGTCCGGGTAATAGTTTGATTGACACTGCTGCTCTTTTACTAGTTGGGTTCGAACTGGTCTTACCTTCTCTTGTTGAAGATTACCTCGCGATGATGACGAAGAAATGTGGGGTCGGGCTCTGCAATCTTCTCTGGCAAGCGAATTGGCTTTCCTTCAAACGGCACAAAACTCTGCTCCAGCGCTGCTTGCGGGAAATAGCTTTTCAATCGTTTGCTCAAGACCAAGCACAAATCTTTGTCGAGGGTAATCAGGCCATCATCGAAAGCTGCGTCGTGGAGACTTGAGAGACAAAGCCCATTGCGCGGATCTAGCCGCTCCTTCGGAAAAGCGCGCCAAGGCTTGATGTGGCTTGCGACGAGCAGACGCGGAACGTTGATACCGCTGACGCAGCAGCGCACACCGTAGGCATTCAGAATGGTCTGCCGAAAGAACTGCTGGCCGCAACGGACTTTGACACTGGCCGTGGCTTCGGTCGGTCCGGACGGTGCGACGAGGTCACTGCTCCGCTCTAGCCGAACTTTGTCACGTTGCAGGAAGTCCACCTCGCGGTCGTCGTCTTTCGTGAAAAGGTCGTGGAGCAGTTGTTCGCTTTCGGATCCAAGGTCATCAAGATGCGTGTGGAATTCGTTCCACATGATCTGATCTTGTTTCGTCGCGCCTGATAGACCTTTGATTCCCCTTGCTCTTTGTACCGGATCGAGGGACGCAAAATTGCCGAGCTTCATTGCCAAACTGCTAGGTGTACGTCCCATCTTCGACGCAACTTCAATCACCAACGCATTGGTACGATCGAATCTGCCGAAGGGCAACTTGCAATAAAGATTCAACGCGATGAGAAAATGCTCGCGCGTCCATTTGACGCTTGGGGCCTTAGGCATGACGGCAGTGTAGCGGAGTCGCCGCGCTTGATGCGAGGAGAAAAGCCGTGTTGATGCAAGAACGCTTTCTAGAAGGTCCAGCGACCTCCTCGAGCGTGAACCTTGCTGCTCCAAACCTTACCTGGGTAGCATCCAAAGTATGACGACTACCTACGTCATTCAGCGCACTTCGCGCTTGTCAACGTTGACTGACCTGCCCACGTAAGTTCGCCGAATTATGCCAATCAAACGAAAAACTATTCAAATGCCTAAAGACAACACCGTTCGAGCTGTGGACCTGTCCTGATGATCCCGATACTCGCTAACACCTATTTCTCTGGCGCCGGGCTCATGGACATCGGCCTCCAATCTGGCGGTCTGACATTGCAGCAAAGCTTTGAGATCGAGGCTCTCTGTTGCGACACCCTGCGTCGGAACTTCTCTCACGAAGTCTTCCAGTGCGACATCACAAAGAAGCTCGTTCAGTCTGAAAAGGAATGCCACGTGATGGTGGCAACCTATCCGTGCACAAAGTATTCCCCGATCGCTGACATTCACGGTGTGCGCACCGGAGACGATTTGTTCCTGCATTTCTTCCGGCACGTTGCTATCCAAAGGCCCGAGCTTTACGTGGTCGAGAATGTTCCGGGCATGAAGAAATTCCCTGTCGTCATGGAAGCAATGACGAAGCTCCCGGACTACTACGTACATGTTGCTTGTCCGGTCAAATCTTCGATCTGGCTGCCTCAAAAGAGAGACAGGCTAATAATAATTGGCAGCCGGCGAAACTTCGCGTGGCGCGAGCCTGCGGCTACGAGGGCCGTCACGCTAAAAGAGATACTTGAATCTGAGCCGGCGCCGCACATCCCTGACTATGTGGGTCACCGCCTTGCCGGCAAGTATCGTGATCGCCCGATTATCAGCGACCCGCAGCGCGGGGACATCGCACCCACCTGCGTTGCGCATTACGCTAAAGACTTGAGCACGAGACTGGTTGCGGACGGGCGGTTTCCGCGCGGCGCGCGGCCGTACACGGTTCGAGAATACGCCCGGCTGCAGGGTGTCCCTGACACATTCACTTTCGCCGGGCGCGATAACGACGCCTACCGAATGATCGGGAACGGTGTCTCCGTTCCGGTTGGAAAATGGATCGGCTCTGAGATTACGCGGTATTTCCAATAATCGCCCCTACAGGGTGAGGAATATTTTTGATTGCGGGAATCCCGGGGTGGCGCGGCGAAACGCCGCTTACGCCAGCACCCCACGCGGGCTGCCCGCGCGGCGACCCCGGCCCCCCCGGGGCTACATTATTGAACGCCTTCAGCGTGAAGACCCACCCGCTCACGCACGCGGGTACTGACAACGCTCGCGCGGAGCGGCTAATTGAGTCGTACTGACAAGCACGCACAGCAAGGCTGACCGATCAGTCTGTTGGGAATTTTCTATGTCGCCCCTTCAGGGCGAGGATATTTTTTGGTGGGTTGATCCCGGGGTGGCGCGCTGCGGCGCTTACGCCAGCACCCCACGCGGGCTGCCCGCGCGGGGACCCCGCCCCCCCCCGGGCTACATTATTGAACGCCTTCAGCGTGAAGACCCACCCGCTCACGCAGGTGGGTACTGACAAGCACGCGCGGAGCGTCTAAGTCAGGTCGTACTGATTAGCACGCGCAACGCGGCTCACCCATCAATCAGGTTATGGAACGTTTATGTCGCCCCTTCAGGGCGAGGATATTTTTTGGTGGGTTGATCCCGGGGTGGCGCGCTGCGGCGCTTACCCCGGGCTAACTAATTTCGCGCCTTCAGCGCGAAGACCCTCACTGCCTACTGCCTACTGCCTA
>DIYZ01000196.1:12108-19512 GCA_002427845.1 Chloracidobacterium sp. UBA6041 | reverse complement strand
CTAGCCAGTTGGATGCAAGCATCCGCTCGCTACCCGCGAGCGGTTCTGTATTGAGTGTCACTTTGAAGCGGAGGTTTCTCAAACTAACCCACTACCGGTCGTCGCGCCCAAGCTTTGAAATTACATCCCAAGTCTATTAAAGTATGCGCCGTCTGCCCACAGTTTTCCGTTTAGTTTTCCAGTTTCAACACAACTCCCAGGAGATGATCCGATGAAGAGAGATACCACGCAGTTTCCACTGCTGAAGTTTCGCTGGAAGCTTTCGTTTCTTGCCCTGGTAATAGTTGCGCTCGCCGTTGCTTCGCGGGCGCCGCTCGCCGGAGCGCAAAATCAAAATCCTTCGGCCTCGACAGTAGACGGATCCGGTTCAGCGGCAATCGTCTATCCAGAGACTAAGCGCGATGATGTAGTCGACGATTATTTCGGGACGAAGGTGCCCGATCCTTACCGCTGGCTCGAAGGCGACGCGGGTGTTGTTCCGGAGGTTGCCGCCTGGGTTGAGGCTGAGAACAAAGTCACTTTCGCTTACCTCGAAAAAATTCCTTTTCGCCAGAAAATCAAAGAGCGTCTGACGCAGCTTTACAACTATCCGAAATATTCTGCGCCTATGCGGCGCGATGACTATTTCTTCTACACGAAGAATGATGGTCTACAGAACCAGAACGTTTGGTACCGGCAAAAAAGCCTGGACGGCACGCCGGAAGTGTTGCTCGATCCAAACAAACTTTCCGCCGATGGCACGACGCGTCTGGGCGCGGTTGCGTTGTCGAAGGACGGAAAGTATTTCGCCTACGGCGTGTCGAAAGGCGGTTCTGACTGGAACGACGTTTATGTGCTGGATACGGCAACGAAACAGTTGCAGCCGGACCACATTGAGTGGCTGAAAAGCTCCGGCCTCGCGTGGCAGGGAAACGGATTCTATTACAGCCGCTATCCGGCGCCGGAAAAAGGTCATGAACTGACGGCTAAAAATGAAAACCATCAGGTTTATTACCACAAGACCGGCACCGCACAGTCGGCGGACCAGTTGGTATATGAAGATCCCGCCAACCCACAGCGCTTTCACACTGTGGGCACAAGTGACGATGAGCGATTTGCTTTTCTCTCGATCTCAGAACGCGGCAAAGGCAAAAAAGGTAATGCGATTTTTTATCGCGACGTCGCCCGGGTTGACAGCAAGTTTAGTCCAATCGTGGCCGAGATCGGTGACGATAGTTACGGCGTCGTCGATAATGTCGGCGACAAGTTTTTGATCTTCACGGATCACAAAGCGCCGAACGGGCGGGTGTTCCTGTTTGATCCGAAAAATCCTGATGAGAAGAATTGGAAAGATGTCATTCCCGAGAAACCGGAACCGCTCGATAACGCGACCACAGTGGGCGGGAAACTTTTTGTTAGCTATCTGAAAGATGTTGCTGCGCACGCGTATGTCTATAGTCTCGACGGCAAACTGGAGAATGAAATCACCTTGCCGGGACTCGGAACCGTAAGCGGTTTCGGCGGCAGAAGTGACGACAAGTTTACTTTCTACACGTTCACCACTTTCAACTTCCCGCCGACGATCTACAAATATGACATCGCGACTAAGAAGTCGACGCTGTTTCGCCAGCCTGAGATTCCCGGATTCAAATCGACCAATTTTGAAATGTCGCAGGTTTTTTACACGAGCAAGGATGGCACGCGCGTACCGATGTTTCTGGTCCATAAGAAGGGCATCAAACTCGATGGGAACAATCCCACCCTGCTTTACGGCTATGGCGGATTCAACATCACGACCGCGCCGAACTTCAGTTCGCTGCGACTGGCGCTGCTCGAACAGGGATTCGTTTACGCCTCGGCAAACATGCGCGGCGGCGGCGAGTATGGCGAGAAGTGGCATGAGGCGGGAACAAAGCTGAAGAAGCAGAACGTCTTTGACGACTTCATTGCCGCGGCCGAGTATCTGATCAATAAGAAGTACACTTCGCCGAGCAGGCTCGCAATTCAAGGAGGATCAAATGGCGGACTGCTGGTGGGCGCGGTATCGAACCAGAGACCGGAACTCTTTAAGGCGGTAGTGGAACAGGCAGGCGTAATGGACATGTTGCGCTTCCACAAGTTCACCATCG
Organism: Chloracidobacterium sp. UBA6041; assembly: GCA_002427845.1. GTDB lineage: Bacteria > Acidobacteriota > Blastocatellia > Pyrinomonadales > Pyrinomonadaceae > PSRF01. Next base: position 17,404 of record DIYZ01000196.1, on the reverse strand, counting down.
GGTGGAACTGGATTGCAGATTATGGCTCAAGCGCGAATGAGGCAGAGTTCCAAGCGCTCTATGCGTATTCTCCAATTCACAACGTGAAGGCGGGAGTTTCGTATCCGGCGACTCTGATAACTACCGCCGATCATGACGACCGCGTAGTGCCGGCCCACAACTTCAAGTATGCGGCGGCGCTACAAGCGGCGCAGGCGGGCAGTAGTCCAATATTGATCCGGATCGACACGAAGTCAGGCCACGGTGCCAGCAGCACTACGAAAGCAATCGAACAGACAGCGGACATCTATTCGTTCCTGATGTGGAACCTGGGAGTCAACCCGAATTGACGACTCCGCAGATTGCGCGGATTCCGCAGATTTCAGAGGTAATTTAATCTGCGGAATCGGCGTAATCTGTGGACTTACTTCGTGGCACCGATGGCTGGCAGAACGATTGTGACCATGAGGCCACCAGTGGTCACATTCGCAGCCGTCACACTTCCGCCATGCAAACGAACAGCGCGCTCGGCAATCGCGAGACCAAGACCCACACCCCCAGCTTCGCGATCGCGCGCGTCGTCGACGCGGTAAAAAGGTCGAAAGATTTCAGCCAGCGCATTCTCCGGCACACCCGCGCCGTGGTCGCGTACGGTAATCACGGCCAGGCCTTGATCAGAATCTGGCTCGAAGCCTGACCTGGTGAACCTAGAGCTTTGAGCTTTGTACTTCGTATGCGAAATTCTGTTAGCCGATTCTTCGACGCTGGTTTTATCAAGGCACTCGAATTTTACTTCAACCTCCGTTCCTTCCGCGGTGTACTGAACTGCATTGCGGACCACATTCTCAATAGCCCGCCGCAGCAAATGTTCTGTCCCTACAATTTTGCAGCGGCCGGTCGTTTCCAGTTTTACGGATCGATTGCGGCTGCCCGCTTCAAAGTCAGCATCATCAGCAATCTCCTGAACCAGGCTAGCCAAATCAAACTCAGTTTTCCGTTGGACTTCCGCGCCGCTCTCCAGACGAGTCAGCGCCAGTAGTTGTCCGATCATCTCGTTGAGATTTTCTGCTTCGCGTTGGATGCGTTCCAGCGCACTGGTTGCGTCAGCTCCGGAACGCTGTCGGGCCAACTCCAGGGCCACATTCATGCGGGCCAGCGGCGAGCGCAGTTCATGAGAAATATCGCCGAGCAGACGGCGTTGACTGTTTATGAGCGATTCGATCTTTTCGGCCATCAAATCGAAATCAGCGGCCAGCGAAGCCAGTTCGTCGCGGCGCGTGCCTAAAGCCGGGCCAACGCGTGCGCTCAGATTACCGTTGGCCAACTCGCGAGTTGCGGCCCGAAGTTTTGTTACCGGCGACGTCAGATAGCGTGCAAGCCAGTAGCAGAAAAGGCCGCCAATGAGAACGATGCCCAGCAGATGCAGGAGATGAGTCCACGGTGGCGGGGCGATACGAGGCGGCATCTCGGCCACCAGAACATATTGTGAGCCGCGCGCGGTAAGCGCCGGCCTTGCCAGCAAGGGCGCGGATCCCTCGTCGGCAGCAAATTCGGGAAGTTTTGTTTCAAACACCCGCCGCGCGACACCCGGAGCGCCGGCAGGTATACGGCGGCCAGTTAATTCCTGAATTTGATCGTTGAATAAGAACGCGCGCAGCTTTGACTCGCGCTCAAGACGGTCCAGGTAAGCAACGAGTCCGCTTTGTCCATCTAGTTCGTAGGTATCAGCAGCGGTTTGCGCGTACACGCTGAGGGCCAGGTCAAGTGGTCTTCGCAGCGGCGCTCCAAAGGGTTCCGGCCGCGTCAACTCGCCAATGAGAAACGTGCCGACGATCACCGTAAAAACTACGGCGCCGAACCACAGGAATATTTTTAGAAAGAGACTTCGCGGCACAATCGTTCACTTTCCCTCAGCGGCGCTCACCTGCGCGTAGATATAGCCAACACCGCGCACCGTCTTGATGCGTTCGACTTCGCCAACTTGATGACCGAGTTTCCGGCGCAGATTGCTAATGTGCATATCTATGCTGCGGTCGAAAGGGGAAGTGCTGCGGCCCAACACCTCTTTCGATAACTCCTCGCGCGTGATAATGCGTCCAGTCGCGCGCAACAGCTTTTCCAACAGGTCAAACTCGACGGCAGTAAGCTCCACAATTTCACCCAGGCGACGTACGACGCGTGTGCCCATGTCCAGCTCCACATCGCCAACTATCAATGTCTTTGCCTTGCCCGAATCACGCGGCTCGTGGGAGTCTGCGCGGCGCAGAATGGCGCGAATCCGCGCCACCAACTCGCGTGGGTTGAAAGGCTTCGGCAGATAATCGTCGGCGCCGATCTCCAAACCCACAATGCGATCGACGTCATCGCCGCGCGCGGTGAGCATCAGCACCGGCACTCTTGATTCTGCGCGTATACGCCGCAAAACTTCGAACCCATTCAGTCCGGGTAGCATTACGTCGAGGACGACGATTGCGTGTTCGCCCGCGAGCGCGCGCTCCACGCCCAGGTCTCCGCGATGCACGGATTCAATCTGAAAGCCCAACGGCTTGAGATACTCCGTCACGAGTTCGCACAGGGCCGTGTCGTCGTCGATGATTAGTATTTGCTCCATAGTCGGCGTAGGACAGGCATTCTTGTTTGTCTGTTCTGCAAAGACAGACTAGAAACTCTGCACTACTCAAGCAAAGCGAACCATTGTAGCCCAAACGTCGAACTGGTCTTCGTAAAGAAGTGTCAAGGGATCCAGCAAGCAAACCGCGGGGGCAAGCCCACCTTCCCGACCTGAGAGACTACTGACTAGCGTGTAGATCCTGCCTTGAAGGCCTCTCAATCGAAAAACAGATCGCGACTTTGATCAGCTCTCGGTTGGGAAACTGGGATTAGCACCTCAGCGGGGCTGCCCCGCCGGGGACCCCGCCCTTGCCCCCGCTGTCTTGCATCCGAGTTGATTCACCGCTTCTTTACAAAACTTTACATTGAGTTAACCGAGTCTTTACATCGGCCGTAGCGAAAGTGGCGTATAAGAGTACGAATACAGGAGAGCGGCTCGATGGGATAAACTATCGGCCTAATAAGCAGAGGAGAGGTGAAGAATGAAAAATCGAATTCTAGTGATAGCCAGCATCGCCGTGCTGGTTATCGGCGCCACAGCTTTTGCGCTGGGCAAGGGTATGGAGCGAATGCATGGACAGGGACGAGGGGAAGGACCACCGCACCGCGAGGGTTTCGGTCCCGGAATGCTGGAGCATCTGACGCGGGAATTGAATCTGACTGATGCTCAGCAGACGCAGATCAAAGCAATCCTGGACGGAGCCCAGGCAGCCACGGAGCCGCTTGAAAAGAAGATGGACGAAGCGCACAAGCAGCTCGAAGCCGCTACGGCGAACGGGCAGTTTGACGAAACGCAAGTGCGCGCGCTTGCCAATCAACAGGCCCAGGTGATGGCGGATACGATAGTCGAGCACGAACGCACGAAGTCTAAAATCTACAATGTGCTGACCGCCGAACAACGAGCAAAGGCAGACGAGATGCACAAGCACGATGGACCTGGTGGACCACCGCGGCGACCGGGTCCGCCACCGCCACCGCCGTCGGAATAACCTGTAACGCAAACTGTTAGTTTGCGATGCAACAACTCATAAACTCAGAGGGTCATTGAGCATTTCGATGACCCTCTTTTCTTGCGCGTCTCCAACGCGCGTCGTTATCGCCTGTGAGCCAGACGTTTCACGCCGCGCTAGCCTCATTCGGCCGCTTTCGCGGCGCCGCTCTATTTCCGTTTCCAACGCACCCCGTCTTTGGTGTCTTCGAGGATGATGCCGCGGCCCGCGAGTTCGTCGCGAAGCTCGTCGGCGCGGACGAAGTCGCGACGACGACGGGCTTCCTGACGTTCGTCAATCAGGTTTTGGATTTCGTTATCCAGCATTTCCTGCGTGTAGTCGCCGAAGATATTCAGCACGGTGTCAAAACGTTCCAGGAGATCGAGCAACTCGCGCTGGTTATCTTCCCGGAGCTGCTTCCTGGCGAGCGCGGTGTTTACATCGCGCGTGAGGTTGTGAACGACGGCAAGAGCGACCGACGTGTTCAAGTCGTCGTCCATGCCGCCTTCGAATTCCTGGGCCGCGCGCAGCGTCGTTTCGTGCAGCGCCTCGGTCATTCCCGGCTCCGTGCGCGCCTCGCTTAAACGCGCGCGGAAATCACGCAAACCCGCCACCGTTTTTTCCGCGCCGGCAAGGGCATCAAAGGTGAAGTTGATTTGCTTATTGTAGGGAACGCTCAGAAGAAAATAGCGAACAGCCGCCGCCGAATAACCTTTCGCTGCCACATCGCGAAACGTGTAATAGTTGCCCTTCGATTTCGACATCGTTTCGCCGTCCACTTTCAGGTGTTCGAAGTGGATCCAGTAACGGACAAACTGTTTGCCCGTGGCGCCCTCGCTTTGCGCGATCTCGTTTTCATGATGCGGAAACACCAGATCGATACCGCCGGCATGGATGTCGAAAGTTTCACCCAGATACTTCATGGACATCGCCGAACATTCGATATGCCAACCGGGACGACCTCGTCCAATGGGCGCATCCCACGCCGGCTCGGTGGAAGTGGCAGGTTCTTTCCAGAGGGCAAAGTCGCGCGCGTCTTCCTTCTCGTAGCGGTCCGTGTCGATGCGGTCGCTGGCGCCGGCAATGTTACCCGCGAAGTTAATCTTGGATAGCTTGCCGTATTCGGGAAAGGAAGCGATGCGATAGTAGATGGATCCATCTGACTGGTAGGCATGGTGAGTTTCCAGAAGCTTTTCAATTAACGTTACCATCTCCGGGATATGGCGCGTCGCGCGCGGAACTATTTCCGGTCGCTCGCAACCGAGAGCATCAAAATCTTCCCAAAGCGCCTCGATGTATTTGGCGGTGTAGTCGTCAATGCTTAAACCGGCCTCCTGCGATTTCGCGATGATGCGATCCTCGACGTCCGTGATGTTCATCACGTGAGTAATTTTGAAGCCTTTAAACTTTAGATAACGGCGCAGAATGTCGGCGGCCACTGCGGAGCGAAAGTTTCCGAGGTGGCCGTAATCCCAGACGGTTGGCCCACAGTAATAGAAGCGCACTTCACCCTCTGTCATTGGATGAAACTCTTCTATGCGGCCTGATAGTGTGTTGCGGAATCTAAGCATTTGGGTTCGTCATTAGAAGATACGCGCCCCTGAGATTCAAGGACGCGCATGTTTGGGAGTCTAGGTAAGGATTGTTTCTGAGTCAAACGGACAGGAATTTCGGATTTCGAATTGCGAATTTCGGATTGCGAATTGCGAATTGCGAAT
>DIYZ01000196.1:6569-11924 GCA_002427845.1 Chloracidobacterium sp. UBA6041 | reverse complement strand
CTTGGATTGGCAAAACAAAAGGCATTACAATCGGTGCTGGATTCGCCATTCTTAATTGGCAGTTGGAAATTCGAAATTCGCAATTCGAAATCCGAAATTCATCCTTCATCCTTTGAAATGGTCCCAACCGCCCGGTTCAAGATCCCAGACGCGCGCACCCTCAGAAATTTTTATGCCGTGCGACGACTCTTTAATCTCGCCGATGCGAGTGACTGAAACTCCATCTACGCGCGTGGGAAGTTTTGCCACATCTTCGGGCCTGACGGTGAAGAGCAGTTCAAAATCCTCGCCGCCATGTAGCGCAAGCATTAGCGGATCCAGCGCGCGGCGTCCGCAAAGTTCCGTCACAACGTGATCGATCGGAATGCGCGAAGCATCAATCAACGCGCCCACTTTGCTTTCAGCGCTCAGATGATGGAGATCCGAAGAGAGTCCATCGCTTATGTCGATCATCGCCGTGGCCAGTTGGTTTTGCCCGAGTAACAAGCCCCAGCCCACGCGAGGTTCGGGTCGCAGGTGACGCAGTAACAAGTGATCGATTGAATGACGTTCGCCCGCCTGCGCATCAAGGTCATCTGGTTGTTGCTCAAACTGCGGATGCAGACGCGCGCCGCGCTCAATCAAACGCAGGCCGGCAGCGGCTTCACCGAGAAAACCCGTCACGAAAATTTGATCACCAGGCTCCGCGCTCGAGCGAAGCACCGCCCGGCCAGTGGAACATTCCCCGATCACGATCGAGTCGATGACAATCTTTTCAGGAGTGCGTGAAGTGTCACCGCCTATCAATTGCACACCGTAACGGGTTGCGAGTTCGAAAAATCCATCGTAAAAGCTATCTACAAATTCCGAATTCCAGATCTCTTTAGGAAGGCCGATGGCTATCAGGGCCCAGCGCGGACGTGCGCCCATCGCGGCGATATCGGAAAAGGAAACCGCCAGGGCCTTGTGACCGAGTAATTCCGGCCGCGTAGTGTCGCGACAAAAGTCTATGTCCTCGACAAGCAGGTCGGTCGAGACGAGAATATCTTTTCCCGAATCAGCACGGACAACAGCAGCATCATCGCCAATACCGGCTAAGAGTGATGAGTGATGAGTGATCAGTGATGAGGAAGCACCCGCTCTCGATGCAGCCCACCCGCGAACCTTGTTTATGAAATCAAACTCGTTCATGACTGAATAAGCCACAGATTAACGCAGATTCACACGGATAATAAGAGAAGCTTTAACCAGGAAGGAATCATTGCTTTCCGGCACTATCCGCGTTCATCCGTGAAAATCTGTGGCGGAAGTTTGAACTCTTGACTTACAGATTGCGGCGCAGTGACTCGAGGCCGCCCTCGATGGTTTCGATTGAAGTGGAGAAGGAAAAGCGCAGATGACCCTCTCCGTGTTCTCCAAAGACAACGCCCGGAACGGTAGCGACCTGCGCGCGTTCCAGCAATATCTCGGCAGCTTCGCGGCTGTCTCTGCTTACGCGCGACACGTCCGGAAAGGAATAAAACGCGCCTGCAGGTTTTTCGCAAACCAGCCCAAGCTGGTTGAGTCCGGCCAAAAGTAAATCGCGCCGCTGCTTATAAGCGACGCGATTTGTTTCCAACATATCTGATTCAGTTGTAAACGCTGCCAGCCCCGCCCATTGCGTCGGCGTGGACACTCCGTTCGACGAATAAAGCGTAGTCTTGCGCAGACCGGTCATCCACGGCTCAGTTGCCAACGTGTAACCAAGACGCCATCCCGTCATCGCATAAGATTTGGAAAGCGTAAACACGCTGATCGTCCGCTCAAACATTCCTTCAAGTGAAGCGATTGAAAAATGCGGTTCATCGTAAACCAAATCCTCGTAAGCTTCGTCCGCGATAACTATCAAGTTCCGGTCCTGCGCAAAACCTGAAACTGCCCGCGCTTCATCGCGCGTGAAGACAACACCCGTGGGATTCTGTGGAGTGTTGTAGTAGATGGCCCTGGTGCTGGCAGTAGCGTAGCGTGCCAGCGTTTTCTCGAAACCGCGTTCACGCGCTTCACTCGTCGGAACGAGAACAGTGTTGCCCTGGCAATGAGCGATTAGATCCTTGATGGGAGTCCAGTAAGGTGAAAACACCAGAACTTCTTCGCCCGGATTCACGACTGACTGAAACGCGCCAAACAATCCCTGCATGCCGCCATTCAAAACAATCACGTCACCGGCCTGGGCCGGGATCTTGTTTTTCGTGCGCACTTTCGCGGCAATCGCCTCGCGCAATTCGAGGATTCCTGACGATGGCGCATAACGCGTCTTGTTTTCAGCGAGCGCTCGAATCATCGCTTCTTTTACAAACTCCGGCGTGTGCATGTAAGGCTCGCCGCCCTCAAACTGGTAGACGGTGGCGCCTTCCGCGTGCAGTTTCATTATTCGATTGCGAATATTTACGATGTCAGAAAAGCCGATTTCATCGAGCCGTGAGGCGAGGCGAAAAACGGTTGGAGACGCTGGGGAAGCTGGGGATATTCTCACTAGTGGAAAGTACCCTCCTGGTTCATGGCAGTGGAAGCTCGAGGCGAAGGCGGATTATAGCTTGGCGGCCAATACCCGTCTAGCAAGCCTAGTGGGACAAAGGCTGTCGGTAGGTGGGACAAAGCAAAAGGGCGTCACCGTCTCCGGTAACTCCGTAAATAATAGCTTCCAAAGGCTGAGAGATACGATGGTCTAGTAGAGATTGATGAGGTTATCACTGCGCCACAAGTGTAACGAGCGGCGTACTTACGTTTCTGCCACCAAAATTGACTCCGACAGCATGTACTTCGTGACTCACGCCTCCAGTGGGTGACTTGCGAACTTCCAAATTGATTGACGCAACGCGTTCTGTGCGGGGAAGGGGATTTGAAAGCTTAGGCGATACCTTTAAGAATAAGTTTTAACTCAGCTTAGCTAAGTGTAAGTATTGACACGGCAAATGGCTGGAAGTAACATGTCGGCTCGCCGGGCTGCTGGCAATCTCGCCATTAGTCTCCTTTAACTTTCTAGCCTGCAATTTCAGCCAGGAAGAAACCGTTCCGCTGGTTTTTTGATCAATGGGCCGTCTTGCCGTCGCCATACCTGAAAAACTCTTCTTTAAGATCGGCGAGGTGTGTGAACTCGCCGGCGTCCAGGCGCATGTGTTGCGCTATTGGGAGTCGGAGTTTCCCATGCTGGCGCCGCAAAAGAACCGTGCGGGACAGCGGGTCTACCGTAAGCGCGACGTGGAAATCGCGCTGCGAATCAAGGAACTGCTTTACGAAGATCAATACACCATCGCCGGCGCCAAGAAGAGACTGGCGAACGACTTGCGAGCGGGCGGCAAACTGAAAATAGTTTCGTCGGCAGATGGCGAGGAAGATGCTGACGAAAGTGGTTCAGTAACTGCGCCGGTCCGCAGTGCATCGCATTCCGGGCAAGCAGCTTCAGTAAAACGGACTGCCGAAGATCGCAAAGCGTTGCGGCAAGTGGCCGCGGAATTGCGCGAGCTTCTCTCGTTGTTGGAGAAGGGATCGCCAAAGCCACGATAGAATCTTCCGTAACGCAAGCTGTTAGTTTGCGGCGCAGTTGCGACTTCCAATTAAGACCGCAAACTAACAGTTTGCGTTACGAGTTGGAAACCGCGAACCAGCAGTTTGCGTTAGCGGGTCTTTGTAGAGATACTAAGAGAGATTTGACGGGACGTGGCGCAGCCTGGTAGCGCGCACCCTTGGGGTGGGTGAGGCCCCGAGTTCGAATCTCGGCGTCCCGACCAGTTGCAGGGCTTTCAATCAACATTGATTGGAAGCCCTTTCTAATTTGCTGTAGCAATTCAGACTCGACTGTCGCGTGCCTTCGCGAGATTTTTGCGAATCCGGTGCCGCCATAACAAAGCCGCGCCGGCCGTGAATAAAACGGACGTAGTCAGCGCATAACCTGTGCCGGGGTGGCCTCTCCCAACGCTGCGCAAACTAATTTCATGGAGCACATTTATGACTCCAAAAACAATCAGGCACCAGCCCGCCATTTTGTTAATGTCCACGTTCGGGTCTCCTTCGAATAGATCTACGGCGATCAAGTTCTTAGACAACGCACCAGAAACAAAGTTCCCGGTTGAAGTGGTCTACTCCTTTAGTTCAGTAATCGCGATTTCCGAAGTAAGCGTCTTATGAACGGGACACTTGTGCGCGATCTCCTGGAGACGCGCGCGCTGCTCTTCGTCGAGGTTTCCTTCAAACGTAACTGACCGCTGGATGCGCTGTACGTATCCTTCACTTGTGCGCGTGCATTCGACGCAATCGGCTGCATGAATTCTTTCCTGCCGCAGACGGACGATCACGCGCTCGAGTGGCCAGTTTTTTCTTCTCGCGTAGAGAGTGGTGGTCATTGATATGCAACTGCCCAGAGCGGCAAGCAACAAAGTGTAAGGATCCGGACCCGCGTCTTCACCGTCTGCCGACAAAGGTTCGTCGGTGACGAGCGTATGATCATCGCCGTACCTGACTTCGTTCCTCAAGTTTGAAAGGGATGTAACTGTTACGTCGCTCATAGCCACCTCCGTCGCAGAGTAATGAGGCATTCTGCTCCCATTGGCCGCTTGCAGTCATCTCTTTCGTACCGCTACACTCCCTGCGTTCCACTTAAGCAAATCATTTATGCGCAGCGATGTTTCGATCATTCGAGGCTATTGAATGAAAATTCATGAGTACCAGGGTAAGGAATTACTAAGAAGGTTTGGCGTGCCTGTGCCGCGCGGTTTGGTCGCACGCACGCCCGAAGAGGCTTATACGGCCGCTAAAGAGTTGGCAACGGACGTTGTTGTCGTTAAGGCCCAGATTCATGCGGGTGGTCGCGGCAAAGGCGGCGGCGTAAAACTCGCGAAGAGCCCTGAAGAGGCGCGGGAAATCGCGGCCCGGATGCTCGGCATGAAATTGGTTACCCACCAGACCGGCCCCGAAGGCCGCGAGGTGCGCGTGCTCCTGATTGAAGAGGGCTTACCGATCGATAAAGAGTTTTACCTCGGGATCGTTTTGGATCGCGCAAGCGGACGGCCCGTCTTCATGGCTTCAGAGGCAGGGGGCATGGACATCGAAGAGGTGGCGGCCAGGACACCGGAAAAGATCCTGAAGGAGACAGTTGATCCGGCCGTAGGATTTCGCGCTTTCCAGGCGCGCAAACTTGCCTTCGGTTTGGGGATTCCATCAGACCTAATCAATCAGGCAGTGAAATTCATGCAGTCGCTCTATGCGGCGTATGAGCAGATGGACGCGTCGTTAATGGAAATAAATCCGTTTCTGCTGACTAAAGACAACAGGCTGATGGCGCTCGATGCGAAGGTCAACTTCGACGACAACGCGCTCTTCCGGCACAAAGAGTTTCTCGAG
>DIYZ01000196.1:0-6376 GCA_002427845.1 Chloracidobacterium sp. UBA6041 | reverse complement strand
TGCATGGTAAACGGCGCCGGACTCGCGATGGCGACAATGGACATTATCAAACTCGCCGGCGGTGAGCCCGCAAACTTTCTTGACGTAGGCGGCGGCGCTTCGCAGGAAAGAGTGGAAGCGGCATTTCGAATATTGTTGGCGGACGAAAACGTCAAGGCGGTTTTGATAAATATTTTCGGCGGCATTGTTCGTTGTGACATGGTCGCGCGCGGCGTCGTGGAAGCGGTCAGGAACCTGGGGATAAAAGTTCCGGTTGTCGTACGGCTCGAGGGAACAAACGTTGAAGAGGGCCAGCGCGTAATTCGCGATTCAGGTTTGAACTTCACTGTTGCTGATGGAATGAAGGATGCTGCCGAGAAGGTGGTAAGCCTTGCCGCTTAAGTTGCCGATGCTTTTGCTCCGTGATGGCTCGAATCGTGAGCTGGTCTCGTTGTACGCATCTTAGTTCCGTTAGGAACGGAATATTTATAGAAGCCGATTCTTAGTGGCTCGCTCCTCCGAAAGATTTGCAAAGGTTGTTCACCAACTATAAACGCATTTGACTCCTACGGAGTCCGCCTGATTTGCGTCTGCATCGTGACGTCGGGTTCTTGCCCGCTAGCGTGAGAATGGACTACCGCAAAACAATTCAGGTGGTTGCGATGGTCAGCCGCTTTGGTTTGGCCGCGCTGTTTTTGTTTACGGCCGGCGCAAAGCTAGCGATCATCAAGAGTTTTGCAGGCAACGTTGGTGAACTTCTGAGTGCTTCCGGGTTTAACTACGCGCGCTGGATGTGGCCGGTGACCGTGGCGGTAATACTGCTTGAAATCATAACGGCGACACTCCTTTTGATTCCCCGCACGGTTCGTCTTGGCACGCTCTGCTCGGCCGGGTTGCTAATCGGCTTTAGCGGTTATGCCCTTTACTATGTCTATGTCTTGCACGGCGAGCCGCTCGAATGTGGTTGTTTCGGCAACATCATCGGCAGCCAGTTAGGCGTGAAGACGGCCTTGCGAAATCTGGGCCTGCTGGTGCCGGCCATTATCGTTTTCTTTGTCTATGGGCGACGCAGGCCACAAACGCCTGTCGAGAATTGATCGTTATGAATTGATCGCGTGTGACTGATCAGCGATTGGTTCGCGTGAAATTCTTTCCAGCGCCGGCCACAAACATTCGCAAAACGCACACCCTTTTTCGGAATTCCTTCTTAAGGGCAATACATCTTAGATGGCAACACTCTCATTCTGGGGCGGCGTTGGTACGGTAACCGGATCAAAGTATCTAATTGAAACGGCCCACGCGCGCGTGCTCGTGGACTGCGGTATGTTCCAGGGGCTGAAGGAGCTGCGCGAACGCAACTGGCAAGAGCCTCCGTTTGATCCGCGTCAGGTAAACGCCGTTCTCATTACTCATGCGCATATTGATCACACTGGATATTTGCCTCGCCTCGCCAGCCACGGTTTTAGTGGTCCGGTTTACTGCTCACGCGGCACGGCCGATCTCCTGAAAATACTCTTGCCAGACGCCGGCCGTTTACAGGAAGAAGAAGCTGACTATCGCAACCGCCATAACCTTACAAAGCACAAACCAGCGCTCCCTTTGTATACAGAGAAAGACTCCTTCGCCGCGCTAAAATTAATCAGACCGGTTGCGAACACCGGCGAACTTGTTGACGTCGCTACCGGCGTCGGCGCCGCATTTCGCATCTCCGGTCACATACTCGGGTCGAGTCTGGTGCTCGTCGAGATCGCAAACGCCGCAGTTGATGGTTCGTCACGTCGCGTGCTTTTCTCGGGAGACCTGGGCCACTACGACCAACCGATAATTCGTAATCCCGTGCCACCGCCGGCCTGCGACTACCTGCTTGTCGAATCGACCTACGGCGACCGCCTGCATGACCCGGAGGATCCAAAGGATGCGTTGAAACGAATCATTAACGAGGCGGCCGCGCGCAATGGGGCAGTTTTGCTGCCCGCGTTCGCCGTCGGTCGCACGCAGGAGATCATCTATTTGATTCGGGAGTTGGAAGACGAGCACGCCATTCCTGTATTGCCCGTGTGGGTGGATTCGCCCATGGCCGCAGCCGCGACTGTGGCCTATGCAAATCGCACCGAAGAACAGGATGAAGATTATGCGAGTGTGCTTGCGAGGCCGCAGCATCCGCTCCGCACTCACTCAATGATCACGTGTTCATCGCGCGAAGAATCGAAACGGCTAAATACAGCGCAGGGCGCTCGCGTAATTATCAGTGCTTCCGGAATGATGACCGGCGGGCGTGTGTTGCATCACGCTCTGCGCCTGCTGCCTGAGCCAAACACGACGCTGGTTTTCGTCGGTTATCAAGCAGCGGGCACAACCGGTCGGCGAATTCTGAATGGCGAACCTGAAGTTAAGATACTCGGACAACGCGTGCCGGTGCGCTGTCGTATAGAACGCATTAGCAGCTTCTCCGCCCATGCCGATTGGAAAGAGATCATTCATTGGCTGGAGGGGATGCCGTCTGCTCCGCGTCTTACCTTCATAACACACGGCGAGCCAATAGCGTCCAGTGCGATGGCCGGGCATATCAAAGAGAGATTTGGTTGGACTGTTGAAGTGCCGCACTATGGTGAGCGGTTTGAACTTTCCTGAGGCGTAGTTGTAGAGTGACAGCTCCCAAATGGGCGCACTATTTTGACTGATTGCTGATTGCTATCTCCTATGAGTATTCTGGTAAACAAAAACACGCGTGTCGTTGTACAGGGAATCACCGGCAAAGAGGGCACCTTTCATACTAAACAAATGGTCGAGTATGGAACGAACATCGTCGCCGGCGTCACGCCTGGAAAAGGCGGTACGACGCACGAAGGTATTCCTGTATTCAACACTGTCGCGGACGCGGTCAAACAAGCGGACGCGAATGCATCCGTCATCTATGTGCCGCCGGCATTTGCCGCCGACGCGATCATGGAATCCGCCGATGCGGGCATCGCCGTGATTGTTTGCATCACCGAGGGCATTCCGACGCTCGACATGGTAAGGGTCAAGGAGTATCTGGACGGGAAGGCCACCCGCCTGATCGGTCCAAACTGTCCCGGCATCATCAGCCCCGGCAAGTGCAAAATTGGAATCATGCCGGGTCACATTCATCGAGAGGGCCGCATCGGGGTTGTTTCGCGCTCGGGCACACTCACCTATGAAGCAGTGGGCCAACTGACCGCCCTTGGCCTCGGCCAATCAACGGCTATCGGCATTGGCGGTGATCCGATTGTCGGCACTTCACACCTTGACGCGTTGCGGCTGTTTCAGGCGGATGATGAAACGGATGGCATCGTGATGATCGGCGAGATTGGCGGCACCGCGGAAGAAGAAGCAGCGGCGTTTGCGAAAAATAATGTGACTAAACCTGTCGTGGCATTCATTGCCGGACAAACCGCGCCGCCGGGCCGTCGCATGGGCCACGCAGGCGCGATCATCGCCGGCGGAAAGGGAACGGCGGCGGAAAAGATGAAGGCACTCGAAGAGGCGGGCATTCATGTGGTGAAGTCGCCGGCGGATATTGGGTCGGGAATGATGGAGGCGCTGGGCGCCCGTTCGGCCACCTGAGATCAAGCCGCGAATTAACGCAGATTTTCGCGGATAGAAAAAGTATCCGTTAAAGTGGAACAGATGGATAGTCGGTTTTGCTTTCTTGAGTCTCTTATCCGCGTTTATCCGCGAGCATCTGCGGCAGAAACTATTAAGGAGATCGAAAATCACAGAATGGGGAATCTTACGTTCGCTATCATCAAGCCCGACGCGGTGAGCGCGGGAAACGCCGGTAACATCATTCAACGAATCAATGATGCAGGTTTCAAACTACGCGCGCTGAAGACGCTGCATATGAGTTTGCGCGAAGCAGAGGGCTTCTATGCGGTTCATCGCGAACGCCCGTTCTTTCCCGGATTGACAGAATTTATGTCGAGCGCGCCATGCGTGGTTATGGTTTTGGAGAAGGAAGGCGCGGTCAAGGCGTGGCGCGATCTGATGGGCGCTACTGACCCTGCCAAAGCTGATGCGGGAACGTTACGAAAAGATTTTGGTGCGTCGGTCGGAGAAAACGCAGTGCATGGTTCCGACTCCGATGAAAACGCGGCCATCGAGATCGCCTACTTCTTTAGTCAGATTGAATTGGTTTGAAACTCGGCGAGATTTCGCGTTCTCGCCGACTGCAGAGACTAATACAGAACCGCTCCCGGTTCTGTATCGAGTGTCACTTTGACTTTCGAAAGGCTGTTCATCGCAGAGAATACCGAGAAGCGCGGAGATAAAAAGACCTGCCATGAAGCGTTGTTCCACATGCAATAGGACCTTCAGCGATCCAAATCTCAGTTTTTGTATCGACGACGGAACGCCGCTCGTGGCGGTTGAAACTGAGCCGGACGAAGCGACCGTTGTTCGGTCTTCTGCCGGATCCAGCTCAGCCGCCACGGCCGGTTCATCATCGTCATCGTCGTCATCCGAGCGCGACAGCGTGCCGCCCTATCAACCACCGGGCTCTTATGTGCCTCCCGGAATTCCTAATGGCCCACAACGCAAACGAAGAGCATGGCCGTGGGTTGTTGGTGTGTTGGCAATCATGTTGTTGGCCGTGGCCGGACTCGTCATTGCCGTCGCGCTTTTCATCCCTAAGATGATGCGGACGGCAACAAACAACAATGCCGCAAACTACAATGCGAATGTTGAGCGGCGCGGAAACTCCAACTCAAATTCGAACGGCTCAAATTCCAATACAAAGGCGGAGAATGAAAGCGTTAACGACAATTCGGCCTCCGAAACGAGTTCACCGCCCACGGATGAAGCCGAAGTGCTTTCGGATTTGACGGATCTTGAACACGAGTGGACCGTTGCCAACATAAATGCCGACAAAAAGAAATTGGATCGTATTCTCGCCGACGATTATGTGGGAATAACTGACGGAAGATCGCAGGGCAAGGCAGACTACCTGAAAACAATTGAACGCGACACGACCATAGAGAAGTGGGATTTCGAAGATTTGAAAGCGAATTTGAAAGGCGATCGCACGACGTTGACAGGGACCATCAGATTAGTGGTGCAGGGTCAGGACGTAGCTTATCGTTTCACGGATAAGTTTGTTTGGCGCGACGGCCGGTGGCAGGCTACCGGTTCTGAAGTTACTCCGCTAAAATAGCGGGGAACCGAGAATCGGGAACCGGAGACCGAAGACGAAGATCGAGGACCGGCGACGGAGGACCGACCGAAGCCAGGGACGACTGACAACTGACAACTAACAACTGACAACTAACGACTGACAACTGACCACAGACCACCGACCAGCATGTCAATAATCACTGACGTAATCGAATCCACCAAAGCAATCATTCAGGGAATGGGTGTGACTCTTTCGTACATCCCGAAACAGAAATGGACTGTTCAGTATCCGGAAGAACCAGTTACGGTGCAGCCGCGTTATCGCGGACAACACCTGCTGCACGTCGACGAGCTGGGAAGAGAGAAGTGCGTGGCCTGTTTTCTGTGTGCCGCCGCGTGTCCTTCTGAATGCATCTACATTGTTGCGAAAGACGACCCGCGTTTGCCTGAAGAACGCATCGGCGTCGATGAACGGTATGCCGAGGTTTACAACATCGACTACGGACGTTGCATCTTTTGCGGCTATTGCGTAGAGGCGTGTCCAAAAGATGCAATCACCCACGGATACAATTTCGAGCTTTCAGTTTACAACCGCGCGGACCTTCTAAAGACGAAAGACGATTTGCTGATCACCAAGCAAGTTCAGTCGCGAAACTACCGCGTCGCTTCGTCAACCGAAGACGTAGACTCGGAATACAAAGAAGTGTGACGTAAAGAGGTCAGAGGTCTGAGATCAGAATTGCGGGAACGTCGTAGGAACCAAATCTGAATGCAAATCAACTCAGCGAAAGATTTGAACGTTTACAAAGCAGGATATGAACTAGCAATGATGAGGAATCCCGGTGCTTTCTTGACCACGACCAACCGCTGATCACCACTTCTGATCTCCGACCTCTGATCTCAGACTTCTGATTTTATGGCATACCGCGAATTTCATTACCGCTGGCAATACGATCTAAAAGGAAGCCCGGAGAAGTTGTGGCCCTTCGTTGCGGATACCAACCGCTTCAATCGCGACGCGAACGTTCCAGCAGTTGAAGTTGAACCAGAAAAGGAGAGGATGCGAAACGCGCGACGCCGCGTCCGACTGGTCAGAAGCAGCAGATGAAAGGCGCCACAGATGCACACGGATAAAGGCGGATCGGAAGCAGCAGATGAAGGCGCCACAGATGAAGGCGCCACAGATGCACACGCGGAGAAAGGTTGATCAGAACCAGCAGATGAAAGGCGCCACAGATGCACACGGATAAAGGCGGATCAGAAGCAG